>DATHVO010000127.1:0-14009 GCA_035461265.1 Longimicrobiales bacterium
TGGCGGCGATGCACGACTGGCCGTTGTTGATGGTCCGTGCCGTCACTGCGGTGGCTGCGGCCTTCGGGATGTCGGCGCCGGGCATGACGATGAAGGGGTCGCTGCCGCCGAGCTCGAGGACGGTCTTCTTGATGCATTCGCCGGCGACGCGCGCCACGGCGGCGCCGGCGCCCTCGCTGCCCGTGAGGGTCACGGCGCGGATGCGGTCGTCGCGGATGATGTCCTCCACGGCATCGGACCTCACGAGGAGTGCCTGGAAGACGCCGCCCGGGAAGCCCGCGCGGCGGACGATGTCCTCGATGGCCAGCGCGCAGCCCTGGACGTTGGACGCGTGCTTCAGGATGCCGACGTTCCCCGCCATGAGGCCGGGGGCCACGAAGCGGAAAACCTGCCAGAAGGGGAAGTTCCACGGCATGACGGCAAGGACCGGCCCGATGGGCTGGTAACGGATGAAGCTGGCTGCCCTCCCCGTGTCCACCGGCTCGTCGGCGAGGAGCTCCGGCGCGTGGTCCGCGTAGTGGCGGCACACCCAGGCGCATTTCTCCGCCTCCGCGATGGCGGCGCCGATGGGTTTGCCCATCTCGAGAGTCATGAGACGCCCGAGCTCCGCCTTCTCCCTCTCGAGTATGTCGGCGGCGACGCGCATCCAGCCGGAGCGCTCGTCCATGCTGGTGGATCGGTAGCTCTCGAAGGCGCGGGCGGCACGGGCGAGGCGGTCCTCCACCTCTGCGGGCCCGTGCTCGTCGTATGTGGTGAGGACTTCACCCGTGGCGGGGTTCCTGCTGGTCATGGGCATGGTGCGCACTCCGTCGTCGCGGTCGTGCCGTCATAATACGCCCCTGGCGCGCAGCTCATCAAATGCGACGTGGAACCAGTACGTGAAGCGCCCCGGACGCTCCCGCACCTCCCGGCGCAGGGCGGGCACATCGATCCACCGCCAGTCGTCCACCTCGTCCGGGTGCGGCGCCGGTTCGCCATTGAACCGGCCGATGAAGACATGGTCGTACTCGTGCTCGATGAGTCCGCCTCCCACGTCGGCGCGGTAGACGAACGAGAAGGCGACCTCCAGGGGGCAGTGGAAGCCCATCTCCTCGAAGAGCCGCCGTTGCGCAGCGACCGTGGTGGATTCGCCGGGTCGCGGATGGCTGCAGCAGGTGTTCGACCAGAGGCCGCCACTGTGGTACTTCGTGATGGCGCGGCGCTGGAGGAGCATCCGGCCCGCATCGTCGAGGACGAAGATGGAGAACGCCCGGTGCAGGGCGCCCGTCACGTGGGCTGCCTGCTTTTCCGTCGTTCCAATGGCGACGTCGTCGGTATCCACCAGGATGACGTGTTCGTTCATGCGATCTCCGGGAGGCGGTGCACGGCATCCTCGCCGTACTCGTTGAGAAGTGCCGCCAGTGCGTCCAGCCGCGACGTGATGGCGGCCTCGAGGGCGGGGACCGACGCGCGGCCCTCGGATTCCGTAGCGGCGTCGATGACGGGAGCAGCGACGATGAATGCCGTGGGCGCCGCGTGGTTCAGCGCCTCCACGTGCAGCGCCACGGGCAACACGTGGCAGGGCGACACCGCCCTGACGACGAGCTCCACGCCCCGCCGGAACCCGGGAGGCCGCCGGGCGGACGGTCCGATTCGGCCCTGGGGGAAGACGATGATGGATGCGTCGGCCCGTACGGCGGTCCAGCGCCGGAGCGACCGCAGCATGTGCAGCGTGCCGGCGGGCGAGCCCTCATGCACGGGGACCGCACCCAGCAGCCGGAAGAACGGCCGCCGGCGCAGTTCCGTCGCCGACATGAGGGTATACATGGGCGCTCCCGGCCGGAGGGCGCGGTGGACATCGCGGAGCAGGAAGCCGTCCCACCAGCTGGTGTGGTTCGCCACCATGACGAGCGGGCGGTCCGCCGGCAGCTGACGGGGCAGCCCGACCGGGGGTGCAGTCCGGAGGCGGCGTGCGCGCCAGGGCTGGAAGAACAGGTCGAAGGCGCGAAACGCGGATTCCGAATAGCGTGAGGGCGGCGCGTCCCGGTGGGTCTCGGCGCCGGTGGCGGATGCTCTCCCGGTGGACGTGGCGCGCATCGTGTCAGCCGGCATGATCCTGCACGAAGCCGGCGATGGCGTCGCGGAGCGCGGCGGGCAGGGTCGGCGGTGCATGCGGCAGCAGCACCTGCACGGCGCGCAGGTCGGCGCGGGCGGTGTCCCGGCGGCCGAAGAAGCCGGGCAGGTAGTGTGTGTTCACGAGGCGCAGGTACAGCACCTCCACGTCCGACGGGGCGAGGGCGACGGCCGCGTCCAGCCGCTCGAGGCCGTCGCGGACGGCCCGCAGCCGGGACGGCGGCCACGTCCCGTGCTTTGCCCGGAGCATGGTGAGCGCCCCGTCGTAGGCAAGGAGGAGGGCGTCCGGCGGGCGCTCCGCAAGCGCCCCAGAGCGGGCTTCGGCAAGGGCGGCGAAGCCGTCGTCGATGGCGGCTCCATCGTCCACGGCGGCAAAGAAAAGCGCCCGCACGCGGTCCAGTGCCGCGCTGCCGGCGACCGGTGATGCGGCCGCAGCCGGTGTGGACGCGGGGTGTCTGGGCGCGGTGTGGACGGGCCCGGCCTGTCCCCGCAGGGCGGTTCCGGCCAGCAGCACAGCCAGCAGCAGCGCCGTGGCGGTCCCGCCGGCCGCCGCCCGGGCCCGTGCAGCCGACCGCGCCCCGGTGGCTAGGCGGGCGGGGACGGAGGTTGTGGGCGATGCGCCAGGTGCCACCGGCAGGCCTGCAAGGGCTCGCGCCGCGAGGCGGAGCCGGACGGGTCCAGTCGTGCGCGCCCGGTGCCGGAGGTTGTCGTGGCCGGCGTCCCGCAGCGCGGCGTGAATGCCGCGATACACGTGGGCCGCCACCCGGACGGCGTGGCGCAGCCGCCAGGGCAGGGCCGGCGTCGCGGCGAGGGCGAGGGCGTAGTCCTCGTCGGCGCGCGCCATGAGGCTTTCCATGAGACGCGGGTAGCCGGCGGGCAGCCCGCCCCCCGCCAGCGCCGCGCGCAGGTCCGCCTCGGATACACCGTGCCTCGCCAGCTCCGCGGCGGGCAGGTATACCCGGCCCCGCGACAGGTCCTCGCCGACATCGCGGAGAATGTTGGTGAGCTGCATGGCGTGGCCGAGGGCGGCCGCCCGTTCCAGCACGCGGTCGTCGTGTACCCCGCACAGCCGCGTCACCCACTGGCCCACCACGCCGGCAACGCGGTAGCTGTATACGCGCAGGTCGCCCATGTCGGCCGGGCGGTCCCCACGCAGGTCCATGCGCATGCCCTCCACCAGCTCCTCGGCGTAGCGGAACGGCACGCCGGCCCGGGAGGCTTCCGGCATCACGGTGTCGAGGATCCCGATCCCGGACCGCCCGCCGTGGTAGGCCCTGCGGGCGAGCTCCAGCCAAAGCTCCAGCCGCGCCATGCGGACGCCCACGCCGTCAGAGCCCTCCGCCTCATCAGCGATGTCGTCGGTGATCCGGCAGAAGGCATACAGTCCGGCGATGCTCCGGCGGAAGGCCGGCGGGAAGAACCGGGCGGCGAAGGAGAACGACCGGCTGTGGTGCCGGAAGTATCCATCGAGATCGTCCGCGAGAGCGGCCCGGTCGGCGAGGGAGGCGAGCAGTTCGCGACGGACCTCGGCGGCTTCGGCGTCCCGGACCACCTCCTCCGCCCGGTCCTCCCACGCCGCAACCAGGCCCGTCAGCGCCTCATCCCTCGGCATGTTCACGGCAATCGCGGTACGGACGCTCATCGCCTCGTGCCCGAACCTCTGGAGGCAGCGCCGCAGCGGCGATGTCCGGGAGCCAGCCGATCCATCCGGCGATGCGAACCGGCGCGCGATCTCCGCCGCGTCGTGCCCGAACTCCACTCCGGGCAGTTCGGTCAGGGGCCACGTCCACCTCCCCTGCCGATAGTCCGCGAGGGGCGTCTTGCCCGTGTCGCCGTCGGGGCAGTAGTCGAGCAGGTCGTCCAGCATCTGGTAGAGGATCCCGATCCGCCTGCCCAGGGCGTAGAAGTCCGCGGCCCGGGCGTCCCCCGCCACCAGCGGCGCCGCGGCGAGTGCGCAGCCCAGCAGCTCGCCCGACTTCATTCCGACGATGTGGCGGTACTCCCGCTCGTCCAGCACCGTGCCCGCGCTGCGCCCCTGCAGCTTCTCCCCCGCTACGGTCCGTTCCACCGCCCAGGCGAAATATCGGACGAAGCCCGGGGACCCCGTCGTCGCAGCGAGACGGTACGACGTCGTCAGCAGATGGTCCCCCTCCACCAGGGCGACGGCCACCCCCCGCGCCGCCGCGAGCGTCGGCCGCGACCGGCGGATGGAGGCACCGTCGATCACGTCGTCGTGCACCAGCGATGCCTCGTGCGCGAGCTGCACGGCGCCGGTCGCCGCCCAGAACGACTCGTCCTCCGCCACGCCGAGCGCCCGCCCACCGGCCAGCGACAGGAGCGGACGGATGGCCTGCCCGACAACCTCCGACGGCGCGGCGCAGCCGGACTCCCGGAGCCGGCCGTACAGCTCGCCCAGCGCAGCCCGGGCATCTTCCGCGAACGCCTGCCCCGCCGGTTTGTCCGGGCGGGCGGGGACAGACGGGATGCCCCGCGCGCCCCTTGTCGTTGTCCGCGTCACTGCCCGCCACTCCCGGTTGAACCGGACCAGCCGGCCAGCCTACCTGCGCGCAGCAGGGGCACGGTCAGGATCGCAAGCACCGCCAGCGTCGCCACCACCGCGCCCCACAGCCCGGCCGCCGCACACATGCCCAGAGGCATGACGAGGTTTGCGCCGTAGAACAGCGCCCACCAGCGGAGGCTGATCCGCGACGTCCACTCCTCAGCCCGCAGCGCCGCCAGCACAGCCATGAGAACCACGCCCGTCACATACCAGCCGAACAGGTTCAGCCACGGCATGCCGTAGTACGGACCCGTGTCCGCCCAGACCCAGTACCGCGTCGCGTAGCTCATGGCCGGATCCAGCGCCAGGTCCCACGCCAGCAGGATCAGCGACGCCAGTCCCACCCGCGCCCACGCCGAGGACGATGCCCGGGCCGCCAGCGCATACGACGGCAGCGCCATGAAGAACCAGCTCATGGGAATCACCACGGGGACACGGTCCAGCCACATCGGAGAGAGCAGGGCACTGTACCGGTACGCGCCGAAGGGAATCCCCCACGTCGTCCCGGCCAGCTCGCTGCCCAGGCTGATCAGATACAGCGGGACGAACGCCGCCAGCCAGCGCCAGCCCACCCGAACCGCCAGCACCGCCCCCAGCACAGTCATCGCCAGCCAGACGTGACCCAGCGCGAAGAACCCGAAGGACCGGGCATAGAACGCCGCCGTCCAGGCCGGCATGCCCGCCAGCCGCGACGGGTCACGCCCGAACACCGCATAGCCCACCACCGCCATCGCCGTGAAGCCGAACAGGACCACGAGGCCCGCAGTCTCCAGACGGCCGGCCAGCGCGCCCCTCGCCGCGCTGAGCACCGGCCCGCCACCTGGCACGCGCAGTCCGCCATTACCGTCAGCGCCCGCACCCGTCGCCGAACCTCGACGTGTCCGTCCGCCTGCCGCCTCTGCTGTCGACCACCCCGCCAAACCCGCCTCCTGTTGTCGAACTCACGTCGAACATTGTACAGCGATCAACTAGCTTATGTCAAGGGATTAACTGGACAAAAGCTTGACACGTGCCGGGGTGGGGCGTAGGTTTGGCCGCATGAACGAGAATGATGAGCGCCAGGAGCACGGGGGGGCACTCCACCCCATCGGGGTGGTTGCCAGGCGGACGGGCGTGTCGCTGCACGTGTTGCGTGCGTGGGAGCGGCGCTACGGCGTGGTTCAGCCGAGGCGGACGTCGGGCGGCCAGCGGCTGTATAGCGACGCGGACGTTGCGCGGCTGCGGGTGCTGCGCCAGTTGACGGAGTCGGGGCGCAGTATCTCGCAGGTGGCGACATTGCCCATGGCGGAGCTGGAGCGGCTGGCGGCGGAGGATGTTCGATCGCCGGAGCCGCAGGAGCACGGTGTGTGGTACCGTTCGCGCAGCATCGCGGCGGCGGAGCGGCTGGACGGGGAGGCGGTGTATGCGACGCTGATGCGGGCGGTCGTATCGCTACGTCCCGGGGAGTTCATGGATGAAGTGCTGCTGCCGCTGCTGCGTGAGGTTGGCGAGAAGTGGCACCAGGGGCAGCTGAGCCCCGCACAGGAGCACGTGGTCTCGGTGGCGGCCCGGCGGGTGGTGACGTGGCTGCTGGCGGCGTACGAGGCGCCGGCGGGCTCGCCGGTGATGCTGGTGACGACGGTGGAGGGCGAGCAGCACGAGTTCGGTGCGCTGATGGTGAACGTAGTCGCCCTGGACGAAGGCTGGCGGGTGACGTACCTGGGGACGTCGCTGCCGGCGTCGGAGGTTGTGAACGCGGCGCTGGAGGTGGGTGCGACGCTCGTGGCGCTGAGCGTGGTGACGGACGACGATGGAGACAGGATGGTGGCGGAGGTGGCACGTATCCGTGCCGCGCTGCCGGCGACGGTGGGTGTGGTGGTGGGTGGTGCGGGTGCCGCAGCGCGGCGCACGGACCTGGAGGAAGCGGGTGTGCAGCTCGTCGCCGATGCTGCGGAGCTGAGGGTGCTGCTCCGGTCGCGGCAACCGGCCCTCCCCCGAGGGGGAGCGTGAGTGGCCGGGCCGTGGTGGTGGGAAGCGGGTTCGGCGGGCTGGCGGCAGCGGTCCGCCTGCGCGCGCGGGGCTACCGCGTGGTGGTGGTGGAGGCGCTGGACCAGCCGGGCGGGCGGGCCCGCGTGTTCCGGCAGGACGGCTTCACGTTCGACGCGGGCCCGACGGTGATCACGGCGCCGTACCTGCTGGACGAGCTGTTCGCGCTGTCGGGCCGGGACTCCCGGGACTACTACGAGCTGATGGAGGTGGACCCCTTCTACCGGATCCTCTTTCACGACGGGAGCGTTTTCGATTACGTCGGTGACGACGACCGGCTGCTGGCGCAGATCGCGGCCTTCGAGCCCCGGGACGTGGATGGCTACCGCCGCCTCGCCCGGCATGCCCGGCGCATCTTCGAGGTGGGGTACGAGGGTCTGGCGGACCGCCCCTTCACGCGACCGGCGGACATGCTGCGGGTGCTGCCGCAGATGATGCGGCTGGGCAGCCATCGCTCGGTGTACAGCGTCGTGTCCTCCTACATCCGCGACGAGCGCCTGCGGCAGGCCTTCAGCTTCGAGCCGCTCCTTGTTGGCGGGAACCCGTTCAGCACGACGTCCATCTACCTCCTCATCCACTGGCTCGAGCGGAAGTGGGGAGTGCACTTCGCCAGGGGCGGGACCACCGCCATCGTGCACGGGCTGGTCCGCCTGCTCGAGGAGCAGGGGGTGGAGCTTCGCCTGAACTCGCCCGTGGAACGCATCGCGGTCTCGGCTGGCCGCGTCTCCGGCGTTGAGCTTTCGTCCGGCGAGGTCCTGCCGGCGGACGTGGTGGTGAGCAATGCAGATCCGTCGTACGTCTACGGCCGGATGATCGATCCTGCCCACCGCCGCCGGCACACGGACCGGCGGCTGCGGCGGGTGCGGCAGTCCATGGGTCTCTTCGTCGGGTACTTCGGCACGGACCGCGTCTACCCCGGCCTGGCGCACCACACCATCGTCCTGGGTCCGCGCTACCGTGACCTGCTGGACGACATCTTCCGGCGCCGGGTTCTGGCGGAGGATTTTTCCCTCTATCTGCATGCCCCGACGCGCTCGGATCCGTCCATGGCCCCGCCGGGGCACGAGGCCTTCTACGTACTGTCGCCCGTTCCGAACAACCGGTCGGGGATCGACTGGCGGACGGAGTCCGGCCCCTACTTCGACCGCATCGCGTCGGCCCTGGAGTCCCGGCTGCTGCCGGGACTGCGGTCCTCCATGGTGACCTCGCGGATGCTGACGCCCCGCGAGTTCGAGAACGACCTGCGCTCCGTGGACGGCTCCGCCTTCGGACCCGAGCCTGTGCTGACGCAGTCCGCCTATTTCCGTTACCACAACGAGTCGGACGACGTCGGCGGGCTGTACTTCGTGGGCGCCGGCACGCATCCCGGCGGTGGCGTACCCGGCGTCCTGCAGTCCGCGCGCGTCCTCGACCGCATCGTGCCTCACCCGTCGGCCTTTGCCCGGCGCAGTGCGGCAGTCACCGTGGGCGCATGACGTATCTCGCCTTCCACGCGATTTTCATCCTGCCGCCGCTGCTCGCCCTGCCCTCGGTCCTGTCGCGGGCAGCGGAGCGTTTCGGACCGCGTGCACTGTGGACTCTGCCTGCCGTGGCCGCCATCGCCCTGGTGTATACCACGCCGTGGGACAACTACCTGGTCTACCGCGGCGTGTGGTGGTACGGAGCCGACCGTGTCATCGGCACCATCGGCTACGTGCCCGTGGAGGAGTATCTCTTCTTCGTGCTTCAGCCCCTCGTCGCTGGCGCGTGGCTCTACCACATCCTGACGCGCGGCCTGTTCGGTGCGCGGGGCCTGTTCAATTCGCCGGCGCTCTCCGGGCCTACCCCGCGTCTGGACGCCGTGGGCTCATCCGGTCCGGCGCCCGGCCGGTTGCTCGCCGGGCAGGGGAGCGTGCGTCGTCTCGGTCTCGCCGCATACGCACTGGCCACCGCCGCCGGCGTGTTCGCGCTCACCTGGCCGTCCGGTCTCTATCTCGGGCTGATCCTGGTGTGGGCGTCACCCGTGCTCGCGGCGCAGTGGGCCTTCGTCGCAGGACGTGTGGCCCGCGCGCCACGCACTTTCGTCGCGGCGGTGTCGGTACCCACGGTCTACCTGTGGGTTGCGGACCGGGTGGCCATCGGCGCCGGTGTGTGGAGCATCTCGCCGTCCGCCACGACGGGTCTTCACCTCCTCGGGCTGCCGGTGGAGGAGGCGGTCTTCTTCCTGGTGACGAACCTGCTGGTGGTCCAGGGCGTGCTGCTCTTCCTGGGCCCTGCACTCAATGCGTCGCCGAGACGCGCCACTGCCCTCGCCCATGACTGACTATGACGCAATCGTCGTCGGTGCGGGCCACAACGGCCTGGTCGCGGCGGCCTACCTCGCCCAGGCGGGGCAGCGGGTGTGCGTCCTCGAGAAGCAGGACCGGGTGGGCGGCGCGGTGGCCACGGAGGAGCGCGTCCCGGGATACCGCTTCGATCTCGGCGGCAGCGCCCACATCCTGATCCGGCTGACTCCCATACCGGAGGAGCTGGGTCTGGACCGGTACGGCCTCGACTACATCGACCTGGACCCGCTGTTCTTCGCACCGTTCGAGGACGGCGACTCGTTCTTCATCTACCGCGACCTGGACCGAACCGCGGAGCACCTCGAGACGAAGTACCCGGGGCAGGGCGAGGCGTACCGCGCGTTCTGCGAGCGCTGGCGTCCCTTCGCGCTCATGGTGCGGGACTCGTTCCTGGCTGCGCCCGGGCCGCTGGAGCTGGGTCGGCGCTTCGCGTTCAGCAGGGGAATGCGGAGCGACTGGAAGCGTGCGGTGGCAGAGATCGTCCAGCCGTACGGCGACATCGCCACGACGTACTTCAGCGAGGAGAAGCTGCGTGCCGCCCTGGTGTGGATGGCGGCGCAGTCGGGGCCGCCGCCCTTCGAGCCGCTGGGCGCGCCCTTCCTGCTATGGCAGCCCCTCTACCACGAGGGCGGCGTCGCCCGGCCGAGAGGCGGCTCGGGTATGCTCACCACGGCCCTCCGTCGCCACATCGAGGCGCACGGCGGCGAGGTGCACACGGGCGCAGGCGTGGATCGCATCGTTGTCCGGGACGGGCGTGCCGAGGGCGTGGTCGTCCGGGGGCGGACCTACACGGCCCGCGCCGTCATTGCCGCGTGTCATGCCGTCGAAACGTTCCACGCCCTCCTGCCGGCCGAGCACCGGCCGGCCGGCGCCTCGACAATGCGCGTGGGGAACGGCTTCGGTGCCATCCTTCGGCTGGCCCTGGACGGACCGGTCCGCTACGCCGCCCGTCCCACCCCGGACGCGCGAATCGGTCTCCAGCTCCTCTGCCGGGACCGGCGCCAGATCGATGCTGCGTACGCCGACTACCTCCGGGGACGGCCGTCATCCGATCCGCCAATCGTGGCCATGACCTTCTCCGCCGTGGACGATACCCTGGCCCCCCCAGGCGGCGAAGTGCTGTGGCTCTGGGCGCAGTACTTTCCGCACCGCCTTGCGGAGGGGAGCTGGGATGAGATCGGGGAGTCGGTGGCAGACTCCATCCTCGACGCCTTCGAGGCGTACGCGCCGGGCACGCGGGACCGCGTGGTGGGCAGCCTGTTCCAGCATCCGGCATGGCTCGAGCGCGAGCTGGGGCTGTACGGCGGCAACGTCATGCATCTCGAGATGAGCGTGTCGCAGATGTTCGCGCTGCGGCCCTTCGCCGGAATGGCCAGCTACGCGACGCACCTGCGGGGTCTCTTCCTGAGCGGTGCGAGCACCCATCCCGGCGGCGGCATCATGGGGGCATCGGGCCGCAACGCCGCGCGCGTCGCCCTCCGGCATCTCGAGAAGCGCTGGTGGCGCAGGCGGCCATCATGAGCTCTGTGCTGGTGTGGCACCGGGGCGATCTGCGCGTGCACGATCACGCTGCCGTCACCGCCGCGGCGCAGTCCGGCGCGCCGGCGGCGGGTGTGGTGGTCCTGGACACCGCCATCCTCGCGGGCACGTCGGTCCGGCGGCGGGCGCTGTTCTGCCGGGGCGTCGAAGCCCTCAGACGGGAATGGCGTGCCCGCGGCGCCGAGCTCATCGTGCGGTCCGGCGTCCCGTCCGTGGTTCTCCCCGAGCTGGCGAAGCGTCTCGGTGCGGGCGAAGTCCACGCTCTGCGGAGCCACACGCCGTACGGCGTCCACCGGGATGACGAAGCCGCCATCTCACTGATGCGTGCGGGCGCGGTCCTCACGCTGCACGACGGCCTGTACGTGCAGCCGCCGGGTTCGGTCCTGACCCGGGACGGGCGCTCCTTCTCGGTCTTCACGCCGTGGTTCCGCCGGTGGTCGGAGCTGCCCGTGCCCGGTCCGCTGGAGCCGCCGCCGGCGCTGCGCGGGCTGGAGCTGCCCGCGGGGATGGAGGCGGGCGCCGTGCCGCGGCCTGAGTCGGATGTGCCTCTACCCGAGGCGGGCGAGGGCGCCGCGTTGCAGCGGCTCGAGGATTTCGTCGAGGCGCGCCTCGACGACTACGCCGCGACACGCGATCGCCTGGACGGGAGCGGCGGCGCGCGCCTGTCCATCGACTTCGCCCTGGGCGCCCTCTCTCCGCGCACGGCCTTCCATCGCGTCCGTGCCCGCCGTGGGGAGGGTCCCCGCAAGTGGATCATGGAGCTCGCCTGGCGCGACTTCATGGCGGACCTGCTCCACCACCGTCCCGGGCTTGCCGACGAGCCGATGGATGCGAAGTTCCGCGCGTTTCCGTGGCGCAACGACGACGCCGCTTTCGTCGCCTGGCGCGATGGCGTCACGGGCATCCCCGTGGTGGACGCGGCCATGCGGGAACTGCGGGCGACGGGCTGGATGAGCGGGCGGGCGCGGATGGTCGCGGCGCAGTTCCTCGCGAAGCACCTGGGCGTCCACTGGAAGAAGGGCGAGCAGGTGTTCCGCCACCTGCTCCTCGACGGCGATGCCGCGAGCAACATCGGCAACTGGCAATGGGCGGCCGGTCTCGGTGTGGACAACGCACCGTACTTCCGCGTGTTCAATCCGGTGGCCCAGGGCCGGTCGCACGACCCGGACGGCGCGTGGCTGCGCCGCTGGGTACCCGAGTCCGACGGCGACCCCCGCCCGCTGCCGAACGCCATCGTGGAACTGCAGGCGGCGCGGCGGGACTACCTCGCGGCGGTGGAGGAGCTGGCATGACGACGGACAGCGCGTTCGCCCGTCCCGCCCTTGTCGTGTCGCAGTGCCTCGGCTTCGATGCCGTGCGCTACAACGCCCAGGTCATCCGCGACGACTTCGTGCAGCGTCTGGCTGCGTGGTGCGATCTCGTGGTGGTGTGCCCGGAGGTCGAAATCGGCCTGGGTGTCCCGCGTCCGCCCATTCGCCTCGTCCGGCCGCGGACGGGCGAGCTGCACGTGTTCCAGCCGAAGACCGGGCGGGACGTCACGGCGGAGATGCGCCAGTTCGCAGGCACGTTTCTGTCCGGCCTCCCCGCGACGGACGGTTTCCTGCTGAAGAACAGGTCCCCCTCCTGCGGGATCTCCGACGTGAAGATCTACGCGGAGGGCGAGGATGGCGGCGTCCTGGGCAAGGGCCCCGGCGCCTTCGGCGGGGCGGTGCTGGCGGGATTCCCCGACGCCGCCATCGAGGACGAGGGGCGCCTCCGGGACCAGGCCCTCAGGGAGCGCTTCCTCACCCTCCTCTTCGGACTCGCGCGTTTGCGGGACGTCGAGGCCGCGCGCAGCCGGAGCGCGCTCGTCGGCTTCCACGCGTCGTACAAGTACGTGCTCATGGCGTATCACCAGGAGCACGCCCGCGCCCTCGGCCGCGTCGTCGCCGGCGTCGCCGAACGGCCGTGGGAGGACACCATTGCCGAATACCGGGCGACTTTCGCCCGGGCACTCGCGCGGCCTGCACGGGTCCGGTCGCACATCAACGCCCTCACCCACGTCTTCGGCCACGTCTCCGGCGGCCTGAGCGCAAGCGAGCGGGCGTTCTTCCTCGAGCAGCTCGATGAGATGCGGGCGGGGCGGGCCCGCCTCGCCGCCGCACTGCTGCTGCTGCGGAGCTGGTCGCTGCGCTTCGGCGAGCCGTACCTCGACCGACAGGCCTATTTCCGGCCGTACCCGCCCGAGCTGGCGATTCCCTGAACGCGGCAGGGGAGCCGACCCTCCTGGCCCGGCTCCCCCGCGGCAGCCCTCGTCATTCCCGGCGCGCCTTCGAGCTGAGTTCGGGTGCGCCGCACTCCCGCTCCTCAGTCCGTGGCCGGCGGCGACGCTGGCCTGACGTACCGGTTGAAGGCGTCGAGGATCCGTCGCATGTAGTCCAGCTGGTGCTGCCGCTCGAGCAGGCCGTGCGGCTCCCGCGGGTAGAGCACCAGCTCGCTGGGTACGTCACGCAGGCGCAGGGCCTGGTGGAGCTGCATCATCTGCTCGGGGTGCACGCGGTCATCGACCAGGCCGTGCCCTATTACCATGGGGGTGCGCGCATTCGAGATGTGCGCGACGGGCGACCGCTCCCACATGAGCAGCGGATGCTCGTAGGGCCACAGGTCCCAGTGGACGATGGCCATCTCGTACGGGATGTCCGTCGTCCCCATGAACGACATCCAGTTGGAGATTCCCGCGAAGGGCATGGCGAGGCGGAACCGATCCGAATGCCGTGTGCCGGCCCACGCGGAGAAGTAGCCGCCGTAGGACGTGCCGCTGATGCCCACGCGGTCGCGGTCGGCGATGCCCTGCTCGTGCAGGAAGTCGATGCCGTCGAGCACGTCGTCGAACTCGCGGCCGCCGAGGTCGCGATGGTCGCCCTGGGAGAAGAGCACGCCGCGCCCGCCGCTGCCGCGGTAGTTGGGCCGGAAGACGGCGTAGCCCGCGCCGGCGAGCAGCTGGGCCGGGTACAGCGCGTTCGTGCCCCAGCCGTCGAAATCGATGCCCTCGGGTCCGCCGTGGGGGAGTACGGCCAGCGGCGCCCGTACGCCGGGCTGCGCATCCACCGGGTGCACGAGGATGCCGTCGATGCGCCAGCCGTCCCGCGCCGTGTACGTGATGGTCTCCTGGCGCCCGAGACGCACGTCGGCGAGCCACGCGTTGTGCGCCGTCAGCCGGCGGAGACGGCGGTCCCGCACCGAGCCGATGTAGACTTCGGCCGGGTGCGACGACGTGCTGGCCGGGGCGGCGAACGTGCCGCCGTCCCGGGAGAAGCTCACGGACTGGAAGATCTCCGGCCCGAGGCCGGCGAGGCGCGTGCGTGCGCCGCCTCCGGCAGGCACGCTGTGCAGCGCCGTGCGCGTGCTTTCCACGGAGACGAAGCGGACCGTGCGAGCATCCTGCCAGCCCAACCACACGACGGTGCCTT
>DATHVO010000128.1:0-3140 GCA_035461265.1 Longimicrobiales bacterium
GAGAGGATCCAGCGGTCCGCCAGCTCCAGGTCCCCCGCCACGTCCTCCGCCGCCGGCGCCGGCTCGCCGCCCAGGTTGAGGAGTGCGAACCGGGCGACGTTCCAGATCTTGTTCGCGAAGTTGCGCCCCGGACTGAACGACGCGTCGAGGTTCTCGGGGTCCATGTGCACGTCGGTGCCGAAGCCGACGCTGGAGATCACGGTGTAACGGAGGGCATCGGCACCGTACAGATCAACGACCTCCAGGGGATCGATGCCGTTGCCCACCGACTTCGACATCTTCCGGCCCTTCATGTCCCGGACCGTACCCGTAAGATAGACGTCGGAGAACGGAGCGTCGCCCATGAACTCGTACCCCGCCATCACCATGCGGGCGACCCAGAAGAAGAGGATCTCGGGCGCGGTCACGAGGGTGTGCGTCGGATAGAAGGCCCGGAGATCAGCGGTGTCGTCCGGCCAGCCGAGCGTGGAGAACGGCCACAGCCACGACGAGAACCAGGTGTCGAGGACGTCGGGGTCCTGCTCGAGCCGGGCACCTCCACAACTCGGACACGCGGTGGGGTCCTGCCTCTCCACGATGACGGCTCCGCACCCGTCCGCGCGGCAGTACCAGACCGGGATACGGTGGCCCCACCAGAGCTGCCGGGAGATGCACCAGTCCCTGATGTTCTCGAGCCAGTGCTCATAGACCTTGGTCCAGCGGTCGGGCGTGAAGCGAACCCTTCCCTCCTGTGACGCGGCCAGCGCCGGCTCTGCCAGGGGACGCATGGACACGAACCACTGCTCCGAGAGTCGGGGCTCCACCACCGTGTGGCAGCGGTAGCAGTGGGGGACGGAGTGCGTGTGCTCCTCGATCCTCTCGACCAGTCCCCGCTCCTCCAGCGCTGCCACGATTCGACGTCGTGCCTCGAAACGGTCCAGGCCGCGGAACTCCGCAGGGACCTCATCATTGAGGGTCGCCTGCGGCGTCATGATGTTCAACGGCGGGATGCCGTGTCGACCGGCCACATCGAAGTCGTTCGGATCGTGCGCCGGCGTGATCTTCACCACGCCGGTGCCGAAGTCCGGATCGACGTAGTCATCGGCGATGACGGGCAGATCCCTTTCCGCGAGGGGGAGGGACACGTGCCGGCCGACCAGGCCGGCGTAGCGCGCGTCGTCCGGGTGCACCGCGACGGCAGTGTCGCCCAGCATGGTCTCCGGGCGGGTGGTGGCCAGGACGACGTATGCCCGCCCGTCGGGCAGTCGTGGCGACCCCGCCGGCGCCTCGCCGGGAACGGGATACCGCAGGTGGTACAGGCGTCCGGCGCTCTCCGTCGCTTCCGCTTCCTCGTCCGACAGGGCAGTGAGGCAGCGCGGACACCAGTTGATGATGTAGTTGCCCCGATAGATCAGGCCCTTCTCGTACAGCCGGACGAAGACCTCCCGCACGGCGCGTGACAGGTCCGGCTCCAGAGTGAAGCGTGTCCGCGTCCAGTCACAGGAGCAGCCGATGGCCCGGAGCTGCTCGAGGATGGTGGTGCCCGTGTGGTCGACGAAGTCCCAGACCCGCTCGACGAACGCATCACGTCCCAGGTCCTTCCGGCTCAGGCCCTCCTGTGCGATGAGGCGCTCCACGACGTTCTGCGTCGCGATGCCGGCATGGTCCGTCCCGGGCAGATAGAGCGCCTCCCTGCCCTGCATGCGCCGCCAGCGCGTCAGCACGTCCTGGATGGTGTTGTTCAGACCGTGACCCATGTGCAGCACGGCCGTCACGTTCGGCGGTGGGATGACGATGACGTAGGGGTCCGCATCCCCCGTGTTCACGCGGGTCGCATCGCCACGGAAGTAGCCACGCTCCTCCCATTCACGGTAGAGCGGGGTCTCGATGGATGCGGGGTCGTACTGTGCCGGAAGGGGCTCTGTCATCGTCCACTCGTGCGCAGGATAATCGCTTAGGTTAGCCGCGCACGAACGGCTTCGTCAACTCGGCTGGCGCGCCGGCCTAGAGGGGCGGCCCTCCATCGGCACCGTAGCGGCCGGTCCGTCCCGGCACGTCGTCCAGTCCGGCGTCCAGTTGCCGGGTCCGGCGGGCGAGGGAGTCGTCCGGGCGATCCGGCTCCGTGGCGGGTGACTGGCGCCGCCGGCCGGTACCGACGCGGACGCCGTACCAGTGACGCTCCAGGGTACGCGGATCGCCACTCGCCCGGCGCTCCCGGTTCGCAGCCAGCCGCTCCTCCAGCGCTCCCACCTGGAGCCGGGAGATCACCGTACTCACGCCTGGGAGGCCGTGCAGGAGGTCCGCGGCGCGGTGCGCGACCTGGCGGGTGGGCACGGCGCCCGTCAGCTCCAGGATGCCCGGCGCGATGATCGCAACGTCAATGGCGCAGGAGCCCGTGTCGGAATCCCGACGCAGCACCTCGACCGCTGCGCCTTCCAGCCCGGTGCCGTCCGGGTATGCGCGCGCGGCGCGGCGTCGGAGTGCCCGTGTTACAGCCATGGCAGCGAAGCCCGCTGCCGCCGCAGCGGCGGCTCCGACACTTACGGCCAGGGTGTTGAGATGACGGGGTTCGCGACGGAACATGCAGCCTCCAGGAGTTCGAGCGCTGCTGTCTGGGCGTGCAATTCGCAGACCACGCGTGCCCTCGCTGGAATGCGGTTCGGCCGGGGTCCCGGCCACCGAACCGCGCGCAGCCCGGGGGAAGGTCAGCGGGGATCCGTTCCGCCGCTCGTTGCCTCGTTGCGGCGTGCGCGGTCGCGTTCGGTGCGTTCGCGGATGGCACGGACGCGGTCATCGAACACTTCGCGTCCCTCGGCGCGGGCGGCCTGTTCCTGGATCTCCGTCCAGGAGCGGACGCGGCCGGCGATCTCGTCACGCCGGCCGGGCGGAGTACCGAGGGCGAACGGAAGCGGGAGCGTGACGCTCCCGAGGTGGATGGAGCCCGGAGAGACACCCCATTTCCCACCGCTTCCGTCGGGGATGGTCCAGTCGGTCGCCCGGGCACGGGCGGCCGCTTCGCCGGCGACGGAATCGTTGTACTCCCCCAGCTGCGCGGCGACGCGGGCCCGGACGATGTCGTCGGCCGACGGTTCCTCCGCCGGTACCGCTCCAGGCGGCCGCCATACCTCGGCCGACCCCATGCGATACTGCAGGCGGTCCCG
>DATHVO010000129.1:0-7762 GCA_035461265.1 Longimicrobiales bacterium
TCGTCGCCGAGACCGTCCGCTCCGTGGTGGACGGGGCCGGCCTGAAGCGCCGCCAGGTCATGGCCGCCGTCGGGGGTCACGATGTCATCGTGAAGAAGATCCCCATGGATCGGATGAGCGAGGGCGACGCACGGGAGGTGATCCGCTGGGAGGCGGAGCAGCACGTGCCGTTCGACATGGAGAACGTGCAGCTCGACTTCGAGATCCTCGATCCCGATGCAGACACGCCCCAGATGGACGTTCTGCTGGTGGCGGCAAAGCGTGAGCTCATCGAGAACCGGCTCAGCCTCCTGTCCGACGCCGGCCTCGAGCCGAACGTCATCGACGTCGAGGCCTTCGCCCTGCACAACGCCTTTACCCGGAACTACCCGCACGTGCGGGACGGGATGGTCGCCCTGGTCAATATCGGCCACGAGACCACGAACGTGAATCTGCTGGTGGATGGCGAGCCGGCCCTCACGCGTGACGTTCCGTTCGGCGTCCGGCGTCTGCAGCAGTCGCTGCAGCGCGCGCGCAGCCTCACCAGCGAACAGGCCGAGGACATCATCCAGGGCCGCGCCGACGGTGCGGCGCTGCGGTCGCTGCGGGTGGAGAGGGTGGACGAGCTGGTCCTCGCCATCGAGCGGGCGGCGGCTTTCATCGTCGCGCAGTCAGGCGGCGAGGGCGTTCGCCGGGTCTACCTGTCCGGCGGCGGCGCGTGCGTGAACGGCATGGTGGATGTCGTGGCCGCGCGCATGGCGGTTCCCGCCGAAGTAGTGAGCCCGCTCCAGCGGGTGGCAGTCCGTCCGGAAGTGATGCAGGCCGTCCCGATGGAACAGCTGGCGCCTACGCTCATGCTGTCCATTGGACTCGCCCTCCGTAAGTCATAAGCGAGGCAGCATGATCGAAATCAACCTGTTGCCGGGTTCACAGAAGCGCTCGTCGCGACGCGGGCTGCCCGGGCTCGGTGCGCTCTCCCTCGGGAAGCTGGCCATACCCAGGGTCGACCGTACCCTCGGCCTGATCATCGGCGCCTGGGTCATTGGCCTGGCCACCGTCGGCTGGCTGCACTTCGGGACGAGCGCCCGGATGGACACCGCACGCACGGACCTGCAGGCCGCGGTCCGCGACTCCGCCCGCTACGCCACACTCAGGGCGCAGGGCGATTCGCTGGCGGCGCAGGAGGGCGTCATCGCCCAGAAGATGCAGGTCATCCAGACCATCGATGCGGGCCGTTACGTCTGGGCCCACATCATGGACGAGGTCAGCGGCGCGCTGCCCGCCTACATCTGGCTGACCAACGTCACCGAGGCGTTCGTCCAGTCCGGCCAGCCCCGCTTCAAGGTGGAAGGCCGTGCGGGCAACACCTTCGCGCTGACCCGGTTCATGGATGAGCTGGAGGCCTCGCCCTTCCTGCACGCGGTGCGGCTCATCTCGTCGGTGCAGGAGCGGCTGGATACGCGTTCCGTCCACAACTTCGTGCTCGAGGTCGGCTACCGCGACCCGCCGCCCGATGCGATCACGACCACGCCGCTCTTCGGCGCGGCCGCGCTGGAGGACTGACGATGGCACTGCTTCCACAGGACCCGAAGAAACAGAAGCTGATCCTGGTCGGCATCCTGCCGCTGGCACTGGCATTCGCGTACTGGCACTTCATGCACACGCCCCGGGCTGCCGAGGCGGAGCGGCTGGAGGCCAGGGTCGAGAAGCTGGCCGCGCAGAACGATGCCATGAGGGCCGTGGTCGCCCGGTTCGGGACGGACCTGCCGCGCCGGCTGGCGATCTACCAGGAGCATGTACGCCACCTGGAGCAGCTCATCCCGCACCGGGAGGACGTGCCCCGGCTGATCTACCAGATCACCGAGCGCGCCCTGGAGAACAGCGTCGAGCTGGCGGTCATCCGGCCCGGTACCGAGCAGGAGGGTGACTTCTACTCCAGGCAGACTTTCGAGCTGCAGGTGCTGGGCGAGTACCACAACATCGCCGAGTACCTCACGGCCATTGGCTCCCTCAGCCGGATCGTCCGGCCCCACGAGCTGAAGATCAGCGTTGAGACGCCTAGGCCCGACGGCGAGACATCGCCGACCCTGCGCGCTGCGTTCCGGATCGAGGTGTACGTAATGCCCGAACCGGCCATCGCCGACACCGACCCCGCGAGGACCAATGCGAGTACTTGATCTCGTGCGTGTGCCGATGGTTGCCCTCGTACTGGCAGCGCCAGCGGCCGCACAACAGGCACCGGCCAAGCCGGTAGCGAACACCAGCGAGCCGAAGCTCGTCTTCGAGCGGGAGGTTTTCAACTACGCAGGCCGCATGCGTCGCGACCCGTTCCGGCCCCTGACCGCGAAGTCGCAGGGTCCGCTGTTCACGGATCTGACGCTGCACATGATCCTGTATTCCGAGGATCCGGCCAACAGCGTGGTCGCCGTCTCCGACGCGGCGAAGAAGCAGTACCGGTTGCGCCGCGGCGACACCGTGGGCAACGCGACGGTCATCGACATCGGACCGACGCGCGTGGTCTTTTCCGTAATGGATTTCGGGATCCGCAGACAGGAAGTCCTCCACATCAAACCAGATAGCGAAGGAGCCTAGCCGATGCCACCGCTCATAGCGCTCTTGCTGGCAGCGGCCGTTGCGGAGCCCCAGGTGACCGGGCTCAGCGTCACGCCCGTCGCCGACCGGACCGAGGTCGTGATCCTCGTCGACGGGAATGTTACGCCACGCCACTTCATGCTGGACGACGGCCGCATCGTCGTCGACCTGAACGGCGTGTCGCGCCCGCCGAACGTCAACCTGCGCAACTTCAACCGTGGCGGCGTCCGCGAGCTGCGCGTTGCACCGTTCCAGCCCAACGTGGCGCGGGTGGTCATCGCGCTGGACGGGCCGGCCACGTACGAGCTGGTCCGTGAGGGCGGCACCATCCGGGTGACCTTCCCGAACCGTGGCGGCGCCTTCGAGGCGTGGAGCCAGGGCTTCGGCAACCGGGCGACGGCGCCGTCGCAGGCACCGTCCCGGGTGGCGGCTCCCATCGGCGCGCCCGTGGCCGCACCGGCTGCCGCGGCCCAGCCGGTAGCGCAGGAGCCGCAGGCGGTGCAGCAGCAGCCGGGCACGCGCCCGACCAATCCCCAGGCACAGCAGCCGGGCACGCGCCCGGCAGGTCCGCAGACGCAGGTGCAGTTCCAGCAGCCGCGGCCCCGGCCCGTCACCGTGACGTTCTCGGCAGAGCCCGTGAACAACGTGCTGGCCGTGTTCAGCGAGTACGCCGGCCGGACGATCCTCGCGGCGCCCGACGTCCAGTCGAAGACCGTGACGGCGGAGCTGCGCGGAGTGCCGTGGGACCAGGCTCTCGAGGCCATTCTCGAGGCGAACAACATGAACATGCGGCTGCTCAACAGCGGCGTGTACCTGGTCGAGGACATGGGCCGGGCCGGCCAGCGCCAGCGGGAAGAGCCGACCGTCACGCAGGCGTTCAGCATCCAGTACATCAGTGCGGACTCGATCCGGGCCGCCGTGCAGGGCCTGCTCACACCCCAGGTCGGCCGCGTCACCGTTAACACGGCGTCGAACGCGCTGCTGGTGACGGACACGAAGTCTTCGGTCGAGCGCATCGGGGAGATCATCCCCCAGCTCGACGCGCGGACGCCGCAGGTGGACATCTCCGCGACCATTGCGTTCATCGACCGCACGGCCCTGGAGGCGTACGGCGTGGTGTACGACCTGAAGGACCGTCGCGGCTCCCAGTTCAACCGGCTGGTCACGGGTTTCACGCCGGACGGCACGCCCACGTCCGACGATGTGGTGCTGCTGGACGGAGCGTCCATCGCCGCGCTGGGCAACGCGAATCACCGCGTGCAGGCGCCGGCCCTCGAGGTCGTGTCCACCATCGTGCTCGGCCGCTTCAGCCTGATCTCGTTCATCGAGGCGCTGCAGACGGTGAGCCTGAGCGACATCCAGGCCAAGCCCGTCCTGCGCACCATGGACCACCGCCTCGCCACCATCCAGGTGGGTGAGGAGACGCCCATCCGCGTCATCGACGCGGGGTCCGGTGCCGTGGGCGCCGGCGGTGCGCCGCGTGCCACGGTGGAGTACAAGAACACGGGCGTGATCCTGGAGGTGACGCCTCACATCACCGGTAACCAGGTCCTTCTCGACATGCGGGCCGAGCGCTCCAACGTCGCTACGGCGCCCGGCGACATCGGCGTGATCTTCCAGACGCAGAACGCCCGGACGCAGGTCCTGGTGAACGACGGCGAGACCGTGGTCATCGGCGGCCTGACCATCATCGAGAAGCGTCGCCTGCGGGCGGGCATCCCGGTCCTCATGAACCTGCCCGTTCTGGGCGCCCTGTTCCGCAGTGAGCGGACGGAGGAGAACAAGCGCGACCTGCTCATCATGGTCACGCCGCACATCGTGCGGGACTAGCTTCGCAGGGCGGCAGCATACGGGGCGGCCTTTACAGGAGCACGGCCGCCCCGTATATACGAAGTGGCTGACACACGAAGAGCCCGGTTTCGGCCGGGCTCTTTGCATCACTCCCGGGGGACACCATGCACTTCCGGTTCCGGACCGCCGGCGAATCCCACGGCCGCGGGCTGCTCGCCCTGGTGGAGGGCGTGCCCGCCGGCCTTTCCATCCTCGTCGAGCGCGACATCGACCCGGAACTGCGCCGCCGCCAGGGCGGGTACGGCCGGGGCGGTCGGATGAAGATCGAGAAGGACGCCGCCGAGGTGCTGGCGGGCATCCGCCTCGGCGAGACAATCGGCTCACCCATTGCACTGCTGGTCTGGAACCGCGACTGGGCGAACTGGCAGGTACCCATGGCCCACGAGCCGCCTGCGCCCGGCACGTCGGAACGCGATCTGCGGCGGGTCCATCTGCCACGACCGGGGCACGCCGACCTGGTGGGCGTCCTCAAGTACGACCGGACCGATGCCCGGGACATCCTGGAGCGGGCGTCGGCCCGTGAGACCACCGCACGCGTGGCCGCCGGCGCCATCGCGAAGCGCCTCCTGTCGGAGTTCGGCGTCCGGATCGGCAGCCACGTCGCCATGCTCGGCGGGATCGACGCCCGGCGACCCGACGCCATGCCCGGGGACATCAACGCTGTCGCCGACGCGTCGCCGCTGCGAACGCTGGACCGTGACGCGGAGGCCCGCATGATCGAGGAGATCGATGCGGCCAGGAACGCCGGCGACACTGTGGGCGGCATCTTCGAGGTCGTGGCTACGGGCGTGCCCGTCGGCCTGGGCAGCCACCTCGCCTGGGACGGGAAGCTCGACGGCAGGATCGCCCAGGCGATGATGTCCATACAGGCGATGAAGGGCGTGGAGATCGGCCTGGGCACGGAGGCGGCTCGCCGCCGCGGCTCCGCGGTGCACGACGAAATCGAGTACGACCCGGACAGCGCCCGGACCGGTGGGTTCAGGCGCACCCGCAACAATGCCGGCGGGCTGGAGGGCGGCATCACGACGGGTGCGCCGCTGGTCGTGCGCGTCGCCATGAAGCCGCTCTCGAGCCTGATGCAGCCGCTCCGCAGCGTTGATCTGCGGACGGGCGGCGCCGCGGAGGCGGTGCGGGAGCGCAGCGACGTCGTTGCGCTGCCCGCCGCCGGCGTGGTGGGCGAGGCCATGCTCGCCATCGTCCTGGCGGACGCCATGCTCGAGAAGTTCGGCGGAGACAGCATGGTCGAGATGCGCCGGAACTTCGACGGCTACATCGAGCAGCTCGGACGACGCGGTTCCGCACTCGGTGGCGTGACGTCCGGACCGGAGGCAGGCTGACCACGCGCGTCGTCCTGGTCGGCCTCTCCGGCGCCGGGAAGAGTGCCGTCGGACCAGCCCTCGCCGCGCTCCTCGGCTGGAGGTTCGCCGATGTCGATGACGAGATCGTGCGACAGTCCGGAATGCGCGTGGCCGACCTGTTCCGCCAGCACGGCGAAGCGGACTTCCGCGCGACGGAAGCCAGGTTGACAGCGGCGTTATGCTCCCTGCCTGAGATCGTGGTGGCCCCCGGCGCGGGGTGGGCCGCCCGACCCGGCGCACTCGACGGCCTGCCGGCGGGCACCGCCGTGGTGTGGCTCAGGATCGCACCGGAGGAGGCGCTCCGACGCCTCCGGGGAAGCGCGGAGGAACGACCGCTCCTCGCGGGTCCCGATCCCCTCTCTGCCCTCGCCGGCCAGGCAGAGCGCCGAACACGACACTACGAGAAGGCGGACCTCGTCGTCGACGTCGACGGGACATCCGTCGACGATATCGCCCGGACAATCGTGGAATGGCTAAAGCGAAGCACCTCAGAATCGTCGAGTCGCCGGCAAAGGCGCGGACCATCGGCAAGTACCTCGGCCCGGAATACAGCGTCCGTGCCTCCGTGGGCCACATCAGGGACCTGCCCGAGCGCGACCTCGGCGTGGACATCGAGGCGGGCTTCGAGCCGACGTACGTCACCATCCGGGGCAAGGGCAAGGTTATCCTGGACCTGCGGCGGGATGCCGCGGGGGTCGAGGACATCATCCTCGCCACCGACCCGGATCGTGAGGGCGAGGCCATCGCGTTCCACGTGGCAGAGCAGCTGGGCTACGATCCCGAGAAGGACACGAACGGCCGTTTCCGGCGCGTGCTCTTCCACGAGATCACGAAGGACGCCGTGCGCAAAGCTCTCAGGGAGCCGATGTCCCTGGACATGCGGAAGGTCGAGGCACAGCAGGCCCGGCGCATCCTGGACCGGCTGGTCGGCTACCAGGTGAGTCCGCTCCTGTGGAAGCCCATCCGGCCCGGGCTCTCCGCCGGGCGCGTCCAGACCGTCGCCCTCCGTCTCATCACGGAGCGCGAAACGGAGATCCGCGCATTCGTCGCCGAAGAGTACTGGTCCATCACGGCGCTGCTGGAGAAGGACGGCAAGCGTTTCGACGCGAAGCTCCACCAGATCGACGGCAAGGCATTCCGCCTGGAGGACGAGGCCGCTGCCGCGGCGGTCCTCGATGACGTGACCGGCCTGCCGTTCATGATCACGGAGCTGAAGCGCCGCCAGCGGCTCAAGAACCCGCCTGCACCGTTCACCACGTCGACACTGCAGCAGGAGGCGGCCAAACGGCTGGGCTTCACTGCGCAGCGGACGATGCGCCTCGCCCAGCAGCTCTACGAGGGCATCGACGTCGGCGCGGATGGTTCCGTCGGCCTCATCACGTACATGCGGACGGACTCCACACGCATCGCCGGCAGCGCGGCGGGCGAGGCACGGGACCTCGTCGGGCGCACCTTCGGCGATCGCTACCTGCCCGATGCCCCGCGACTCTGGGGCGGCAAGCAGCAGAAGGGCGCGCAGGAAGCCCACGAGGCCATCCGCCCGACATTCGCCCTGCGCCGCCCCGATGACCTCCGCAAGCACCTCGATCGCGACCAGCTCCGGCTCTACGAGCTCATCTGGCTGCGGTTCGTCGCCGGCCAGATGACGCCGGCGGTCTACGACACGACCACCGCCGACTTCGAGCTGAAGCCGGACGCCGCTGTGACCGCCGCCGCGGGACGCGCTCGCGATGAAGGGGCCGCCGCCTCCGGGCGTCGGCATGGCGATGGAGGGCGCGTCTATCTCTTCCGCGCCACGGGCTCCATCATGGTCTTCGACGGGTTTACGCGCCTCTACCAGGAGGCCCGTGAGGACGGGGACCACCGGACGCTCGACGATCTGGATCCGCTGCCGGAGCTGGCGGAGCGGGATCGGTGCGATGTGCACGAGATCGTCCCGGCGCAGCATTTCACACAGCCGCCGCCGCGTTTCACGGAAGCGA
>DATHVO010000130.1:0-7454 GCA_035461265.1 Longimicrobiales bacterium
TGGAACAACACGAGTGGCGTGCTGCACAACGTCACGTTCGCGACGGTGACGGGTGCCCCGGAGAACATTCCCGATCACGCGTCCGGCTCGAACCAGCGCACGTTCGCCGTGGCCGGCGCGTTCGACTACCAGTGCACGCTCCACGTGGGCATGACCGGGCGCATCACGGTCCAGTGATACAGCCGGGCACGTCGCCAGCACGTGCCACGGGAACGGCGCGCTAACCGTCTGGCGCCGGGGTGACCGGGCCGTCTAGCTTGGACCCGTCTCCAACAGGACCAGGCCCATGCCCCGGCTGCCCGCCCATCGCTTCGTCACCATCGAGGACTTCCGCCGGGCCGCACGCCGGCGCCTGCCACGGGCGGTCTTCGACTACATCGACGGCGGCGCCGACGCGGAGGTGACGCTCCGGGCGAACACGGGCGTCTTCGACGATGTCGCCTTCCTGCCGCGTTCCGCCGTGGCCACGTCCTCATGCGACCTGAGCACCACGATCCTGGGGATGCCCGTATCCATGCCGATCCTGCTCGCGCCGGTGGGCAGCTGCCGGCTGTTCTGGCCACGCGGCGAGGAGGCGGCGGCGCGGGCGGCAGGCGAGGCGGGGACGATCTACATGCTCTCGACGCTGTCCGGGTGCCGGCTCGAGGAGGTCAGGGCGGCGACGCGCGGGCCCGTGTTCCACCAGCTCTACCTGCTGGGCGGCCGGGACGTCGCGCTCGCGACCATCGATCGCGCGCGCGCCGCCGGCATCGGCGCGCTGGTCGTAACCATCGACACACCCGTGGCGGGGTAGCGGGAGCGCGACCTGCGCAACGGCATGAAGCCGCTCACCAGCGGAACGCTGCTGCAGAAGCTGCCATTCATGCCGCAGTTCGCGGCGCGTCCGCGGTGGGTGCTCGACTTCCTGCGGGACGGGGGTCTCATGTGCTTCCCCAACGTGGTGCTGCCGGACGGGCCGATGCCCTATGCCGACGTGGGCGTCGCCCTCGAGCAGTCCATGACCAGCTGGAGCGACCTGACCTGGATACGCGACGCCTGGCAGGGCCCGGTCGTAGTGAAAGGCGTGCACACGCGGGATGACGCGCTCCGGGCGGTGGACCACGGAGCCGAGGCGATCGTGGTCTCGAACCACGGCGGCCGGCAGCTCGACGGCGTACGCCCTACCCTGCAGGTGCTGCCGGAGGTCGTGGAGGCGGTTGGCGGGCGCACCGAGGTCCTGCTGGACGGCGGCGTCCGGCGCGGCGCCGACGCGGTGCGCGCGCTCTGCCTCGGCGCCCGTGCCGTGCTCATCGGCCGGCCGTACGCCTGGGCGCTCGGCGCCACCGGCGGACCGGGCGTAGCACGTGCGCTCGAGATCCTGCGCGCGGACATGGTGCGCACCCTCCGGCTGCTCGGCTGCGGCAGGCTCGACGAGCTGGACCGCTCGCACATACAGGTTCCGGCTGCATGGACGGCCGGGGCCTGACCGATCTGCGGGCGATCCTTGACCTGCCGATCCCACTCGGCTACTTGTGAGGCGACTGTCCCCACACCATTGCGGAGGTGAACAGTGACGCGCGTCCTGCGAGGGCTGACGGAAGTCAGCGTCCGCGCCGGGCTGGTGGTGATGCTCGCGGTAATGCCGGCCGGCACCGCGTCCGTTGCTGCGCAGCAGACGAGGGGCTGCCCCGAGTGTGACGATGGCGCCGCGCTGATCGCCCGCTTCGGCCTGCGTGAGGGGCCGACGCCCGTGCGCGAGCTGCCGGGCTGGGCACCGCCCCGTCGCGTCGTGACGCCTTTCGACGACGAGTTCGTCGCGGCACTTCGCGCCGGCGTGCCCGGCGTCGAGGTCGTCCGTGTGGCTAACCTGGCCGAAGCAACGGCGGCGCTGGCCGAGGCCGACGTCTGGATCGGGCAGTGTCAGGCGGACGTCGTGCGGGCGGGCACCGCGCTGCGCTGGATCCAGCTGCGGTCGGCGGGCGCCGAGACGTGCGCGGGTCTGGACGTGCTGCGCGAGCGCGGCGTCCTGGTCACGAACGCGCAGGCGATCTACGGCCCCCAGATCGCCGAGCACGCGCTGGCCCTGATGCTGACGCTGTCGCGCGGCCTGCACGTCTTCGCGGCGCACCAGCGCGACGCGGTGTGGAACCCGTCGCTCTCGCCCGGCGCCAGGCCCGACGGGCCGTGGGAGCTGGACGGGCTGTGGGAGCTGGGCGGCAAGACGCTGCTCGTCGTGGGACTGGGCGGGATCGGCACGGAGCTGGCCACCCGCGCACATGCGCTCGGCATGCGCGTGATCGCGATCCGCAACAGTGGCAGGGACGGCCCCGCCTTCGTCGAGTACGTCGGCCTGCCCGACGAGCTCGTCGAGCTCGCGGCCAGGGCGGACGGGGTGGTGAATGCGACTCCGCTCACGCCCGCGACGCGCGCCATGTTCGATGCCCGCGTGTTCGCCGCCATGAAGCCGACTGCATTCTTCGTCAATGTTGGCCGGGGCGAGAGCGTCGTCACGGAGGATCTGGTGGATGCGCTGCGACAGCGCCGCCTCGCGGGCGCGGGCCTCGACGTGATGGACCCCGAGCCATTGCCCGCAGACCATCCGTTATGGCACATGCCGAACGTGGTGCTGACACCGCACGTCGCGGTTGGCTCGGACTACCTGACGCCACGATTCGTGCGGCTGGTCATCGAGAACCTCGGCCGGTACACCCGCGGCGACCGACTGCTGTCCGTCGTGGACCTGCAACGGGGTTACTGACATGTACCGGGGCTGGAGACCTGTCCCCGGCGTCACGCGTCCCACGGGAGGTAGTCCCCATGCGCTCCATCCGTCGCATCACCCTCGCCTTCCTGGTCCTCGGCGGGCTCCTCCTGGTCCCCGCCCTCGAGAGCGCGCACCACGGTAACGCCGCCATGGAGATGTCCAAGGCGGCGGAGGCGTTCCTCGCCTCCCTCTCCGCCGACCAGCGGGCGGCGGCCCGCTTTTCCTTCGGGGACGACGAGCGGCTGAACTGGCACTTCATCCCCCGGGAACGACGGGGGCTTCCCATCCGGGACATGGACGAAGGGCAGCGGGAGCGGGTCCGGGTCCTCCTCCGCACCGGCCTCAGCGTCCAGGGGATCCGCAAGGTGGACGACATCATCTCCCTGGAGCTGGTCCTGCGGGAGCTGGGAGGGAACCCGGCAGTGCGGAACCCGGAGCTCTACTTCGTCTCCGTCTTCGGGGACCCCTCGGAGAGCGGCCCCTGGGGGTGGCGCTTCGAGGGACACCACCTCTCCCTGACCTACACCGTAATCGACGGCGCCCCCGTGGCCTGGGCCCCCGCCTTCCTGGGGGCCAACCCCGCCGAGGTGCGGGCGGGCTCCCGGACCGGGCTCCGGGCCCTGGCTTCCGAGGAGGACCTGGCCCGGGCCCTGGTCCGCTCCCTGGACGACGCCCAGCGCCGGCACGCGGTGGTGGCCGTTGAGGCCCCCAGCGACATCCTCACCGGGAACGCCCTGGAGATCGACCCCCTGCAGCCGGCGGGGATCTCCATCACCGACCTCCGCCCCCAGCAGGTGGACCAGCTCGTACGGCTCATGGACGAGTACCTGGGACGGATGTCCGACGAGCTGGCAGCGAGCCGGCGGGCCCGCATCGAGGCGTCGGACCTCTCCCGCATCGCCTTCGCCTGGGCGGGATCCATGGAAGCGGGGGAGCCCCACTACTATCGGATCCAGGGTCCGTCCTTCCTGGTGGAATACGACAACACCCAGAACAACGCCAACCACATCCACTCGGTGTGGCGGGACTTCGACGGGGACTTCGGCCGGGACCTCCTGAAGGATCACTACGATGCGCACGCGCATCCCCATGACCACTGAGGGCCCCGGGGTGTCAACTCACGGGTTCAGCCAGTAGTTGACCTTGAGAACCAGGACGTTGTCGGGCCGTGTGCCGAAGATCGCGCCGCGGTCGCGGCCGAAGTCGAAACGGCCGGCATCGGGGCCGGCGTTGAACCATGTCAGCGCACTGTGGCGGTTCTGCTGCCACGCCACGAAGATCGTGGAGCCGGGTCGGTACTCCCAGCGCAGCACGGCGTTACCCCGCAGCGAGCGGATGGTGAAGTCGGGGAATCCGGCGACGAACGGTGCGGCAGCGCCGCCGCGGCCCTGCGGGAACACGCGCACGCCACCATCGATGTCCTCGATTTCGCCGATGTCGCGGCCGTAGACGAGGAAGCTGTACTCGCCGGGCGCGCGCAGTTCGGCCAGCTCGCCGAAGTCGCCGCTGGAGATGAACGGCTGGGCGTAGACCTGAAGGGATAGCGACGGGCTGACCGTGACGTTCAGGCGCGTCTCCAGGCCGAGCGTGGTCTGGTCGAGTTCGGAGAAGAGGTAGCGCGCGCCGTACGTGTGCGTGGCGGTGGGATCCGTACGCACACCGCGATACTGCGCGATGTTGTGTGCCCGATCGTAGCTCGGCGAGATGCCGAGGCTCCAGCTGGGTGCGGGACGGACCGTTACGCCCACGCCGGTGCCATAGCCCCAGCCGCCCTCCGTGTGACGTGCATAGCCGAAACCACCGCCCGCGCTGACCCGCTTCCGGGCGTCCGTACTGAGGCTCCCGTTGACCTGCGTCTGCGGCGGCCGCAGCGACGACGGTCCGCCCCGGGTGAGTCTGTCGTCAAGCGCCTCGCCGTTGTGCGACAGGCTGACGGAACCGGACCAGTAGTTCAGGAACTGGCCGGACGCAAACACGCTCACGCGGTTCATGATGGTCTCGCCGGCGTAGTTGCGTTCGGCGCGGGCCACGACCTGCGTCTGCCAGTTGCGCATCAGCGAGCCGGGCCGCGGCTCCACGTACGTCACCGCCACCTGGCCATCGATACGGTCGGCCCTGTACTGGAAGCCGATGTCGTTCACCTCGTACCCCGGCGTCGTGGTACCGGCAAGCAGCGAGTAGCGCCAGTGCCGACCGCGGCGATACTGGAGTTGCGCCTGGCCGGACATGCCGGTGAGGGAGGTGCGGTTCGGGTCCAGGTCCAGGTGGTCGGCGTCCGGACGCTGGAAGTACCGCCAGGGCGATGCCTGGGCGATGCGGATGGCGGTGTCGCTGCCCCGCACGTGGCTGCCCGACACGAAGCCGTTCACCACCCAGGTGCGCTGCGCCCACTCGTGCCGGAAATCGAAGCCCCCGGTATAGGCGGCGGAGCGGAGCTGCGCGGACAGCAGGTCGCCGTCCAGGTCACGGTTCACGGCGGTAAACATGCCGCCCACCACGGTGAGTCCGCCGCTCATGTCGCGCCGGACACGGCCGGCGAAGTAGTTCGTCAGCGGCTCCACCGTCATCCGGACGTCGTCGCCTGCATCGTCCTGGAAAAGCGCCTCTTCGCGGCGGGTCAGCGCGTTCAGCACACCGATGGACCAGCCGTCGGCGTTGCGACCCGAGAGCTTCGCTGCCCCGAGGATGCGGGCTACGTCCGAGACGTCGGCGGGGCCCGGGGGCGGCAGCTGCGGCGACCGCCCGATGCGCCGGGAATAGAACGCCTGGTTGCCGCCGCCTGCGCCGAAATCGAAGATCTCCGATCCCTCGACGAAGAACGGCCGCTTCTCCGCATAGTGCGTCTCGATGGCGGACAGGTTGACCTGCGCAGGGTCCACCTCGACCTGTCCGAAATCCGGATTGACGGTCAGGTCGAGGGTCAGGTCCGACGTGACGCGGTACTTCAGGTCCACGCCGGCGGAGCCGCCGATCTCACGGTCAGAGCGGTACGGGTTGCCGCTCCGGTCCGCCGCATCCGCCCGCATTACGGTGTACGGCAGAATCTCGAGCCGCTTGCCTGTGCTGAGGTCCTGCAGGCCGTGGAGATGGCCGAAGCGGGGGATACCGCCTGGCTCCGTTGTCGGTGTGAAGGAGAACACCGAAAACTCGCGGTTGCGTGCGATCTGCCGCTCGATCTGGAGGCCCCACACCTGCTCCGCCACCGGGTTGAAGCGGAGCTGGCTGAACGGGATGCGGATTTCGGCGGTCCAGCCATGTTCGTCGATGGTGGCGGCGACCTCCCAGACGGGCTCCCACGAGTCATCCTCGCTGTTCACGGTCCGGGTCTGGTCCCGTCGCACGCCCGATGGGTTGACCTCGAAGCCGAACGCCGTGCGATGGTCGTGGTAGCTGTCGAAGATGATGGTGAGCCAGTCGGATGCGCTCATGGCCATGTCGCGCCGGCCGAGCCGCGTGGTGACGGGGCTGCGGTCGTACATCCGGGCGCCGATGTAGAGGGCGACGTCGTCGTGCGCGAACCGCACCTCCGTCCGCTCCGTGGCCGGTGCGCCCTCGGTGGGCACGACCTGCGTGAACTCCGTCACGGCGGGGGCGTTCCGCCACACGGCTTCGTCCAGGATGCCGTCGATGCGGACCGGCTCCGTCAGCCGGACCGCGTGGGCGCTGGGCGCCGCGGCATGGTCGTAGCCCCGTGCTACCGCGGGCTGGGCCAGCACGCTGCCGGGCGCGGCAGTGCAGGCCGCAACCCACGCAAGAGCGATGATTCGCATGATGGACTGCTCTGCTTCATGGGTGAACTACCTCACGTGGGACCCGCGACGCCCTGAACAGGTTCCCAGCCCCGACAGCAGGACGGCGGACCCAACGATCCGCCGCCCCTCGCTACACGTGCCGCATCCGGCGCATTACGCCGCCGGCAGCGCGTCCACGTGCGCGATCATCCGCCGCCGCATCGCCTGGTCCGGCAGGCGGCCCACTGCCGCACCCAGGTTGTCCGCCATGTTGGCGGCACGGCTGGTGGCCGGCGTGATGACCGTGACCCGCGGGTCCGCCGCCAGGAACTTGAGGAAGAACTGGGCCCAGGTGTGCGCATCGAACTCGTGCGCCCACTCCGGCACAGCGCGACCCGCCACGCGGTTCCACAGCCGGGTCCGGCCGAATGGCAAGTAGATGAGCGTGCCAATGCCCCGGTCCGCCGCCAGCGGCAGGATACGCTCCTCGACGCTGCGGTTGTCGATGGCGTAGTCGATGCCGATGAAGTCGAGGGGCTCGCTGCGCATGATGCGCTCCAGCTCCCCGTACTGCGGCTTGCTCGTGGTGGTCACACCGATGTAGCGGATACGGCGCTCGCCCTTCAGCTCCTTCAGGATGCCGAGCTGCGTCGGCACATCAACCGGGCCGTGGACCTGGATCAGGTCGATGGGCCGCTTGCGCAGCCTGTTGGACGACGTCTCGATCTGCTGCCGCGCCTGCGCCGGGTCCGCCGGAGCGCCCGGGCCGCGGGCCACGTTCACCTTCGTCGCCCAGAAAACACGGTCGGTAATGCCGAGTTCCGCCGCAATGTCGCCGGCGACCTGCTCCGACGAGCCGTACGAAGGCGCGGTGTCGAAGACGGTGCCACCCCGCTCGGTCATGGTGCGCAGGACGTCGCGCAGTGCGGAGTAGTCCTCGCTGCGCGCCACCTGTGAGAACGTGGCGGAACTGCCCAGCC
>DATHVO010000131.1:0-7334 GCA_035461265.1 Longimicrobiales bacterium
CTGGCGTGGGAGGCTGCGTACCAGCGCTTCGAGACCCCCGAGGAGGAGATTGCGAAATTCACGCGGCGGCTTCATCGACTCGGAGCGCGGGAATGGGCGAGATCTCAGCGCGTCGTCGAGATCTTCTGCGGCCGGGGAAACGGCCTCCACAGTTGGGCAAGCCTCGGTTATTCCCGTTTGATCGGCGTCGACTACTCCCACCGCCTGCTGAAGGAGTACGACGGCCCCGGGTACCTGGCCTGCGGGGACTGCCGGGCCGTACCGCTGCCCGACGAATGTGCCGACATCGTGGCCGTGCAGGGGGGACTCCATCATCTGCGTATCCTGCCGGATGACCTCATTCGTACGCTCGATCAAGTCTGCCGGATTCTAACGCCCGGCGGGCGTTTCCTCGTCGTGGAGCCTTGGCGTACGCCGTTCCTCACTGCGGTCCATGTCGTCAGCGAGTGGGCTCCTGCGCGTCGGGCCTGGCACAAGGTCGACGCGTTCGCGGCGATGACGGCGCACGAGCGGCCGACGTACGAGAACTGGCTCAGCCGGCCGGACGAGATCCTGGCACTCATCACGGACCGCTTCGTCACGGAGCGTCTCCGAACGAGGTGGGGCAAGCTGGAGATGACCTGCATCAGGCGATGAGGCCTTCTCCGTCCGTCACCCCCGCCGCAGCACGAGAATGCTGAGGAAGAAGCTGGACAAAATCGATTGCCACCCCAAGGCAGTAAGCGTAACGCCGGGGATGACGAGGCGCATGGTTGCCGCATAGTCGAGCTCTCCGAAGCTTGCCAGCCGCCACTGATTGATTGCGATCCCCAGCAGGAAAACGCCCAGTATGACCGCCGCCCCGCCCAGGAGGAGTCCTCGCTCGAGGTTGAAGACTCGTGACAGACTGTCCAACCTCGCGCTCGCCGGCAAAACGCCCGCCTCGATGGCGTACAGCCGGGCGAACGCCCCGAAGAGCACGGCCTGGTAACCGCAGATTATGAACAGACTCGCGAACAGTAGCGTGTGCGCGTCGAACGTCGCGCCGAACAGAGTGAATCCCGGCATGGCGACGGCGTAGCCCAGCAGCCCCAGCAGGATGAGAGCGATGCCGGGCACCAGGAAGAGCCAGCGGGGCGAGTAGAGAAGAAAGAAACGGAGGGTGCGCCAGCCGTCCCTGAACGTACGCAGGTGCGGGACGTTCTTCTGTCTGCCGTCCCGGTGGAGCGTGATGGGGACCTCCGCGATGCGGGCGCCGAACAGGCTGGACCTCACCACCATTTCCGTGGCGAACTCCATTCCCGTACAGCGCTGGGCGAGCCGGTCGTAGAGGTCCTTCCGGAAGCCGCGCATTCCGCAGTATATGTCGGTCACCGGGGCGCGGAACCACCAGCCGGCGATGAAGCTGAGCAGGGGGTTGCCGACCCAGCGATGCAGGAATGGCATGGCCCCCGGCGCGATCCTCCCGCCGCCCGCAGGCAGACGGCACCCCTGCACCAGGTCGTACCCTTCTCGCAGCTTTTCCACGAAGCGCGGTATGTCCCGGAAGTCGTAGCTGTCGTCGGCATCGCCCATGATGATGAACGTGCCGCGCGCCGCGGAGATGCCCCCCATTAGCGCATGCCCGTACCCCTTGGCGGGAACGTGTACGACTCGCGCGCCGGCAGCCCCCGCGATGGCTATGGAACCGTCCGTGCTGCCGTTGTCCGCGACGACGATCTCGGCGTCGAGACCGAGGGTGAGGATTCCCTCCCGCGCCTTGGTAAGCACGGACGCCAGCGTCTCCCCCTCGTTCAGGCACGGGATGACTACGCTGACTAATGGCGCCGGCGCCGCAGCAATGCGGGCCGGCGCAGGCTCCGCCGGATCGACTAGTTGACCCGTTTCCACGGCGCGCCTCCGGGACGATCGTCGTGAGTGGTGACTCCCTATACTACAGCCCCCACCCCGCCGACAGTACAGCCGCCTGGTAGCGGTACCCCGCGCTGCCGGGCTCGAAGCGTTCGATGCCGAGATTCGAGAACGACAGCGTGAGCCCGATGTCGCGGCCGGGCGCGAAGGTGTAGCCCACGCGGAGACGGGCGCTCAGCGCGCCCTGGAAGTCGCCGGCGCTGCCGATGCGCTGTGCCCCCGGCGCCATCTCGGCGCTCACGCCCCAGGCGCCGCGGTGGCGGTCGATGCCCACGCCGAGCTCGGCGAGGACGTACTCGTCGGGTGAGAAGTAGCCTTCCTGGAGCGTCTCGTCGAAGACGAAGGCCGTGACCCGTGGCCGCAGCCGCAGCCACGGTGCGGCCCGCGCCTCGAGGCCGAGGCGGCCGAGCACGCGGTCGTTGGTCTGCTGGCCGTTGTAGCGGGTGAGCGCCACGCCGGCCTCCGCCCGGAGGCGGGACGAGAGGACACCCGCGAGTGTGGCGGTCGCCTCGTCGGTGGTGATGTCGCGGCCCATGAGGTCCGCCGTGGCGTCCAGCACGCTGCGGCCGTAGCCGATGGACGCGCTCACCGGCAGCCATGCCGGCGATGCGAACCCGGCACGATAGATGGCCGCCGTACCGCCCACGGGACGGCCCACCGCCCCGGCGCCGCCGTTCAGCATCCAGCCGCTGCCGGCGTCGACCCGGGCGCTGGCCAGCAGCGAGCGAGTCTCCCGGCCGGACCCGGCCGGTCCCACGTGCTCCGCCCGGCGGAAGTAGCCGTGCGCGGAGAGGGCGACACGCGGTACGGGATGGACCGTGGCCGTGAGAGCGGCGGTGAAGAGGCGGTTGTCGTCGGAATCGTACTCCGCCGACAGCGTGGGCGCGATGCGCGGGGCGAAGGCCGCCTCCGCCCAGGCGAGCTGCTCCAGGGCATCCCGGTCACCGGGACGGACCCGGACTGCGGCCCTGGCCTCCTCGAGGGCGCCGCGGGGCCGGCCGCTCCACCGCAGGACCTGGCTCAGCCCGATGCGCGCGTCGGCGTTCTCCGGTTCCGCCGCCACCGCCCTGCGCCACACTCCCTCGCCGGCGCCCAGGTCACCGCGCCACGTGGTCACACGGGCCAGACCCCGCAGCGCCTCGGCGTCCGACGGGTCCTCCTCCAGCAGGGCGCGGTACGCGGCCTCCGCCCGATCGTAGCGGCCCGCCCAGGACAGAAAGCGGGCTCGCGTGTGGAGCGCGGCGCGGGACGGGTCGTCCCGCATCACGCCGTCGAGCACGTCGAGGGCCGCGTCGAACTGCCGGTCCCAGGCCAGCACGTTCGCCAGATCGGTCCGGGCCGCAGTGGACGGCGCCAGCGCCACCAGCCGGTGAAGGAGCGGCAGGGCCCGGTCGTACTCGCGGTTCCATGCCAGCAGCAGGCCCAGCCGGTGCAGGGCCCGTACGTCGCCCGAGTCCGCAGCCACGCGCGCCGCGTAGAGGCCGCGGGCGCGGTCGTTGTCCCCGGCGTCCCACGCAGCGGCCGCGTCCTCGGCGGACGGGACCTGCGCGGCGACGGGGCGGGCGGCAACCGGCGCGAGCAGCGCCGTTATCACGGCCAGCACGAGGACCGGCCAGCGCATCGTCATGGCGCACCCTCCACGGCGTTCGTCCGGACCACGTGCCGATCCAGGTCGCGCCAGGCTCGGCCCACGGCGTCGAAGACGGGCCGTCGCCGGCTGCGGTACTGCGGCTCATCCCACGTCGGCCAGGTGAAGCTGGCCACGTCGCGACGCTGACCCGAGGCCGGCCACGCCTGCCACGTCCCTGCGGCGTCCTGCGTCGCGGCGACAATCCGGACGTCATCCACCTGAACCGCCAGGTCCGACCCGCCATGGGCGACGTGGCGGCTGCTGGGGTCCGTGACACCGATGAGGCTCCACGGAATCCGGACCTCGAGATCGCCCGCACCGGCCGCGCGTTCCCAGGTGCCGTCGGGCAGCGGACCGTAGCGCAGCACGCCGCGGTCGTATCCCATGCCCAGGTAGTTCGTGGAGTCGGACCCGACCCTCGCCCTGTTCACCACCACCCGCAGCGGCTCGAACCGTCCGGTGGACGTGGCCATGGCGGGTCGCTCCGGTGCCACGACCTGCGTGTAGGAACCCGTGAAGAACCCCGTCGGCCGGTCGGCCACAGTCGAGACGTGGTCCCGCCTGCTCGCCCCGCGGGGCAGCACCTGGATCTCCACCGGAAACACCCCGGGCGCCGCCACGATGCGGGCCTCTGCGGAGTCGATGACCAGCGCGTACTCGACGCCCACCGGCGTGGCCGGCGCACGCCGTCCCGGCAGCCGCATGCCGCCGGTTTCGGGATCCACGATGTCGAAGCCCACCGTCAGGCGCTGCGCCCGTGCGGCCGGCCCGCTCAGGTGCAGCCAGAGGTAGGCCTCATCGGCATGGGCCCGCAGCCGGGACCCGTCGTCTGAGGCGTAGAGAGGCCGGATCGTGTCCCACGCCGCACGCCGCTGCGTCAGCGTCTCGCCAAGGCGACGGACCGGCTCCAGGGCGTTCACGCCGTAGTGCTGCTCCGGGTTCATGCGGTTCCACCACATCCGGTTGCGGTGGGCCGGCCGCTCCTGCGGCTCATCCAGCCACGTGTGCTTGAACCACTCGTCAATCCAGGCGAAGAGGATGCCGCCCGCCATGCCCGCCGCCGCGATCTCCCGCGTGAGCCGGGCGTTGATGGCCGCCATGGTCTCCTCCGTATGGCCGCCGTGGTGCCAGCCCTGCGGATTGAAGTGCGCGATGCCCAGACTCGCCGGGATGCCGTACTCCGCGATGACCAGCGGCACGCCCGGGAAGTGGCGCTTCAGGTCCTGCAGGTAGCCGAAGTACGAGGACTGCCCGTAGGGCGACGTCGCGCTGCCGTAGACCGGGTCGTGCAGCAGGAAGTCCGGGTAGTACGGATAGACGTGGAACGCCGCGAAGTAGCCGGCGGGAAACGCCGCGGTGGTGCGCACGGGCACTTCCGCCAGGCCCACCTCGTCCTCGTTGTGGGCGCGGCGGCTGCGGTCGAAGTCCAGGCCTCGCAGCTCGCGCTCCTCGTTCGCGTTCATCTCCACGGGGTGCTTCATGGGGTCCAGCGTCGGCCAGTTCGTGTAGGCCACCGGTCGCTGCGCGTTGTACTTCCCGGTCTCGTACGCCACCACGTGCTCCATGGCCTCGGCCAGCCACACGTCCATGGCGTGGGCGCCCTCGATGGCGAAGTAGCGGCCGCGGAACGCCGAGCGGTCCGGGTACAGCTCGTTGAACTCCGCCACGGAATACGGTTCCCATTCACGGCCCAGGATGAAGCCCAGGGCCCAGCGCGACACGTCGGCGGTGTAGTAGCCGGACGCGTGGCCGGGGCGGTGCGACACGTCGGCGCGACCGTGGATGACGTCCACGATCCGTTCCATCTCGCCGAAGAAGTCCGCCTGCCACGCCTCGTCGTAGTAGTGATCGTCCGGCGGCAGCTCGGCCCACACGCCGTGCAGCAGCCACAGCGGCCGGTCGGGCCGGGCGGCGTTGTGCGCGGCGAGTGCCGCATAGAACGCAGGCGGGTGCAGCGTGTACAGGCGCACGGTGTTCGCGCCCATCTCCGCCATGCCGGCGATCCACGCGGCGTACGTCGCGCTGTCCGGGAACTCGCTGGGGAATCGTCCCGGCAGCGCCGCGCCGAGGTTCACGCCCCGTATGTAGAACGGCGCCCAGGCCCCGCCACGGCGGACCTCGAACCGCCCGCCGTTCACCCGCGCGGAGTAGACGAGGGAGTCCGGCCGCACGAACGGGGGGCGGGTGGCTGGGGGCGGAAGGGGCGCCGGCAGTCTCGCGATGTGCTCCAGGATGTCGTCCCTCGAGGGATCCGTCCGGAGCCCGCTCACGAAGGCTGCACGTGCCTCCTCGTACCTCCCGCTCCGCCACTCCACCAACCCCAGTCCCGCGAGTGCATCGGTGTGGTCCGGCCGGGTGCGGAGCACGCGATTGAACAGCACCCGTGCGCTGTCCAGCTCAGCGTTCCGGAGCGCCACGTAGCCGAGGCCCACCTGAGCATCCGTGTGGTCCGGGCACCGCGCCCGTGCGGAGGCGAAGGCGCGCTGTGCATTGCCCAGGCGACCCGCGCGGTATTCCTGCCACGCCGTCGCGACATGGGCGTCCGCGATGTCGGGACACTGAAGGGCAGGAGGCACCGAAACGGCCAACGCAGCCAGGAGCATTCCTCCCACCGTCACCACGATCCGCATACCCGCTCCTATTCAGCCCGGGGCGCCTGCGACGCCGCCACCGCCGGCGCCAGCACACCACGCTTTTCCATGGCGCCCCAGGACTTGCTGCCGAACGCCGCCATGATCACGCCCTTGAACCGCGCGAATGCCAGGTACTGCCGGTACCCGAAGTTCTCCAGCACGGCCAGCATCACCAGCCGGCCGAAGTCACGCGGGCGCGTGTACCGGCGGAAGCTCAGCTCCTCGAGGCCCACGGCGGCCAGGGACAGCGCAATGCCGCTGAAGATGGCGAGGAGCAGGAACGCCACGACGAACTCGGGCGCGGCCCAGCCGAAGAGGATGGCCACGGCGAAGGCGATGTAGCCAAGGAACTCGATGACGGGGCCGAAGCCCTCCATGAACCAGAAGTAGGGATAGGCGATGGTGCCGATGCGACCGTACTTCGGGTTCATGAACATGACGCGGTGCGTTGCCAGACTCTGCATCAGGCCCCGCTGCCAGCGGTCCCGCTGCCGCCCCAGGACCCGCAGGCTCTCGGGGACCTCGGTCCATGCGACGGGGTCCGGGACGAAGCTGATGCGGTACGGCGTCTTCGCCTCACGCAGGTGCCGGTGGAGCCGGACGATGAGCTCCATGTCCTCGCCGACGGTGCGGCTCGAGTAGCCGCCGGCGTCCACCACCACCTCCCGGCGGAACATGCCGAAGGCGCCGGACACGATGAGCAGCACGTCCGTCGCGGACCAGCCCATCCGGCCGGCAAGGAACGCCCGCAGATACTCCACCACCTGGAACTGGGCGATGATGCTGTCCGGCAGCCGCACCTCGCTGATCCGGCCGGACCGGAACGACGAGCCGTTGGCGACGCGGATGATGCCGCCCGCCGCGACGGTGTCGCCGTGCTCCAGGAACGACCGGCACAGGCGGAGGAGCGCGTCCCGCTCCAGCGCCGTGTCCGCGTCCAGGGCGCAGAACAGCGGCGCATGGCAGTGGTCCAGGCCGGTGTTCAGCGCATCCGACTTACCGCCATTCTCCTTGTCGATGACCCACAGCCGGGGCTGGGTGGCGCTGCGGTAGATGCCGCGGACCTGGCCCCGACCGAGGACGGACGTCCGGCTCCTGGCCGCGGGCTCCAGCGCATACTCTGCGGAGATGCTCGCCAGCGTGTCATCGCTCGAGCCGTCGTTGATGAACAGGATCTCGTA
>DATHVO010000132.1:0-4486 GCA_035461265.1 Longimicrobiales bacterium
GGCGTGGCGCAGCACGGGTATGGGCATCTCCCGGAGATCCTCAACGTCCAGGCCGGCGGACATGTATCCCGTCATGAGGGCGCGGTTGATCATCCGGGAGGCGCGGTCCGAGTCGCGCGACGTTGCCACGAACGCGCCGGGGCCCAGCGTCGCGCCGTGCGCGCCGGCGAGGCGGGCGGCGATCTCCGGCGTCAGCTCGAAATTCGGGATGCCGCTCACGCGTGCGCCGGCGAACAGGCTCCGCTCCCACGCCTCACCCCATATGAGGGAGTGCGTGAGGGCGGCCCGCTCCTCCACGACCTTGTCCGGCCAGACCTTCACGTTGGGGCCCACCACCGCGAAGTCGCCGACCTCAGCGCCGTCCGCGATGATGCACTTCTCCCGGACGGACGCCCCCTTGCCGATGTGCACGCCACGGGCGCAGACCGACTCGGTGACACGCGCACGCGTGCCGACCCGGCACTGCTCCCACAGGACCGCGGACCGCAGCTCGGCCCCTTCCCCTATGGCGGCGTGCCGGCCCACCACGACGTTCTCCAGGACCGCATGGTCCGCAATCGTTGCACCCTCGCCGACGATGACTGTGCCACGCACGTCGACGTCGTCTCCCACCACTGCACCGCCCTCCACCCAGAGCGTACCCAGCGGGAGGTCGCGCCGCTCGCCTGCGAAACCGACGCCCACACTGCCTGCCAGCACGTCCTGGTGGGCGATCCGGTACTCGTCGATGTTGCCGATGTCGCGCCAGTAGCCCTCGGCGATGTGGCCGTAGAGAGCGGCCCCTTCCCGGAGCATCTGGGGATAGAGGTCCTTCGAGAAATCGACGTTCGTCGCCGACGGGACCCGTTGCAGCGCTTCGGGTTCCAGGATGTAGATGCCCGTATTGATCGTGTCGCTGAACACTTCGCCCCAGGTCGGCTTCTCCAGGAAGCGGTCGATCCGGCCGGTAGCCTGGTCGAGGATGACGATGCCGAAGGCGAGTGGATTCTCCACGGACGTGAGGGCGATGGTCGCCTCGGCGGCGCGCTCCTCGTGACTGCGGATGGCGGCACCGAGGTCGAAGTCGGTGAGGACGTCGCCGCTGATGACTATGACCCGCTCATCGCCGAGCAGGTCCGCGGCATTTCGCACCGCACCCGCCGTCCCGTAATCGGCATCCGCCGTGACGTACTTCATGTCCACGCCGAAGGCGGAGCCGTCGCCGAAATGCGATGTGATGTACTCGGGCTGGAAGTAGAGGATGGACACGAGGTCGGTGATGCCGTGGCGCTTCAGGAGCGCGACGATGTGCTCCATGATGGGCCGGTTGGCGACGGGGACCATCGGCTTCGGCCTGTTGATCGTCAGGGGCTTGAGCCGGGTGCCAAAACCGCCTGCCATGATTACACCCTTCATCCGCCTCTGTGGGGTTGCAATGTCACCATGACGCGCGGCGGCCCGCACGCAGCGCGCGCCCGTGCTGCAAGGTACGGCAGGGCGGCGGCGGACAGCAATGCAGCGCGCTTGACGCGGGCGTCGCGCGCATGGCATTCTCTACCCGGCATTCCCACCTCAACGCAGGACCATGGCCAGAGAAGGTATGAAAGAGGCAGCCGAAGCGGTGCTGCGCGAGCTGCCATCGGTGATCGGAGCCTGTGTTCGGGAGGACGTGAACGGCCACCCGCGGGAGGTTCATCTCCTGGTCCGGGCCGGCCCGAACCCGCGCCACCTGGCCTACGACGTCCGGGACCTCCTCGAGGAACGCCTCGGCGTTCCCGTGGATCAGCGTGTGATCAGCATTGCCCAGCTCGCGGAGGGCCGGCGCCCCGGCCCCGCCGTGGCCAGTGCCGCCGGCCTCGCGCCGGCGGCCGGTCCGGACGCGGATTCGGCGCCCGGCGGCACCGCCCCGGATCATGTCCCGGCATCTGCTGTGCCCGTCAACGACACCGTCCACGAGCCGCGTGCCCTGTTCGCCGGGATCACCACGGAGGCGATGGACAACCATGTCCGCGTCTGCGTGACCCTGGAGCTCGACGGCGACACGCGGGTCGGCGAGGCGGTGGGCCTGGACACGGGCCCTGCCAGGCTGCGTGCCGTGGCGGGTGCGACGCTGAAGGCAGTGGATGCCACGTGCGTGGGCCGCTCCCGGTTCGAAGTGGAGCACATCGCCACCGTGCATGCGTTCGGGCGCGAGTATGTCCTGGTTTCGGTGCTGGCGAGCTCCCCGTATCTAGGCCGCCGGCCCATTCCGCTGGTGGGAGCGCAACCAGTGGAGATGGACGCGGAATCCGCGACTGCGCTGGCTGCCCTCAAGGCCGTGAACCGGACGCTGTCCCTGGTCCTTCGCCTGCCGGAGAGTCCTGGCGCCCGCGGCCGCCCGCCGCACCGCCGCAGCTGAGCCCGCCGTCCTCCCCCTTCGACCGGCACGGCAGCGAGATCAGGAATGCGGCGCCCCCTTCGTCGGGGAACTCCGCCCACGCACGCCCCCCCAACGACTCCACCATCTCCCGCACGAGGCTCAGACCGAGGCCCGTGCCTTCGGCGGCCACGACGCTCGCGTGGGCGCGGAAGAACCGCTCGAACAGCTGGCCGCGCTGCTGTTCCGGCACGCCCAGGCCGTTGTCCGTCACGGACAGGACGAGCTCCCGGCCCGCGGGCTCGCCCGCCGTCGCGCGGAGTTCCGCGTTCACCCGCGCCCGCCGGGCGCGACGGGACGGGTCGGAGTACTTGATGGCGTTCGACAGGTAGTTCGCCAGACAGAACTCCACGGCGGGCGCATTCACCTCCACGTCGGGAAGTCCGTCCCCGCACTCCAGCTCGACCTCCCGGGCGCGCGCCAGCTCCCTCACCCGGCGGCAGGCTTCCCGGACCACCTCGCGCAAGGGGAGGCTGCGTTCCCGGCGGCGCTCGCGGTCGACGCTCGAAAGCGCCACCAGGTTCTCCAACACCTTCTGGATCTCGAACGCATTGTCCGTGACCATGCCCGCGAAGCGGCGGCGTTCATCATCGCCGAGCCATTCCTCCTGCAGCAGCTGCCCGGCGCCGAGCGTCGCCCCGACGCGGTTCTTCAGTTCATGCGTGATCATGCGGCTGAACCGGCGCAGGCGCTCTTCCCGCTCGCCGACGCGGTCGATGAGCACGGCGAGGTAGCGCGCGGCGGTCGCCTGCTCGATGACGCTCACGGCCCGGAACAGCCGGTGACCGCAGGTCAGCATGTCGGCAGGCGACGCGTCGATGTCGTGCGCCGCGCGGGCGCAGAACGAGAACAGAACGCCGCCCAGGATCTCGTATTCCTTCAGGATCTCTGCCGTATCGAAGCCCTGGGCATGCCTCAACTCGCCGATCTCGATGGCCTTGGCCAGCACCGGCATGTCCAGCGTGATCTCGTCCGCGGGGTCCTCGAGGTAATCGGCAATGCCCACCATGAGGACGGGCACGTGGTCGAGCAGGTCTTCCGTGGGGAACGCCCGCTCGGGCTGCATGGTCACGCGCGCAGCGATGCGTTCGAGCCACCGGGCCGTGAGGTCGTCGCGTGCCTCTCGTATGCGGGCGGCCAGCAGTGCCGCCGCCGCGCAATCTCTGTGGGTATCCATGGCTGTCCGATGTTCGCGGTTCTCGCCGCAGCGCGGAGCAGGAAGCGAGCCACACCCGGTCGGCCCGGCACGACGCCAGCGGCGGCGGGCTCAGGACGCAGGGGCTTCGGGGATGAGGGTGGTAAGCGAGAAGTAGGCGATGGGGGTTTCCCGGCGGAGCACCACGCGCCGCTGGGCAAGATGGTCCAGGGCCTCAGCGACGGCGGGTTCGTGGACCTTGAGTTCCGCCGCGATTTCGGGCGCGCCGGCCAGGCGGAGCTGCTGGAGCGCCTCCCACGCGGCGCGCTCCAGGGCGGTGGCGCTGCCCAGCAGTACGAAGCTGCCCTCAACCTCCGCAACCAGCGCGAGGTGGTGGCGGTTGAGGACCTCATCGATGGGGAAACGGTGCTGCTCGCCGAGCCCGCGTGCCACGAAGTACGCGTCTGCCGGACGATCCGCTGCCTGGTATCGCTGGATCAGCTTCGCGACAGCCTCATCGGCGCAGCTGTAGTCCAGCACGACGACCTGGGTGAAGTCGAGGACGGACAGGCAAACAGACCCGATCTCGCCGATCTGGCTCTCGATGCCGAGACGCAGGGCGCGGCCTGTCGGCCGCGTGACGAGGTGCGAGTAGAGGCTCGCAACGGAGCGCCGCACGAGGGAGGACAGGTCGAAGGAGAACGGAATCACCCGGCCGGGGCCGTGCACCAGCCCCCCCCCCGCGCGCCGGCGCGCGTCGGCTCCACTTCCGACGGCACGCGGGCCGGCAGCACGATGCCGATCTGCGCGCCCGGCAGCGGCGCGAGATTCTCCTGGAGCGGCGGGCCGTCGTCCCACGGCGGGATGTCGGCGATCCGTGCGGTGCCGCTGCGGATGGAGATGCGCCCGCCCCATCGCCCGACCTGCTTCCGGATCTGCTGGAGGCCCTGCCCGCG
>DATHVO010000133.1:0-9839 GCA_035461265.1 Longimicrobiales bacterium
CCCACGCCATCGCCGGGCGCAGCAGCGTGCCCCTGACCGGCGCCGCAGCGCTCCACCGATCCCCGGAGGAGGCCGCGATCCTGGCCTCGCTCCAGGCGACCAATCGCTGGAACGAGCTCGATGATTGAGGCGGAGACGCTCTACCCCTCAGCCGATCGCCATGAGATCGAGCTGCGCGCCGGCACCGAGATCGAACGCCTGCCGGGCGTCGTCGCGGCGAGTGTCTGGCTCGGCGCCGATGGAGACCTCCGCCACGCCCGCATCCACATCCTGCCCGGCGTCGCCCCGACCATCATCGCCAACGCCGCCGCGCGGGTTCTGGAGTCCCTCTCCATCGTATTCGAACCGAGGGCCTTCAACATCCGGCCCATCTCGCTACCCGAGGACATCCAGAACATCGCCCTGACCACACCGGCAGGGCGTTACCTGCTCCTCCAGGACATCAGCCTCAACCGCACCGGCTCCCACATCACGTGCCGGGTTCAGCTCGTCAGGGGCGGCGCCGTCGCCTTCGGGGAGGCCCGCGAGCTCGATACCGCCGCCGGCCGCGCCCGCGCCGCCGCCAACGCCACGCTCCGGGCCGCCGAGAACAGCACCGACGACCTCGCCCTCGGGCTCGAGGCCGCCACCATCACCCAGCTGTTCGGCCGAGCCTACGCCGTCGTTTCCGTCGAAGGCTCCATCGGACGGCGCACCGCCATCCTCTCCGGCATGGTGTCCGTGGACCCGGGCAGGGCCGCCGAGGAGGCGATCTGCCTCGCCACGCTGCGGGCCATCGACCGCTGGATAGCCCAGTAGCACCCGCGCAGGCCCCGCCACGACGACAGAGGCCGACCCCCGCCTAGTCCCGCCAGCCGTCCAGGATCCGCTCCAGATCCTCCTTGTGACGCGTCTCCTCCGCCACCAGGTTCTCCAGTTCGATCTTCAGACCCAGCTCCCCCGCCGCCTCAGCCTGCTCCGTCCGCTTCGTGTACCGCTTGATCGTGTCCTTCTCCGCCTGCAGCGCAGCCTGCAGCATCTCACGATTCGTCTTCGGCAGCTCCACCGGCGCAGGCGCCGTCGCCGGCGTGCCCCCCAGCGCAACGATCTTGTGCGCCAGGAACTTCGCGTGCTCCAGCTCGTCCGCGATCTCGCCCTCCAGGAAACCCGCAAGCTCCAGCCGCAGCGGGCCCGTCACCAGCCGGGAAAAGAGCATGTACGAGATGATCGCATTGTACTCGTGCGCCAGATCCTCGTTCAGACCCTTGATCAGATCCGCCTTCCTGTCCTTCGCCATGGCTCCTCCATGTTGCAGAATGTGTAGGGATAATAATTATTGATTGCGTATGCGCAAGCCGGCCAGCGCGCAGCCGCGCGCGGGCGGACTACTTGGCCGGGCCGACGAAGCGTTCGACTTCCTGGACGACCCGGCGGGGCTCAACGGGTTTGGCGAGGTAGCCGTCGCAGCCGGCCTGGACGGCCTTCTGGCGGTCTTCCTCGAGGGCGTGGGCAGTCAGGGCGATGATGGGAATGCCGCGGGTGGTGTCGTCGGCCTTGAGCCGCTGGGTGGCCTCCCATCCGTCCATCTTGGGTATGGAGATGTCCATGAGGATGAGGTCGGGGAGGTGGTCGTGTGCTCTGGAGACCCCTTCCTCACCGTCGCGGGCTTCCAGGACGCGGTAGCCGACGTGCTCGAGGATGGTGCGGTAGACGACGAGGTTGTCCTCGTTGTCCTCGACGAGCAGGATCGTCTTCTGGTTGTTGCTCATGATCGGCGCCGGCGTGCGTAGCTGGGTGTGCTGACTGACGGGGTGTCGGATACACGATCCATGCCAGTCAGCCTTCGGTGTGCAGTTCCCGGGCGGCCGCTGCGTCGTCGGCGGCCTCGCGGTCCTTGAAGATCTTGAGATTGGTGGAGTGGCCGGGATTGTACCGGGCCTTGGGGTTTATCTCGTGGGCGGCGTGGTTCACGGCCATGGCCGCCTCGCTGAACCCGGTGGCGATGAGCTCGAGCTTGCCCTCGTAGTGGGCGATGTCGCCGGCGGCGTAGACGCGGGGCAGGTTCGTCTCGAGGCGGTTGTTCACCCTGATGGTGTTGCGATTGAGCTCGAGGCCCCATGAGCCGATGGGTCCGAGGTCGGGCTTGAAGCCGATGAGGGAGAGGACGGCGTCCACCTCGAATGTGGTGTCCTCGCCGGACCTGTTGTCGAAGACGGTCACGGCGGTGACGCAGGCGTCACCGTGGATCTCCCGGACCTCCCTGTGGGTGAGGAGCTCGACCTTCCGGCTCGCGACGGCTTCGTGCATGAGGCGCATGGAGTGGGCGTGTGCCCGGAATCCGTCGCGGCGGTGGATGATGATGCAGCGGGCCGCCGCGTCCTTGAGGTTGAGGACCCAGTCCACGGCGGAGTCGCCGCCGCCGACGATGAGCACGCGTTTCCCTTCGTAACGCGCCGGGTCGCGCACGTGGTACTCGACGCCCTTCCCGAGGAGTGCGTCGTAGCCGGGGCATTCCAGGACGCGGGGCGAGAATGCGCCCTTTCCGCCGGCGATGAGAACGGCCTTCGTGGGGTAGCGGCTGCGGTCGGTTGTGACGATCCAGTCATCGCCGTCTGGGATGAGGTCCCGGACCTGTTCCTCTAGGCGGATGTCTGCGCCGAACTGCGTTCCCTGCTCCGCGAGATTCGCCGCCAGGTCCCGGGCCAGGATGCGGGGAAATCCGCCGACGTCGTAGATGTACTTCTCCGGGTACAGGGCCATGAGCTGGCCGCCGAGCTCGGGGAGTGAGTCGATGATGCGGCACGACACGCCGCGCAGCCCGGCGTAGAACGCGCCGAACAGGCCGGTGGGCCCGCCCCCGATAATGGTGAGGTCTCTGGGTTCTTCCTGCATCGCATGCTCCCTCTTCAGCGAACGGGGCGGGATGCTAGCGGGGCCCCGGCGGAGCGCGCAACCCGCGGGCGTCCCGGAGCTGGCGCAGCCCGGCGGCTGTGTAGTCCGCCATGGCCCACGCACTCGCGGCGAGCGTGGCGAGTACGACCAGGCGTGCTGCGCCGGGAGCGAGGGTCAGGATGAGGATCGCGGCAATCTGCAGGGTGGTGACGACCTTCCCGGGGAATCGCGACCGCAGGCGGACGGGCGTCCGCAGTGCGAGGACGGCGATGAATCCGACGGTCACGAACAGGTCCCTGGCCAGCAGGACAAGGAGCTCGACCGCTGTTATGACGCGGGCAGCGGCGAAGGCGACGAGCGCGGTTACGATGAAGACCTTGTCGGTGAACGGGTCGAGGAGCTCTCCGGTGCGGGTGCGTGGTCCCCGGTTCCGGGCCCACCATCCGTCCAGGTAGTCGGACGCGGCGGCGAGGGTGATGATGGCGACGCGGGCGGTTGTGCTGTGAACGAGCAGGAACGCCGCGGCCAGCGGCAGGCGGGCGAGGGAAAGCAGGTTGGGGATACCGGGCGGCCATGCCCCGACCCGGGCCGGCTTCGTCATCGGGATCTCGGGTGCATGTGTGGAGGGTTCAGTCCCCTGCGCTGGTCCGTGTCACGGCGGCCGGGTCCGCGCCGTTCTCCCGGCCCAGCCAGGCGGCGGCCACCCGCATGACTTCCCGCGCGTTGGCATAGCTCACCGTTCCCATGGCATCCGCCGGGCGCTGCCAGATGCACTCGGTGATGCCCTCGTCCAGCTGCGGCACGGCCTTGCCCGCCAGGCACTCCAGCAGGAAGAAGTGACAGAACTTGTGGACCAGCTTGCCGCGATCCCGGAAGAACCAGTCGATGGTGGGGAGGGGCGCCACGAGCCTCAGCTCGCGCAGGCCCGTCTCCTCCTCCACTTCACGGAGGGCGGCGGCCTCCGCAGTCTCGCCGCCTTCGATGTGGCCCTTGGGGAGTCCCCAGTTGTCGTACGGATCCCGGATGAGAAGGAACTCGATGAGGGCGTCGGCCCGGCGGAACACGACGCCGCCGGAGCTCGTTTCCACCCGGGCCCGCCGTGCCTTCCGGCCCCGGCGCGGGCCCCGTCCCGGGGGCGGTGCGTCAGGCATGGTCCACCACGGGCACCGGCCGGGCCGGTGCAAGCGTCTCCGCGATCTGGACTGCGTTCGTGGCGGCGCCCTTGCGCAGGTTGTCCGCCACGATCCACATGTGCAGCGTGCCCGGGACGTCGGGGTCGGCGCGGAGGCGGCCGACGTGCACCGCATCCGATCCCGCAACCTCCAGCGGGAACGGATCGCGTCCGCCATCATGGACCACCACGCCAGCCCTGGCCAGGACCGCCGCCGCCGCTGTCGCCGCCAGCGGGCGCTCCAGCTCCACGCTCACGGACATGGCATGGCCCCGCCGCACGGGGACGCGGACGCACGTCGCGGCGACGGGCAGCTCCGGCAGGTCCAGGATCTTGCGCGCCTCGAGGCGGATCTTGCGCTCCTCCTCGTTCCAGCCGTCCTCGCCCCGCGGGCCGATCCACGGGATGACGTTCCCGGCGATGGGGGCCACGAAGGGTGAGTCGGGAGCGGGCCGGCCGCTCAGCTCCGACGCCAGCGCATCCAGGCCAGTCTGCCCCGCTCCCGAGACCGACTGGAAGGTCGTCGCCACGACGCGGCGCAGCCCGCCTTCGCCGTGGAGCGCCGCCAGCGCAACCACCAGCTGGATCGTCGCGCAGTTCGGGTTCGCAATGATGCCGAGGGGCCGTTCCGCCGCCGCGGCGGCGTTCACCTCCGGCACCACGAGGGGTACGCCGGGATGCATGCGCCAGCCGGAGGAATTGTCGATGACGACGGCGCCCGCCTCCGCAGCCACCGGCGCCCACTCGCGGCTGCGCGTCGCGCCTGCCGAGAAGAGCGCCACGCCGCACCCGGCGAAGGCATCCGCCGACGGCTCCCGCACGGGCCACTCCCGACCCCGCCACGGCAGCGTTGTGCCCGCCGAGCGCGCCGACGCCAGGAGCACCAGCTGCTCCACCGGGAAGCGCCGCTCCTCCAGCACCGCCAGCATGGTGCGACCGACGGCGCCCGTGGCGCCCAGTACTGCAACCTTCATCCGCCTCCCCTGCCCAGGTCGAACGCGTCGTGCAGCGTTTGCAAGGTCCGATCCTCTCCCTCCGAATCCACCAGGAACGAGATCGAAACAGATGAGGTGCCCAGGGCGTGGACCGTCACGCCGGCCGCGAGCAGCGCCTCCAGCGCACGGGCGTATACGCCGGGCACGCCGGTCATGCCGCTCCCCACGAGGGTGACCTTCGACAGGCCATGCTGCACGTCCACCGCCTCGCCGCCCAGGTCGCGCGTCCGCTCGGTGCAGATGGCGAGTCCCCGCTCCAGGTCATTCTCGTGTACGGTGACCTGCATCTGGCGGCGGCCATCCTGGCGGTCGGCGTGGGTCATCATGTCCACGGAGATGCTCTCGGCGGCCAGCGCCGACATGATGGTCGTCATCGCCTCCATTGTGGGGGGCAACCCGCGCAGTGTCAGCTTGGCCTGGCCACCGGCGGACGCGAGTCCCGCGAGCACGAGCCCTTCCATGTCCTGCTTCCTCCAGCGAATGAGGGTACCCCCCGGATCCTCGCGAAAGGAGGACGCGACGCGGATGGTCACGTCGTGGCGGGCGCCTATCTCGACGGCCCGGGGATGCATGACCTGGGCCCCGGACGCGGCCAGCTCCACCATGTCCTCGTAGTCGATGACGGGGAGCACGCGGGCCCCGGAGACGCGGTTGGGGTCCGCCGTGTAGACGCCGTCCACGTCGGTGAAGATGTCGCAGCGGTCGGCGCCCAGGGCGGCGGCCAGCGCCACGGCGGTGGTGTCGGACCCGCCCCGGCCCAGCGTCGTGACCTCGCGGGTCCGGCTCACGCCCTGGAAGCCGGCGACGATGACCACGCGCCCGGCGGCGAGTTCCGTCCGGACCCGGTCCGCCCGCACCTCCTCGATCCGCGCACCGGTGTGCGTGGAGTCGGTGATGATGGCGGCCTGCGAGCCCGTCAGGCTGATGGCCTCCAGGCCGCAGTCCCGAATGGCCATCGCCGTGAGGGCCATGGCGATCCGCTCACCCGCCGTCAGGAGCATGTCCATCTCACGGGGGTGACGGCGGGCGGCGTCCGTCGTGACGCGATTGGCAAGGAGGACGAGCTCATCGGTGGAATGGCCCATGGCCGACACGACGACCACGACGTCCGCTCCGGCCCGGCGCTCCGCCGCGACGCGGCGGGCCACCCGGACGATCCGCTCCGGCGTCGCCACGGAGGTGCCGCCGTACTTCTGCACGACCAGACCCATGTTCCCCCCGCTCTTCCCGTTGACGCGGCCGGCCCGGTGCGCAGGAGGCACCACCCGTGCCTGACGGACCCTAGAAGATCGTCAGGTTGATGTATCTGCGAGGATTGCGCCGGATGTCACGGAGCAGCGTCTGGACCTCGACGTTGGTGTCCACGAGGCTGATGTACAGGGCCGTATCCCGCAGGAGCATCCCCAGTGTGCCCTCCCCTCGCTCCACGGCACCGGCCAGGCTGCTCACCTGGCGGAAGGTGCTGTCGGCGGTGACGGCCGTGGCGCGCAGGTCATGGCTGGCGGCTACGAGGACGGAGACGAGGGAGTCCGTCCGCGACGTCGTGCGCTCGACGTTCTGCATGATCGTGCTGAGGCGGCCGTCGCCAATGGCGGTCTCGACCTCGGCGAATGCCCGCTGCATGGTTATGGCGGCCTGGCCGGCGGCCTCGGACGTTCGCTCCAGGTTGTTGGCCACTTCCTCGATGGCGAGCTGCTGCTTGCTGACGACCCCCGTGAGCTGCTCGCTGACCTCCGTGATGTTGTCGATCGCCTCCCGGATGTTGGCCGCCGTCTCGTCGGTGAAGGCGAGGTCGAACCGGGCGCTGATGCTGGCCATGTTGCTGGCGATCTCACCGGCGACGGCGGTCAGCTGGGACATGTCCGGCAGGGAGTATCCGGGCAGCACGTCCGGGGATGGGGACTCGGCGTAGGCATAGGTGGGGAAGCGCGCCCTGGGCGCGATCTCCGCCTGCCAGTCGCCGAACATGGACTCGGGGGCGAGGATGACGACGGGATCGTCCGGCAGCTGCACTCCGTCGGATATGTTCATCGTGACCAGCACGGCCCCGCCCCCCGGCTCCAGCTCGATGCCCCGGACACGGCCGATGGGGACGCCCCGGAACTTCACCGTGCCACCCGTCAGGAGCTGTCCCACCTCGGTGAAGCGGGCCCGGACGACGACCTGCTCCTGGCCGAGGCGGATGCCCTGCATCCAGATCGTGCCGAACACGATTGTCGCGATCCCGAGTATGACCGCCAGCCCGACCATCACCTCGTTTCGTCGCGTCACGTCGCACCCTCCTGGATGAGGTCCGGCCGGCCCTCGACGAAACCGCGGACCACCGGATCGTCCACACGCTGGATTTCGTCGGGCGTGCCGATCCAGCGGATACCGCCGTCGTGGAGCATGGCGACGCGGTTCGCCACGCGGTATGCACTCTTCATGTCATGCGTCACGACTACACTCGTCACCCGCAGCTCCCTCGCCATCTTCAGGATCAGGCCGTCGATCACGGCCGTGGTCACGGGGTCCAGGCCGGTGGTCGGCTCGTCGTAGAGCACGTACTTCGGACGGGTCGCTATGGCCCGCGCCAGGCCCACGCGTTTGCGCTGGCCGCCGGACAGCTGCGCCGGCAGACGGTCCTCGTACCCACCCATCTCCACCAGGCCGAGCGACTCACGCACCCGCTCGCCCAGCTCCGGCTCCCGCATCCGCATCCGACGCAGACCCATGGCGACGTTGTCGAAGACGGTCATCGAGTCGAACAGCGCGGCAAACTGGAAGACGTACCCCACCCGTCGCCGCAGCTCGAACAACTCATCCCTCCGCAGCTCGCTCACGTCCCGGCCGTCCACGTGAACGTCGCCGGCGTCCGGCACGAGCAGGCGGACGATGGTCTTCAGCATGACGGACTTGCCGGAGCCCGACGCACCGATGACCGCAAGCGTCTCGCCATCCTGCACCGTCAGCGAGATGCTCTCCAGGATGACGCGACTGCCGAACGCCTTGCGGACACCCGCCAGCTCGATGCTCACAGCAGCACCACGGCCCAGAACGCGTCCAGCACCAGGATGAGCATGCTGCCCACTACCACGGCCTGTGTCGTGGAGCGTCCCACCGCGGCCGCCCCCCCCGCGGTGTGGAAACCGTAGAATGCACCGATGCTCGTCACGGCGAGTCCGAAGGACGCCGCCTTCACAAGCGAGAAGGTGACATCGAACGGCTTGAAGAACAGGCGCAGTCCCCGCACGAACTCCGGCGTGGACATATCGAGCAGGTTCAGGGCGGTGATCCAGCCGGCGATGATCCCCACTGTGTTTGCGAAGGCGACGACCACGGGGAACATCACAAGGCCGGCGAGGACGCGGGGCACGACCAGGTACGCGAACGGGTCGTAGCCCAGCGTCTCGAGGGCATCGATCTGCTCCGTCACGCGCATGCTTCCGATCTCGGCCGCGATGTTCGCTCCCACGCGCCCGGCAAGGGCGAGGCCGGTGAGCACGGGGCCGAGCTCGAGGATCATGGTCTTGCCCACGAGCACGCCGACGAAATAGAGCGGCACGGCGCCCGTGAGGGTGTAGGACGCCTGCAGCGCCATGACGATGCCGGTGAACGCGGCGATGAACAGCGCGATGGGCAGTGACTGCACGCCGAGCAGTGCCATGTGCATGACGACCAGCCGGCTCCACGTGCCGATGTCCCGGGTCCCGCGTCCGGCGCTGGACACGAACGTGCCGAAGCGCCCGAACGCCGCGGCGACATCAACGGCGGAGCGGCCGACCCATGCGACGGGGGTCCAGGCCTGGTTCATGCCTGAAGTTAGTTATGCGTGCGCGGCGCCGTCCACCCTGCGGGCCCGTGCCTTGCGTACGCCGGGGCCGGCGTGACGGTCTACGTACCTGTGAACTCGAGGCCTGCGACGGGTGGCGCCTCGCCGAGCTCGGCCGCCATGTCGTAGAAGTGCAGGAGGCCGCGGGACATGGCGTCGTCGAGATCGAACTGGAGCGACGCCCAGTACGCCAGGAGCCGTTGCGGGGACAGGCCGAACTCCGGTGCGCAGCGGGTGGCGAAGTCCCCGGTGCGGGCCGCGAAGTAGGCGCGCGATCGATGGAGGACGTCGGCCAGGGCCCGCACGTCACGGGCGCCGACCTCCCTGCGGACCTGCCAGACGGCGAAGGCAAACGGCAGCCCGGTCCATGATGCCCACTCGGCGCCCAGGTCGAGTACCGTACGTCCCGACGGGGCAGCGCGTCGCAGCGCGGTGTCCCCGATCCGGAGCGCCGCGGCCATGCCGTGGTCCAGCGGGTCGCGGTCGCTGTCCTGGTCGAACCACCGGAGGCGGACTTCCAGACCGAGGCGGATCTCGAGGAGCGCCCGGAGCAGCACGACGGACGTGGCTGACGCCGTCGGCACGCCGACGACTGCACCGCCGAGGCCGGCCGCCGGCACGGCAGACTCCAGCAGGATGCTTCCCACCGCGCCGGTGGACCCGATGACGTGGCCGGGCAGGATGCGGTACTCGCCGGAGTGGCGGGCGTACTCTATGCTGGAACACGGCGCGGCGTCGATCTCGCCGGCGGCGAGGGCGCGGTTCAGGTCGGCGGGCACGCCGCGAACCAGGTCGATGCCGGGCATCGCCCGATCGAGAAGCAGTGCGTGGACCGGGATGCAGTTGCTGTAGTCGATGTGTCCGAGTCGGATCATGGGAGGCGAAGATAGCGTGGACACGATAGGACGCCAGAGACGCCGGAGCCTGATCGGCGGCCTGATCATCGCGGGCATCGTCGGCGCGGCCACGCTGGTCTTCTTCCTCGACGACA
>DATHVO010000134.1:0-2847 GCA_035461265.1 Longimicrobiales bacterium
GCGCCGCGACCGGCCGGCTCTGGCCGGGCGGTCGCACGTGGTACTACGTCGTCGCGTCCCGCATGAAGACGAGGATGAGGCCGTGGGCGTGGCGACCGTACCCGGGTCGGTTCGTGAACCCGCTTGGGTAGACTTCGACCCGGCCGACATCATGGGCCTGGAGTGATTCGAGGATGCACGTGTCCGTTGCTCGGGCGCCGTCCACGTAGACGTGGGGGTTCACAACGGACTGGTACGACACGGCATTGCGCAGCGTGATCTGGGGGCAGGTCTCCCGCACCCGCCGGACCCGGAAATTCGGGACCTTGCCAATCATCGTGGACAGCAGATCACCCTGACCGTCCTCGAGACTCACGCCGGTCAGGACCAGGGCGCCATCCTCCACGGCGACGCCACCTCGATGGTCCGACCCGTTTCGGAGGGGGGCGCACCCGGTCAGCGGCGCGCCGAGGGAGAGGACGGCGGCGAGTGCGAGCCGGAAGGACGTGCGCATGGGACCTCCTCGGTCGGGGCCGGTACGGCAGTGTCGCCGTACACGTGCCACCTCCTCATTAGTACCGGGCGGGACGCCCTGCAAGGACCACGGCGCCGGCGCCGGATCGGCGTACCGCGCCACATGAGTTTCCCGGGATGGACCGCGGGTTGCGTCTCATCACCGGAACCCTCCTCAACGGAGTGAGTCATGCACGGACCACGCCTGATCCCCGCCCTGCTCACAGCCCTGATGCTCCCGTGTGCTGGACCCGTCATGGCCCAGCCGGCGCCCCTCCCGGCGAGTGTGCCCGTTGCGGCCGACGTGGGGCCGGCACCGCCACCGGAGGCTGCAGCGCTCCAGGCGGCAGGACCCAGCATTAAGACGCGGGTGGGTCGGATGTTCACGGGCGCCGTCGTGGGCGGCTGGCTGGGCTACTTCGTTTCCCACGTGGCCGTGAGCGACTGGGAGAACCGGTCCGGACTGACGAGCTACCGCCGCACATGGACGGTGGGCGGCGTCCTCCTCGGCGTCGTGGCGGGTCATCTGGTTTCGCCGGGCGGACGGCCGGTGGAAATGCAGCCGACCCTCGCGGCAACGCGCAAGCGGATCGAGCGCGATGAGATCCTGCAGTCGGGCGCGGTCGACGCGTACGAGCTGGTCCGGTCGCTTCGCAAGGAATGGCTCATTCCCCGGGGCGTGAACAGCTTCCGGGAGACGGCCCGCGGCACGGCGGGCTTCGATCAGCCCCTGACCGTCACGCCGGGCGCCGACCACATCCTCGTGTACCTGGACAATGCCCGGCTCGGCGGGACGCAGCATCTGGCGGAGGTGACCCTGGACAACATCGGCCGGATCGAGTTCATCGATGGGCCGGAGGCCGTGTTCCGCTGGGGGACCGGGCATGTCCACGGCGTGATCCTGTTAAGAAGCCTGCCGCTGCCCCCGGGCGAACGGTAGCGGAACGGCGGCGCCGTGGGCTCCGGCGCCACCGCAGCTTTGCGTCAGTCCGGCGCCGAGTCCCGCGCAGCCGGCCGGAGGACACGCCGGAGGCGGTTCACCACTTCGTCCTCGACCCTCTGCTTGAGCGAGTCCGCCGCGGTGACGAGGGAGTCCCGGGGCGGGACGGGCATACGCTCGGCCAGCTCGTCGGCAACGCGTTCCGCCATTTCCCGGGCTTCGTTTCGTGCGGCCTCGCGCACGGCGTCCGCGGCGCGGGCGCCGGCGGCGGAGAGGTCGAGGCTGACGACGGGGTCGCGCGCCGTGCCGCTGATGCGGGCGCCGACGGGGACGCTTCCGTCGGGCTCCGCCACGAGGTTGGCGAGGAATGCCGTAGGCGCGCCGGGCAGTCGGGCGGCCCAGCGCTGCGGCATGTAGACGGTTGCGCCGATGTCGAGGATGCCGGTGAGGTCGAACGAGCCGGCGGCCCGCACGACCAGGTCGCTGCTCTGGAACGCGGTCTCGTCCAGGAACACGGTCCCGCCGGCGATGCGGTAGCGGCCGGACCAGTCGCGGAATGCGACGGTGTCGAAGCCGGCCACGCCGACCCGCTGACCGAGGACGCGCAGGAGCGGCCAGTTCACGAGCTCACCGTCGGCGATGGCGATGGTGCCATCGCCCATCATGCTCTCCGTGATGGGGAGCAGGTATTCGTCGAGGTACATGCGGATGGAGCCGGTCAGCTGCATGCTTCCGCCGATGTGGTCGCGGAACGTGGCGTACCGCTCGAGGAACTGCGCGGCCGTCACGCCGTCCACGGTGTAGTCCAGCGCGAGGGGCTGCGTAGCCGGCGTCACGCCGCCACCGGCAATGACGCCGAGGCGGCCGCTCATCCGCACACCGCCTCCCATCATCCTGAAACTCGCCGCCCGGATGTCCAGCGCCCGGTCGCGCGCCGTCACGCTGACCTCGACGTCGTCGAACTGCACGGCCCCGTTGATGAGCCGCGCCGCCCTGATGGTGCCGTCCATGTCGATGGGCGGGACCTGCGGCAGACCCAGCCCCATCTCGCGGGCGACGTCCGTGGCGGACCGGCCCTCCAGCTGACGGCGGGAGAGACGCGCGAAGAAGACATCGCTGTACGTGTGGCGATCCGGATCGACACCGAAGATCTCGTCCGCATCGAAGCGGGATGACCGCGCGGTGAACGTAACGGCCGGCGTGCGCATGGTGTCGCCCAGGACGTAGGGCAGCCACTCGGTCGCATCGAAGTCGAGGGCGACATCACTCGCGCCGATGGTCGCCGCCATGTCCCGGGTGGCGATGGTGCGGCCGCGGAGGGCGATCCGCCCGTCCCGCACGACGACGGGCTGCTCCAGGGCATCGAGGCGGAGCGTGATGCCCGCGAGTGTGACCGTGCCATCCAGGTGGGCGTC
>DATHVO010000135.1:0-12175 GCA_035461265.1 Longimicrobiales bacterium
GGGTCGGTGGCGGTTCCTGCCTGAGCAGGATGCCACCGTCGCCATCGCGGGCTCGGTCCTCGCCCTGACCGGCGCCCTCTTCGCCGCCTGGTCGAAGGCTGCACTCGGCCGCCATTTCTCCCCGCAGCTCGGCGTACAGGCGGGGCACCGCCTGATCACGACGGGCCCGTACGCCGTCGTCCGGCACCCCATGTACCTCGGCATCATCGACTTCATCATCGGCACCGCGCTCTACCTCAACGATGTGGCCCTGTTCGGCGCCGGCCTCCTCTTCATCGTCTACTTCTCCGCCCAGAGCCGGGTGGAGGAGCGACTGTTCGCGGATCACTTCGGTGCCGAATGGCGGGCCTACAGCGAGCGCACGCCGCGGCTCTTCCCGTGGTCGTTCCGCCGGCGGCCGCGCTAGGGCGGTGCGCCCGGCGGTGAGGGGGGACGGGGTGGTCCCCGGGCCGGGCCCTGCCTACATTCCCGACCGCCGGGTCACCGCAATCGGGAATCGATGCAGAGCCACGCAGACATGAGGGAAGGGCAGACGTTCGCCGGCGGTTCGCTGGCGGCCCGTTACGCGAGCTTCGTCAAGCTGCCGCACACGTTTTTCGCGCTGCCGTTCGCAGGCGTGGGGGCCGTGCTGGCCTCGTACCACTACGCTGATGGCGTATCGGTCGCGACGGTCGGCTGGATCGTCCTCGCCTTCACGGCCGCACGCTTCGCCGCCATGGGGTTCAACCGGATAGTGGACCGCCACTACGACTCACTCAATCCGCGCACGGCCGCCCGTGAGCTGCCGGCGGGCCGGCTCAGCCTGCCGCAGGCCATCACGGCGGTGGTCGCCGCGTCCGCGACATTCGTCTTCGCCGCGTGGATGCTGAATCCGCTGTGCGGTTGGCTGGCGCCCGTGGCGCTGGCATGGGTCTTCTTCTACTCGTACACGAAGCGGTTCACGGCCTGGGCCCATCATGTCCTCGGTGTTGCCCTCGGCATCGCCCCGGCCGGGGCGTATCTCGCCGTCTCGGGAGTTTGGCCGGAGCCGTGGTACGCGCTGCCGGCACTCGCCGCGGCGGTGACGTTCTGGGTGGCAGGGTTCGATATCATCTATTCCGTGCAGGACGTGGAATTCGACCGGAGCCACGGCCTCCATTCCATGCCGGCCCGCTATGGGCCGGGCCGGGCCCTCGCGCTGGCGCGTGTCTTTCACGCCGTCTCATTCATGTTGTTCGCCGCCGTCGGATTCGCCGGGCTATTCCCGGTGGGCCCGCTCTACCTCGGCGGCCTCGCCGTCATGGCGGCACTGCTCGTGTACGAACACCGGCTCATCGGGCGGGGAAGCGCGGATCTGGACCTGCCACGCATCGACCGCGCGTTCTTCCACGCGAACGTGGCCGTGTCCACGTCGTTCTTCGCCTTCACGCTGCTGGACCGGCTGGCAGGGGCGGACGCCGTCCGGGTGCTGGGCCTGTGAGGAACGGAATGGATCTGCCCGTGACAGTCGCCATCACCGGCGCGTCAGGCGCAGCGTACGGTGTGCGGCTCCTTGGCTGTCTGAATGCCGCGGCCGTGCCTGTCCGGCTCATCATCTCCCGCACCGGCTGGCGCCTGCTGCATGAGGAGCTGGACATCCACGACGAGGCGGGCCTCCGTGCCCGGACGGGCGACTGGTCCGGCGTGGTGAAGTACAGCGACGACGACCGGGGCGCCACCCCCGCGTCGGGGTCGGCGCCCTCCCGGGGAATGGTTGTCTGCCCCTGCTCCATGGGCACGCTCGCGAGCATCGCACAGGGCACGACTCGCTCGCTCATCGAGCGGGCAGCCGACGTCGTGCTCAAGGAGCGCCGCCGGCTGGTCCTCGTGCCGAGGGAGACGCCGTACTCGGAGATCCACCTGGAGAACATGCTGCGTGTCACCCGGGCCGGCGCCGTCGTGCTGCCGGCCTCACCCGGTTTCTACCATCGGCCGGGGCGGATCGAGGACCTCGTGGATTTCATCGTCGGCAGGGTCCTGTCGCACCTCGACGTGGACCACGACCTGGGTCCCCGCTGGCAGTCGGGCGAAGCGTTCGGGCGGGAATAACCACCATGCGCGGTGTGGCAGGGAGGGGAGGAGAGAGGGCATGAAGATCGGGCTCATCAGCGACACGCACGGGCGGCTGCGGCCGGAGGTGTTCACGGCGCTTGCCGGCGTGGATGTGATTCTTCATGCCGGCGATGTCGGACCGCTCGACATCCTCACGGAGCTGGAGGCCATCGCTCCGGTCCACGCGGTCATCGGGAACACCGACGTGCTGGAGCTGTGGCCGAGAGTCCGCGACGTCGTCGAGCTTGAGCTTGCCGGCCGCCGCGTGGTCCTGCTCCACGGTCACCAGCTCGGCAGCCCGACGCCGGAGCGCCTGCGGGGGGCGTACCCTGACGCGGACGTCATCGTGTACGGCCACACCCACCGGCAGCGGGTGGACGTCATGGACGGCTGCATGATCGTCAACCCCGGGGCCGCGGGGCCGTCGCGCTTCAACCTGAAGCCGGCGGTGGCCGTGCTGACGCTCCTGCCGGACGAGCCATCGTCCGTCGTGCACATCGACCTGGCCGACTAGACGCACCCGGAGTCAGAGCACGGGCAGCCGGCGGGCCGCGGCCCGGCCGTCGACCCGCCATGTCCGCTCCAGTTCGTAGGGACGGAGCCGGAACCAGCGGGCGAGGAGCAGGATCTCGGCGGCCTGCGTGGGCGCCACGCGGGCGTAGCTCTCGGACCGGCGCAGAAGACGGCGCGCCCGTTGTTCGAATGCCGCCCTGCCCGCCGCATCCCGGGGCGCGGCGCACTCCTCCCTGATGCTGCCCCGCCGGATCACGTATACCCGGTCCTCACCGGCGGCGCCCGGCACCTCGTAGACGAAGGACAGCGAATCGATGAAGCCGCGGAGCGATACGAGTTCCGCGCGTGCATCCTCGAGACGGTACATGCGGTCCCGCAGGCTCGCGGCGTACTCGAAGTGCAGCCGGTCCGCAGCCGTCGCCATGCGCTGGCGCAGGATAGTCAGGGGCACATCCGCATCACCGTCCAGGAACCTGCGGGCGAGCTCCACCTGGGCGTGGTACTCGTTGCGGGTGCAGCGGCCTGCGCACGGGCCGAGGCATTTGCGGACCTCGACCCTCATGCACAGCGGCTGGGCCTCGGCGCCGAAGAGGTCGAGCTGGTCGGCGAAGCGCATGACCGTGCCCGCCGCGCAGTCCCGCAGCTCCAGCAGGTCCCGGATCTCGCGCACCACCTCGCGGACCCGCAGCGGGCCGCGGAAGGGGCCGAAGTAGACCGCTCCGTCATCGAGGACCTCCCGTACCACGGTGAGGCGCGGCGCCTCCTCCCGCGTGAGCTTGACGAAGCAGAAGACCCGGTCGCGCTTGTGCTCGACATTGAAGGGCGGGCGCCAGCGCTGGATGCTGCGCATCTCGAGGAGGAGGGCGGCGAACTCGCTGGGGGCGTATTCCCACTCGATGCGGTGCGTGTGCCGGATGATCTCGGCCGCCTTCTCGCCCCGGTCGGCCCGGAAGTATGACAGCAGGCGTGCCCGCACGCGGACGGACTTGCCCACGTACAGCACGTCATCACCCGGCCCCATCATCCGGTAGACGCCGGTCCGGTTCTCGCAGGCGGCGCGTACGTCGGCGCGGAGGTCGGCAGCGGGGCGGGGGCGGGTCGGGAGCATGCCTCAGCGGTCCCCGGTCAGCGCTGGCAGCGGCGGCAGTAGAATGCCGACCTGCCGGACAGCACGATACGCCTGATCGGGGTGCTGCAGCGGACGCACGGCAATCCCTCCCGGTCATAGGCGAGCAGACGCAGGTTGAAGCCGCCGGGCTCACCCGTGCCGTCGCGGTAGTCGCTGATCGTCGTGCCGCGGGCGTCAATGGATTCCTGCAGCACGGCCTGCAGTGCGTCGCGCAGCGCAGCCGTCTCGCGACGGAGCAGCGTGCGTGCCCGGCGCGTGGGTCGTATGCCGGCCCGGAACAGGGCTTCCACTGCGTAGATGTTGCCCACACCGGCGACGCGGCGCTGGTCGAGCAGCCAGTTCCGGATCGGCGTGATGGACGCCCGCGTCAGGGCGTGCAGGCACTCCGCCGTGAAGGCGTCCGACAGCGGCTCCACGCCGAGCCGTGAGTCGCGCTCCAGCCAGCCCGCTTCGTCCCGAAGGTCGACGTCGCCGAACCGGCGGGCGTCATCGTACAGTATGTCCCGGCCGTCCTCGAGACGGAAGCGGACCGCAACGTGGCGGAGGTCGGCCGAACGGGGGGCATCGCTCGTGACCACGCGGCCCGTCATCCCCAGATTGATGATCAGGCGAAGTCCGGCGTCGAACTCGAGGACCACGTTCTTGCCGCGGCGCGTCACGCCGGTGATGCTGCGGCCGGTCAGACGGCGGCGCAGCCGGGCCGGCGTGAGGCCGGTGTGCAGGATGTCCGGCCGCGGGACGCTGACGCCGGCGATGACGGCGCCGGGCAGCCGCGCGCGCAGGTCCCGGACTATGGTCTCCGCTTCGGGCAGCTCGGGCATGTCACCCGGCAGGCTGTGCAGGCAGTCGCTCCAGCTCCCGCCAGCCAATGTCCCGCCGGTACTGCTTCCCGTCGAACAATATGGCCTCCGCGGCCCAGCGGCTCCGCTCCGCGGCCGCGGCCAGGTCCGGCCCGGTCCCCGTGACGGCAACGACCCTGCCGCCCGACGTGACGAGGCGGCCGTCGGTCCGCCGGGTGCCGGCATGGTAGACGACGACGTCGTCCGCGGCGGCGACGGCGTCCGGTATCGTGACCTCATCGCCGGATCGCACCTTCCCGGGGTAGCCGGCGGCGGCGAGGACGGTGGTGAGAGCGGCACCGTCGTGCCAGTCGAGGGACATGCCCCGGATCGAATCGCCCCGGGCGATGGCGAGCATGGGCTCGAGGAGCGATGACCTGAGCATGGGCAGGACAACCTGGGTCTCGGGATCGCCGAAGCGGGCATTGAACTCGATGACCTGCACGCCATCGCGCGTCAGGATCAGGCCGGCGTAGAGCAGGCCGCGGAAGGGGTGACCATCCGCGTGAAGGGCGCTCAGAGTCGGCTGCAGCACCTTCGTCCGCACCTCCTCGAGCAGCGTCGGACTCGACAGCGAAACCGGTGCATACGCTCCCATGCCGCCGGTGTTCGGCCCCGTATCCCTCTCGCCGATGCGCTTGTGGTCCTGTGCCGGCATCATCACCAGCGCGTCCGCGCCGTCGGCCAGCGCGAATACCGACAGCTCCTCGCCCTCGAGGAATTCCTCAACCACGATCTGTGCACCGGCCACACCGAACGCGGCGCCGGTCAGCATCGAGCCCGCCGTTTCAACTGCATCGGCCACCGTCTCGCAGATCACGGCGCCCTTGCCCGCGGCGAGGCCGGACGCCTTGACGACGATGGGTGCGCCGTGCTGCCGGATGAAGGCGGCCGCATCGTCGTGGCTCGTGAATGTGCCAAAGGCCGCGGTGGGAACGCCCGCCTTCCGCATCAGGCTCTTGGCGTACGCCTTCGACGCTTCGATGTTTGCGGCTCCCAGGGTGGGGCCGAAGAAGGGGACGCCGGCGCGCATGAACTGGTCGGCGATGCCGGCAGCGAGGGGGCCCTCGGGTCCGCAGACGGCCAAATCGATCCGGTTCTGCGCCGCCCACGCGGCGAGTGCCGGCGCGTCCGTCGGGTCCAGCGGAAGCGTCGTCGCGATGCCGACGGTCCCGCCGTTCCCACGCGTGATGAAGAACTTCGCCGCGGGCTCGTCCTGCCGCAGCTTGTGGAGCAGGGCGTGCTCCCTGCCGCCGTTGCCGATGATGAGGATCTTCATGATGCGCTCCGGTGACCTGCCGTGGGGTGACGCGGCGGGCGAACGGTAGCGGACGGGCCGGCGGAGGCGCAAGCGCAGTCCACCTGCGCTGCAGGGCTAGTGCCTCCGGAAGCCCTCGGTGAAGCGGTCCCGCGTCTCCCGTAGCGCGCTGGCGAACTGTCGCGCGAAGTTCTGCGCGTCCTCGCGGTAGGCGCTGCCGGCGGCTGCGAGGTCATCCTTGTACGGCGCCGGACCGTCGGTGCGGTGCCGGTATTCGCCACGGAGCACGCGGTCGTACTCGCCGGCCTCGATCCAGTCGCGGAGCTCCGCGGCGCGGAGAACGTGGAACGGGTGTGTCGCGCCCATGAGGTTCAGCACCTTGAAGACCATGTCCGCGGCGTCGCCGCCGTCGCGATACTCATCGGCCTGTCGGAGGAACTCGTTGAGATCGGTCTCCTCCTCGCGGCCGCCGCCGGCGAGCTTCATCATCGTGCTGAGCGTCGCCTCCGGCTGCTGCAGCGCGAGCAGGCCCGCCCGGTCGGCGGACAGCTCGCTCTTGCGCTGCCACTCCAGAAGGCCCATGAGCACGACCCGCGCGGCCAGGCCCACCACCGGAAATCCCATCGTCGCGAGCTGCATGAGCAGGACGATCATCGTGCGGTAGAGCACGTGACCGGAGAGGACGTGTCCGAGCTCGTGGCCCATGAGCCAGGTGAGCTCGTCACGTCCGAGCAGGCGCACGGCGCCGGAGTTCAGCACGATGAATGGGCGGTCCATCCCGTAGGCGCCGGCGTTCACCAGCGGCGTCTGGGAGACGAACAGCTCGGGCCGGTCGGCGACGTCCAGCGTCTCGCACACTTCGAGGTAGTGTTCGTGGATGGCCGGGAACTGGCGTGGACCGACGCGGACGGCATTCGCCTGGAATGCCAGCCTGATCGGCTTCTCGCCGAAGAGTCCGAAGACGGCCTTGAGGACCTGGTCGAAGACAGGTATGCGGCGCACCGCCATGAGTGCGGCACGATCGGCGGAATGCTCCCAGGTGCCGGGGTCGATGTCCCGCAGAATCCGGCGGGCCCGGGTCGCGTCGTCGGACATGGAGTGCTCCATGGTGGCGTGTGTGGCGTGTCCCGCGGTCCGTACGTCCGGCAGCGGGGCAATGTTTCGCGCTGCCCGTGCCCCGCGCCGGGACAGTCGGTCCGGACCCGCGACCGCCGGCCCGCCGGCCGTCAGGCGCCGAGTGCGTCCTCCAGGTCCTGGATCAGGTCGTCGGGGTCCTCGATGCCGACGGACAGCCGGACCAGGCCGTCGGTCACGCCCATCCGGTCACGCATCTCCTTCGGGACGGATGCATGCGTCATGATGGCGGGGTGGCCAATGAGCGATTCCACGCCGCCGAGCGACTCCGCGAGGGCGAACAGGCGGGTCGCCTGGACCAGCCGGGTCGCACGCTCGAGGGTGCCCACATCGATGCTGATCATGCCCGTGAATCCGCGCATCTGCCGCCGGGCCAGCTCGTGCTGGGGGTGGGTCGGCAGGCCCGGGTAGTAGACGCGTTCCGCACCAAGCCGGTCCGCCAGCCACTCCGCGATCCGCTGGCCGTTCCGGTTGTGCGCCTCCATGCGCACATGCAGCGTCTTTGTGCCGCGCAGGACGAGCCACGCATCCCACGGACCGGGCACCGCACCGGCCGCCTTCTGCAGGAAGCGGAGATCTTCTGCGACGTCGTCGTCCCGGGTCACGACGATGCCGCCGACGACGTCGGAGTGGCCATTCAGGTACTTCGTGCTCGAGTGAACGACGATGTGGGCGCCGTGCTCCAGCGGCCGCTGGTTGTACGGCGACGCGAAGGTATTGTCCACGACGACCTGGACGTTCCGGCGCTGGGAGATCTCCGTCATGGCGCGGAGATCGCAGAGCTTCATCATCGGGTTCGTCGGCGTCTCCAGGTGGATGAGGCGGGTCTCGGGCCGGATCGCGTCCTCGACCCGGTTCGGGTCACTGGAGTCAACGGCGGTGAAGTCGATGCCGAAGCGGCGCATCACCTTGTCGAAGAACCGGTGCGTTCCACCGTACACGTTCTCCTCGTAGATGACGTGGTCGCCTGCGGAGAGGCGCTGGACGATGGCGCCGATGGCCGCCATCCCGCTCGCGAACCCGACGCCGTGGCGACCGTTCTCCAGCGCAGCGATGTTCGCCTCCATTGCCTCCCGCGTCGGGTTCTGCACGCGGGCATACTCGTACCCGGCCTTCGGCTCGCCCAGCTTCGGCTGGACGTACGTCGATGTCTGGAAAACCGGCGGCATGATGGCGCCGGTCGTCGCCTCCGGCTGCTGTCCGGCGTGAACGGCGAGGGTGCCGAATCCGTGCTGCTTGTCCATGCTCCTCCAGGGTGGTGCGTCCGGGGCTCGAAGATAGGCGGTGGCCGGGGGGCGCGCCACGCGACGACGACGCCAGACGACTGGCGCGGGGACCGTCGGCAGGTCATCATCCGGCCGGTTCCGGACCATGACGGAGGAACATGTGGCTGAAGTGCTGTATCACGAGACGGTGACTGCCGGCGACGAGCCGGCCCGGTGGATCTACGTTCTCCATGGCATCTACGGTGCGGGTCGCAACTGGGCGTCCGTCCTGAGGCGGGTGGTGCGGTCTCGCCCGGAGTGGGGCGCAGTCCTGGTGGACCTGCGCATGCACGGCCGATCACAGGGGATGTCGCCCCCGCACACAGTGGACGCGGCCGCCACCGACCTGGCAGGCCTCGCCGACGCGACGGGGCTCCGACCCCACGCGGTGCTCGGGCATTCCTTCGGCGGGAAGGTCGCGCTCCTTTTCGCGGGACTGGACGTACCGGCTGCGGGTGCCCTGGATCAGGTGTGGGTCGTCGATTCCACGCCCGACGCACGCCCGCCGTCCGGCAGTGCGTGGACAATGCTCAACCTGCTCCGCAGCATGCCGGCCCGTTTCCGGACGCGGTCCCAGCTCGTGGAGGCGCTCACGGGGCACGGCGTGCATGAGGGCGTCGCCCAATGGATGGCGACGAACCTCGAGCCGTGTCCGGGCGGCTTCCGGTGGCGCTTCGATCTGGATGCGATGGAATCGCTGCTCCTGAGCTTCTTCGAGACGGCCGCGTGGGACGTCGTCGAGTCGCCCCGCGAGGGACTCGAGGTCCACGTCGTGAAGGCGGAGGCATCGAGCGTGCTGGAGGGCCAGGCGCTGGAGCGTGCCGAGGCCGCCGCCCGCCGTACCCGGACGTTCGTCCACCGGGTAGCCGGCGGGCACTGGGTGAACGCGGAGAACCCGGCCGCCGTGGAGGACCTGCTGGTTCGGATGTTGCCGCACGCGGGATGACCCGGTTGCCGGCGGGCCGCCGAGCGGGTCCGGGCTTCCCAATGATCAACCAGGAGACTGTCGTCGATGGCTTTCGAGATACCCGATGACCTGATGGTGAGCGTGTCCGGCGTGCGGGGCCGGGTCGGTGCCGGCCTGACACCGGAAGTCGTGGCCCGGTTCGCCGCCGCGTTCGGCGCGTACATCCGGGAGGACTCGACGGCGCGGCCCCGGATCATCCTGGCCCGGGATACCCGCACGTCGGGGCCGATGTTCGCCCGTGTCGTCACCGCTGCGCTGCAGTCCGTGGGCTGCGACGTGGTGGACATCGGCATCGCACCCACGCCGACGGCGCTCTTCAACATCAGGGCGCTGCGGGCCGACGGCGGCATCGTCATCACGGCCAGCCACAACGGCGTGGAATGGAACGCCCTCAAGCTGGCGTCGTCGGCGGGCATGTTCCTGGACGCCGAGGAGGCGCCGCGCATGCGCGCCTTCGTGAGCGACCGCGTCATCGACAGGGCCGCGTGGGACGGCATCGGCGACGTGGCGCGGGACGAGGAGGCGGTGGACCGGCACCTGGCCGCCGTGCTCGGCATCGGGTGCATCGACCCCGTCGCCCTCCGGAAGCGCCGCTTCCGCGTCGCCCTGGACTGCATCCACGGGGCGGGCTCCCTGCTGCTGCCGCCGCTGCTCGATGCCCTGGGCTGCGAGGTCATCGGGCTGAACCTGGAGCCGGACGGCCGGTTCCACCGCGAGCCGGAGCCGGTGGCGGAGAACCTGACGGAGCTGGAGCGGGCAGTGCGTGAGAGCGGTGCGGACCTGGGAATCGCAACGGATCCCGACGCAGACCGGCTTTCCGTGGTGAGCGATGCCGGGACGGCCATCGGCGAGGACTACACGCTGGCGCTGGCCGCCGAGCTCGTGCTGCGGCATCGTCGGGGTCCCGTGGTGACGAACCTGTCCACCAGCCGGCTGCTGCAGGATGTCACGGATGCGGCAGGGGTGGAGCTGCACCGGGCGCCGGTTGGCGAGATCAATGTGGCGCGCCGGATGGAGGCGGTCGGCGCCGTCGTGGGCGGCGAGGGGAACGGTGGGGTGATTCTGCCGGAGGTGCAGCTGACGCGGGACGCCGCGGTGGCGACGGTCCTCGTGCTGCAGCGTCTCCTGGAGCACGGCAGGCCGCTCAGCGAGCTGGTGGCGTCACGGCCATCCTACGTCATCGTGAAGGACAGGCTGCCCCGGGACGCCGGCTCGCTGGAGGCGGCGTACGACACGCTGGAGGGTCGCCTGGCGGCGCCCGCCGCCGACCGGCAGGACGGCCTCCGCCTCGACTGGCCGGAGGAGCGCCGGTGGCTCCACCTGCGGGCGTCCGGCACCGAGCCGATCCTGCGCATCATCGCGGAGGCCCCGTCGGCCGAGGCGGCACAGGACCTGGTGGAACAGGCCCGCGCAGCGCTGGCCGCACCCGCAAGCGCCGGCTAGCTTCCGGTCGCCGGCGTCGCGGCCGGCGTCTTGCAATGGGGTGCCGGTGCGAGGGTACCCCATCATCCGGGCGTCAGAGAACATGTGTGGAATCGTCGGATACATCGGCAATCGTCCCGCCGTGCCGCTCCTCATCGAGGGGCTGAAGCGCCTGGAGTACCGCGGGTATGACTCGGCGGGCCTGACGCTCGTGGCCGAGGACGGTCTGGACACGCGCAAGGCAGTGGGGAAGATCGCCGAGCTCGAGAGCCTCATGGGGAACGGCGGACCGCCCGCCACCACCATCGGCATCGCCCACACGCGCTGGGCGACGCACGGCGCACCCACAGAACGGAACGCCCATCCGCATCTCGGCTGCCGGGGCGAGTTCGCCGTCGTCCACAACGGCATCATCGAGAACGCCGGCACGCTCCGGAAGATGCTCGAGCAGATGGGCCACGAGTTCCGCAGCGAGACGGACTCCGAGGTGGTGGCCCACCTCATCGAGGAGGCGTACACGGACAACCTCGAGGAGGCGGTGCGGGAGGCGCTGCGCCAGGTCGAAGGTGCATACGGCCTGGCCATCGTGAGCAGCCGGGAGCCGCGCAAGATCGTCGCAGCCCGGAAGGGCAGCCCGCTCCTCCTCGGCGTCACCGACACCGGCGAATCCTTCGTCGCCAGCGACGTGGCGGCCGTCCTCGCGCAGACCCGCCAGGTCATCTACCTGGATGACGGCGAGATGGCGGTCCTCACCGACGATGGGTACCGGACGATGTCCCTTGCCGGGGAATCGCTGGAGAAGGAGGTCAACCAGATCGCGTGGGACCTGGACGCCATCGAGAAGAGCGGCCACGACCACTTCATGATCAAGGAGATCTTCGAGCAGCCCCACACCATCATGCAGGCGATCCGCGGCCGCGTGCTGGAGGAGGACGGCACGGTCAAGTTCGGCGGCCTGAACCTCGAGGACGACGAGCTCGCCGCGTTCAACCGCATCGTCATCTCCGCCTGCGGGACATCGTGGCACTCCGCCCTCATCGGCGAGTACATGCTCGAGGAGATCTGCCGGATTCCCGTGGACGTGGAGTACGCGTCCGAGTTCCGGTACCGCAAGCCCATCGTGGATGACCGAACGCTCATGCTGGTCATCAGCCAGTCCGGCGAGACGGCCGACACACTCGCGGCCATGCGGGAGGCGAAGGAGCTGGGCGCGAAGGTCCTCGGCATCGTGAACGTGGTGGGTTCCACCATCGCCCGGGAGGCGCACGGCGGCATCTACCTGCACGCCGGCCCCGAGATCGGCGTGGCATCGACGAAGGCGTTCACCAGCCAGGTCGTGGCGCTCACCCTGTTCACCGTGCGCATGGGCCGGCTCCGGGGGTGCCTGACGGCGGAGCGGGGGAGGGAGATCCTGCACGCGCTGCGGGAGCTGCCGGACAAGGTCGAGCAGGTGCTGGAGCTGAATGACGCCGTCCGGGAGCTGGCGCGGATCTACAAGAGCGCGTCGAACTTCCTGTACCTCGGCCGGGGCTACAACTTCCCCACGGCCCTGGAGGGCGCGCTGAAGCTGAAGGAGAT
>DATHVO010000136.1:0-5015 GCA_035461265.1 Longimicrobiales bacterium
CGCCCGAGTACCTGCGCCTGAACGAGCGGGTCCTGGCGATGGTCCGGCACTTCGCCGACGCGGACAAGCCCATCGCGGCCATCTGTCACGGGCCGCAGCTCCTCGCGGCCGCCGGCGTCATCGCTGGCCGCCGGGTGAGCGCGTACCCGGCCTGTGCGCCGGAGGTCGGCCTCGCCGGCGCCTCGTACGCCGACATCGCCGTGACGGACGCGGTCACCGACGGCAACCTCGTCACGGCGCCGGCGTGGCCTGCGCATCCCGCGTGGATCGCGCAGTTCCTGGCGGTCCTCGGCACGCGGATCGAGCACGAGGAGATGGCGTCGGCCCACGCCTGACGGCCCGGCGGCCGGGGGCGGCGATGCGTCCCCGGCTGCCGCCATTCCTCACGCGAGCGGCACCCCCACAGCCCTCACCCTGGCGATCGTGGCAGTGCAGGTCCTCCTCCTGCCCGGTCCTGCCACGCCAACCCGCTGGCTGGCAAGGAATTCCGGGTTCGTTCACGCCTGATTCCGCACGCACGACCAGATTGCGGCCGGTACTCGCACATCCCATCCGAACCGCACCCGGAGTGAGGCCATGCGCACGATCCGCTGCTTGCTTGCGGCAGGACTCCTCGCCGCCGCCCCCACCGGGCCGCTCGCGGCCCAGGGCAACGTCCCGAGGATCCAGACACTCGTTCCGTCCTCCGCCTTCATCGGTGGCAACTCCAACATCACACTTGCCGTGCATGGCACCAACTTCCGGGACGGTGCCGAGGTGCGCTGGAACAACCTTCCCCGGCAGACGACGTTCATCAGCACTTCCCAGTTGCAGGTGACCATTCTGGCTGCCGACCTCGCGACCGCGGGCACGGCGGACGTCACCGTGCACGTGCCCCCCAACCGGGTGTCGGCACCCGCCACATTCACCATCAATAACCCGCCGCCGAACCTGTCATCCATTTCCCCGACCACGGCGCAGGCCGGCGGCCCGCCCGTCACTCTGACGGTGACGGGAACCAGCCTGGTTCAGGGAGCACAGATTGTGTGGAGGGGTCAGCCCCGCAATACGACGCGTGTCAGCGCCACCCAGCTACGCACTTCACTGTCCACAGCCGAGCTCGCAACGCCGGGGAACACGGAGGTCGCCGTCCTCAACCCGGCGCCAGGCGGCGGCGTTTCGCCCCCCAGAACGCTCAGCATCACGCACCAGACGCCGGGCATCACCGGATTCGTTCCCGAGCGCGTCGTGCAGGGCAGCGGCGCCTTCGCCCTGACCGTTCGGGGCAGCTCCTTCATCGCCACGACATCCACCGTTCTCTGGAACGGCGCGCCCAGGGAAACTCGCTATGTGAGTCCCACGGAGCTGCGGGCGGACATCACGGCTTCCGACCTCGCAAGCCCCGGAACCGCGCCCGTGTCGGTACGCACCGTGACGGGCGGGTCCACCCGCACGAGCCCGGCCGTGAACTTCATCATCGAACTCGCGCCACAGCCCGTCGGCGTGGTGGTGGTGACCACCGCCCCGCCGGCGGCTCCCGTCATCAACGCATTCCACGTGGGTGGGGCCGCCAACCCGGAACGGGTATTCGCGGGAACCCCAGCGGAACTGTTCACCAGGCGCTCCGGCGGTTCGCCCACCCACTGGCGGGTCGCGCCGACTGCACGCGGGATCCACGGGGCGACGTGGCAAGCCATGAGCACCCCGCAGCGCTACACGTTCCCCAGTACAGCGACGGGAGAACGCACCCTGTACTTCCAGCTCGCAAACGTCGCCGGCCGTGATACCGCCTTCTCTTCGATAGTCAACGATCCCGTCATCGTCCGGCCTACGTGGTCCACGGCGGGCGTGACGACGAGCGTCGCGGGCAGCACCGCCGGTACGCGCCACCGCCTCGTGTGTCCGACCGGTCAGATCATGACCGGCATGACGATGCGGCTCGGCATGTGGATCGATGCGCTCGCCCCCATCTGCACCAGCAGGACACTGGGGCTGGTGGGAAACACGACGGGTGGGAGGGCCGTTACCGCAACATGCGGCGCCGGCGAGGTGCCGAGCCCGACCATGGTGGTGAAGCACTCGTCCATCGATCCCCTCGTCGGTACGTTCGTCTCCTCCGTGCTCGTCCCCTGCGGACCGAGCCCGGCAGCGCTGGGTGCGAGACACACTTACGACCCGCTCTTCTTCACCCCCACGGGCGGTGCCGCACACAGTGGTCCGTACTACCGGGTCGAGTGCCGCGATGGGGGTTTCCCGATTGGGGCGGACATCTACGTGACGCGGCTCGTCAGCATCGGCCAGGAAGGCATCGCCGGGGTGGGCTTCATCTGCGCGGCGCCGGACTGAGGCGGCGCGTCACTCAGGCCGTGCACCTGAATCGACAGTGACGCGGACTTGTCCGGATCTGGCGGTCAGGAATCGGGCGTCACACCGCTCCCGTCGGCGATGGCCGTCCCCTGCGTCGCTGTGAGGGCGGTCAGCCTGGCGCGGATGCTGTCGCGCCGCGGGGCGAAGCGGGCGTCGGCCGTCTGCCACGCGGCCAGGACACGACGATACTCGGCCACGGCACGGTCGCTCATGCCGGCGGCCTCGTAGGCAGTGGCCAGGGCGATACGCAGCTCGGTGTGGGGAGCATAGAAGTTGCCCGCATCGAGCGGCCCCCGCAAAGGCGCCTGCAACAGATCTATCGCCTCGACAGGCCGCCCCACCGCGACGAGGCTGCGGGCGTAGTGGAGATTGAGCAGCGCGTAGCCATTGGAGCGGGAGTGCATGGCCTTCTCGTATTCCGCGATGGCCAGTTGGTGCCTGCCGTCGGCGGCGTGGACGCGGCCACGGATGTAGTGGGGGAGGCGGCGGTCGCGGCCCGAACCGGATCGGGCGGCCAGTGCCGCAACCGAATCGGACAAAGCGAGAACCGCCGCGCGATTGTCCGCTGCCGCGTGTGCAGACGCAGCGTGGGTGAGCGGCCACGTCGCGTTTCGAACGAGGAGGTCCTCCCTTGCTGCCTGCCGCGCCAGCGTTCGGAAGATGTCTGCGGCCGCAGCGGCGCTGTCCATCTCCATGAGAACCACGGCCTCGGCAGTGCGGTTGCCGTGTGCCCGCGCCACGCGTAGTGCTTCCTCGAGCCGACCCTGCTGCCGCAGGCTGATCACCATGAACCATGCGGCCTCGTTGGCGATGCGCGCGGACCCATCGTTCATGCGCTCGAGCAGCTGTCTGTCCGCTTCCTCGAAGTCGCCGCGACGGAGGTCGATGATCCCCGGGTACGCCGGATCGGTGCGGTTACCCGGCTGGTGCGGCATGGCGCGACGCCGGGCGGCGAGCGCGTCGTCGAACCGGCCCTGGTACTCGAGTGTGCTGGCCAGGTAGACCCATGGCCGCGCGGCATCGGGCTGCAGCCTGGTCCAGCGGCGGCCGGCCTGTACCGCCGCGGCCACGGAGTCAGCGAGCGCATACGTGGATACGATCTGAGCCATGGCGTCACACGCCCGGCAGCGCAGTGCGCCCCCCGAAAAGCCGAGCGAGTCCATGACGAGGACGCGCTCGAAGTGGGGCAGAGCACCGAGGAAGTCACCTTCGATGACCTTGGCGCGTCCCACCAGGAAGTCGCCGTCGGGTTCGTGCGGGTAGCGGATTGCCAGGGTATCGGCGAGGGCCCGAGCCGTCGGTGCACGGGTGTGCTCCGCCCAGAGTGCCGTAACGAGGAGCCGTTCGCGGTCGGACATGCCGTTCGCGAGCTGGAGCACACGAGCTAGTTCCTCGTCGCTGTCCGGACCGAGGAGGGCAGCCCAGTACTGGCTGGCCCACCGGTAGAACGCCGCCATGGCGAACGTGGAGTCTTCCGCCAGGGCGGCGGAGAAGAAGTGCGTCGCCGACAGCGCGTCACCGCGGTAGTATGCGCGCAGTCCTTCCTCGTACATCCGGTACGCGACGATGGACGCGGGCCGTTCGGGCTCAGATGGTGGCATCGACAGCCTGAACTCCAGGGCCAGCTCGGTGACGGCACCGTCCACCAGGGAGACGGCGTCCGCTGCATCGATGATGTGGCCCGCGATGACGGCGCCGGATGCGAGGTCCACGCGCCGGAGCTCAAGGCGCAGTCCGCCGCCGGGGCGGTGGTACATCGCGCCCTGGACGATCTGGGTGGCGCCCGCGCGGCGGGCGGCGTCCATCAGACTGGTCGTGAACCCGCTCGCCGCGACCTGCGATTCCAGCTCGTGCATCCGCTCCGGGCTGATCACGCCGAGCCGCGGCAGTCGGGCGAGGCGGGTGGCCAGCAGATCGGCCAGGGGGAAGGCGGCGCCGGCGGAGTCGGCGCCGGTGAAATCCAGCAGCTCGCCTACGGCCAGGACAGGCGGGCTCCCGGCCTGGGACTTCCGCAGCGGCAGCAGCGCCGCGACTGCAAGGAACGCGAGAGCGAACGCCCCTGCGTACCACGCCCGTGGCACTCGCCGCTGCCGGCGCGCCGGCGCTGTGATGGTGGTCGCGCGGACGTCGCGGCCGGCGGATCGAGCAGCGGCGGCGACGCGCAGCGCCTGCCGGCGGGCTGGCGGGATGGCATCGTAAACAGCGCGGCGCACGACATCCCCCGGGAATGCGATGCTATCCCGCTCCGTGTGGAGCAGACCGCCGCCAGTCAACGCGGCCAGAGCCGAATCGAGCGCGTCTCCGCTCTGGCCACTGACCTCGATCAACGACTGCAGGTCGATGTCGGGAGGCAGCATTGCGGACCGCAGCCCGATGCGCCATTTTCGACTACCGCGCCCCTCCGGATCCCGGATCGACGTCCTGCCGCGTGCAGGATCGCGCGTCGTTCTTCCGGCCCCGGCCCAGTGCCCTCCGAGCGTGTCAGCCAGGATGGCGGGACGCCGTGAATCGGCCGTTAACGGGCGCGGAACCCATTGTCCTCAACCTCGTTGGACCGCATGCACGTCCGGCTCTCAGCCCTGGGCGAGTTTCGGCTCGACGGCGCGACGGGTGCGAGACTGCCCACCCGCGGCAAGCTCGTCGTGCTGCTGACGTGCCTGGCCCGTCGC
>DATHVO010000137.1:0-4216 GCA_035461265.1 Longimicrobiales bacterium
CCGTCAGCCGGGCGCCGAGTGTGGGGATCGACCGCCGCGCCGCCGCCCCGCCCGCTCCCGTAAACGCTCCCGCCCCCGTAAACGTTCCCGTTCCCGCTCCCGTGCAGTCCCAACTACGTCCTGACGCGGGCGAGCAGCACGACGGCGGCGACGAGGAAGAGCGCGTTCGGAATCCAGGCGGCCCAGAGCGGGTCCATCATGCCGGCGGCGCCGGCGGCGCCGGTGAGCTTGAACAGCATCATGTAGAAGACGGTGATGGCGAGGGAGATGCCGATGCCGTAGGCGGCGCCGCCGCGGGCGGAGCTGTTGGCCAGGGGCGCGCCGAAGAGGATGATGACGAGTGTTGCGGCGGGGATGGCGAGTTTCTGGTTGCGCTCCACCATGAGCTTGAGGGGGCGGGCGCCGGAGCGCTCCATGGTCTCGATGAACGTGCCGAGTTCCGCGTAGCGCATCTCCTCCGGGTCCTTGGCCCGGGCCATGAGCTGGTCGGGCCGTTCCTGGAACGACCGCAGGTGCATGGTCTGGAAGCGGAACGCGCGCTCGCTGTCGTCCACGAGTGTGCGATAGTAGCCATCCCGGAGGGTCCAGCCGCGGGCGACGGTGTCGAACTCGGCTTCCCGGGCGCTGATGTGCGTGGCCGCGCCGTTCTCGGCTCCGTTGTACTCGATGGTCAGGCCGCCGATCATGCGGCCGGCCATGGAGAGTCGGCGGATGGTGTAGACGTGTCCGTCCGCGCCGGAGTAGACGAACTCGTGGCGCATCCCGTCCACGGCCTGTTCCGTCTGGCCGAGGACCTGCCGGTTGAGGGCGGTGGCGACGGGGACGAGCTCCGTGAGGGCGATCCCGACGCCGGTGAGGAGTACGCCGAGAACCGGGAGCACGCCGAGGACGCGGAAGAAGCTCATGCCGCCGGCCTTCGCCGCGGTCAGCTCCGAGTGGCGCGTCATGCCGTTCACCGTGAAGACGGTGGCGATGAGGGCGGCCACCGGGAACGACCACGAGATGAAGAGCGGGAGCTGGTAGAGGTAGCTGAGAGCCACCCGGGACGTCGGAATCCCCTGCTCGGTGTAGCGCCCGATGTTGTCCGTCCAGTCGCCGATGATGAAGAGCATCGGCGCTGCGAGGATGAAGAGGACGAACAGCCGGATGAACTCCCGCGTGACGTAGCGGTCGATGGTCCGCATCACGGTCGCTCCTCCCGTCGCCGCCGGCGCAGACCGTCCGTGAGGGACGCCCACAGCTCGCCCCAGCCGCCGCCCCGGCTCGTGGCTGTTTCGCGCCCGATGCGCGACAGTGCGAACAGGCCGAGGATGCCGAAGAGCAGGTTGGGCGCCCACGGCCCCCAGAACGGACGGATGACGCCGCGGTCGCCGAGGGATTCGCCGCCGATGAGGGAGACGTAGTAGATGCCGAAGATGGTGAACGACGCGGCGATGACCATCCCCACTCCGCCCCGCGGGAAGCGAACGGCGAGGGGGGCGCCGATGAGGACGAAGATGATGCACGCGAAGGGGATCGCGTACTTCTTGTGGTATTCCACCTCGTACTGGTTCATCCGGTCGCGGATGAACTGGGCGCTGTTCGCCAGCCGCTGGGACTCGAGGGAGGCGCGGTAGGCGAAGTCGTCGGAGGCGTGGACGACTTCCCGCCGCATCACGTCCCGCGGGTTCAGGGGCACGTCGCCGTAGCCGGCGGAGGGCGGCAGCGCCTGCGGCAGCGTGCCCTCGGGCCCGTCGAGGACGGCCTGGATGCTGGTCTCGTGAAGGCGGCGTGCCTCCCGCTCCACCGTCGCCAGTTCGCTCCGCGAGCTGTCCACCACCTGCCTGAGCATGGCGACGGACATCTCCCGGTCGGTCCGGTAGGAGTCCTGCGTCCGTCGCAGCTCGGTGCCCACGCCCCTCAGCTCGATGCGCTGCTCCGCGAAATGCACGCGCTGCAGCTCTGCCTGCGCGTACTCGTCCACTTCATGGACGTGTCCGTCGTAGAGCGTGAGCATCATGTCCGTGCGCGGCTCGTTCATGCGCATGTTGCCGCTGTCGGCGTAGACGGTGCGGGCCTTGCGCGAGTTGCTGAGGTCGTAGATGACGATGTCCCACATCCGCTGTGTCGCGTCGTCGATGCGGTCCGCCTTGAGCCAGTAGCGGGTCCGGTAGTCCTCCGTGCGGATCGGGTTGATGACCTGCTCCGTGAGCTCGAGGGTGGGCGTCTTCGCGGCGACGTCCACGATGAGGTTTTTGAGGCGATGGTTCGCGTCGGGCAGGACCCGGTCGTTGAACCAGAGCATGAACACGGAGAAGATCAGGCCGGCCACGGCGAGAGGCGCCACGAGGCGGACGAGGTTCGCGCCGCTCGCCTTGAGTGCGGTGATCTCGTTCTCACCCGCCATCTCGGCGAAGGCGTACAGCACGGCCACGAGAACGGCCATGGGCAGCGTCAGCGCCAGGAGGTGGGGGAGCGAGAGGTAGAAGACCTCCACGATGAGGGACATGGGGAGTCCCTTCCCGGCGAGGTCCTGGAACCTGCGGGCGATGGTGTTTACGAACAGGATTCCCGTGAGCGCGAAGAGCGCGAACAGGAACGGCCCGAGGTGGGCCTTCAGCATGTACCGCGTCAGGATCCGCATGTCATCGTGCTGGAACGGCCGCGAGGAGCCGCACGGCCGCGGCAACGCCCGGCTGGATGCCGTTGAGTACGGGAGCGCAACTCATTACAATATTTCGCATTCCGCGGCCCGACAAGCCGCTTGCGGCATCGCTGTCTGCGGCGGTTCCGCGGACGACGCGGACCGCCTTCAGCGATGTAGTACCGGCAACTCCCCGTCGAGGTCCGGCATGCAACCACGGCGACGCACGCAGTCCGGCCCGTCACTCCCCGCTCCCGCGGTCCTCGCCGCCACGGTGCTCCTCGCCGCCTGCGCTCCCGGCGCTGGCGTCCATGCCCAGGCCGCACAACACGCCACGCAACAGGTCGCGGAGCGGGCCCCGGCAGCGGGCGGTGCCCCCGGCCTCCCCGTCGATACGGCGCGCCTCCCGCACTTTTCAGCGGAGAACGCCCACGCCCTCCTCCGGGCACAGGTCGCCTTCGGGCCGAGGGTGGCGAACACCCGCGGGCACGCGGCCCAGCTCGCGTGGATGCTCGAGCACCTGGAGGCCCGGGCGGAGACCGTCGTCGTGCAGGCGTTCACCCACGCCGCGTCCAGCGGCGACACCCTCCGCATGTCCAACGTCCTCGCGCGCTTCCGCCCGGACGATCCTCGCCGGCTCCTCATCGTCGCGCACTGGGACACACGGCCGACGGCGGACATGGACGAGAACTGGCCGGACATGCCCATCGACGGCGCGAACGACGGCGCCAGCGGCACGGCCGTCCTGCTGGAGCTTGCGGATGTCCTCTCCCGCCATTCACCACCCGTGGGCGTGGACCTACTGTTGGTGGACGGCGAGGACCACGGGCCGGGTGAGCGGGACATGTACCTGGGCGCGAAGCACTTCGCCGCGAACCAGCCGCCGGGGTATCCGCCGCTCTATGGCATCGTCGTGGACATGGTCGCCGACCGGAACCCGGTCTTCCCCATGGAGGGCAATTCGCTGGACCACGCGCCGGCGGTGGTGGACCGGGTGTGGGCGGCGGCGGAGGCGGTGGGGCTGGCGCACCTGTTCCCCCGGCGGGCCGGCGGCCACGTCACGGACGATCATGTGCCCCTCAACCGCGGCGGCATCCCGACGATCCTCATCATCGACTTCGATTACGGCCCGGACAACGCGTTCTGGCACACGCACCAGGATGTCGTCGAGAACACGTCGGCGGTCGGGCTGGGCGCCGTGGGCCGCGTCCTCACCGCCCTCATCTTCGCCGGCGGCTGATCCGCTTTCGGCGGCCTCCACGGCTGGCGTGCCATGCCCATGAGCCTGGAGGAGCGGCGGGCGCTGGCGGTGATCCTGGGGCTGCTGGTGCTGGCGTCGGCGGCGCGGTGGGTGGAGCGGCCCCGGCCGATCCTGGCGGACGTCGGGTCGCTGGACCTGGCGGCGCTGGAGGCGGCGAGCCGGGACGCGAAGCCGCCGCCCCGCGGCACGCTCCCGTCGTCGCCCATCGATCCGAACACCGCCACGGCCCGGGAGCTCGAGGCCCTGCCGGGCGTGGGCCCGACGACGGCCGCCCGCATCGTGGAGGCCCGGCAGGAGCGGCCTTTCGAGAGCGTGGCGGACCTTCAGCGCCG
>DATHVO010000138.1:0-3102 GCA_035461265.1 Longimicrobiales bacterium
GTGATTTCGATCCGGCGACTGCGGGCGCCACTTCACCCCGGCGGCCGGCGTCCCTGTCCCTGCCGCGGCCACGGTCCTTCCGGGCGGGCCGGCTCTCGTGATCGTCGGCGGCCTGCGGGCCATCGCCGTTGCCGGGGACGACGTCGTAGTTGCCGTTCTCGCCCCTTCGCAGCGTGATCACTCCGGCCTCGTGAGCCTGCCGCAGAAACCGGCTGAACTTGCTGAAACCGAGCGTGGCCTCATCCCAGCCGGTCTGCAGCTCCAGCATCCGCCGCTTCACGTCCGAATCGCGGGCCGAGGATCCGCTCTTCTTCACGAGATCGGCCGTCGCCTTGCGGAGCAGCGCGTACGCCGCTGCCAGGTCGGCCGGCGCAACGCCATCCCCGCGTGCGGCGTGGTCCTCACGGTGCGGGCCGTCGGTGCGAGCCGGCAGGCCGACCGACTCCGTCGTATCGGCCGCGTGCTCCGCATCGGCCGGCGGCCGGGCGGCCACAGCATCCGCCGCACGCTCCGCATCGGCCGCGGATTCCGCCGCGGGTTCCGCGGGACGTGCAGCCGGCGGCTGGACGGCAATGCCCTCCGGAGCGGATTCCGGCCGCGTCTGGCTGTCGTCGCGGGCCTCCCGGTCCCCACGCTCCTCGCGGCGGCCGCGGCCCCGACGGCCCCGACGGGCCCTGCCCTCCCGGCTCTCGCCGCGGGCGTCCTGCGCTGCCGTCTCCACCGCCTCCGCCGACGGCGGGCCGACTTCGTACTGGCCGTTCTCCTGCTTGCGCAGGGAGATGATTCCACGGCTGGCCGCCTCTACCAGGAACTTGTTGAACTTCTGGAAACCAAGCGTCTTCTCGTCGAACGACGGGTCCATCTCGAGGAGGACCTGCTTGAGCCGGTCCGACCGCATGACGTCGTTGTTCTCCATCATCTGGCGAAGACTCATCTCCACCAGTTCCCATGGGTCCTCGCTGACGACGGGACTGCCCTCGTCGCCGGCCCGCGTGAGGCCGGTGAGGACCGAGTAGGAGTAGTACTCATCGCAGTTCTGGACCAGCAGGTCCGACGCGGACTCGCGGATGCCGACACCGATGACGTACTTGCCGTACTCCTTCAGCTTCAGGACCAGGCTGCTGAAATCGGAGTCCCCGGAGAGCAGTATGATGGTGCCGATCTCGGGTCGGGTGAAGACCAGCTCGACGGCGTCGATGGCCAGGCGGATGTCCGTCGCGTTCTTCTTCGCGCTGCCGTAGGCCGGCGCGAAGATCAGGTCCACGGAGGACTCGGCCAGGGGGACGATGTACTGCGGGTAGCGGCGCCAGTCGGCATACGCGCGCTGGACCGCGACCTTGCCCTTGATGATGTCGCTGTTAAGGAGGTTCTTCAGTTCCTTGGTGAGGTCGCTGCGTATCCCCATCGTGACGTTGTCGAAGTCGATGAGGAGGGCGGCGTGCGGTTCGTGCGTGGTGGCTCCGGATCCGGGACGCCCTCGTGTGAGCGCCCGTGCGAACTGTGCTGTCATGTGTCTCGCGTCAACTTTCTCTTGAAGAGAGACGCGCAGCCTGCGCGTCCCGGCGACGTTCCACGCCGCCCATTGCGTTTCGCGAGACCGCTTCCCCTTTTCGCGGCCAGGGGCGCCGCATGGGACCGCCGGGCATCAACCCGGGGATCGCATCGCGACGCCGCTTCCGCGGCCCGAGCGAAGCAGCCTCGTCATGTCCTCGGAGCCGACATGGAACGTGCGCGGAGTCCGTCGCTCCGCCCTGCGCCCCCTGCGGGTCCGTACTGTCCTGCACGCCGCCAACGGGCGGCGGGCGGCCGGTCAGGGCCGCCGACTCGACTCCTCGGCGCTCACCATGCGCGCCAACTCGACGCGCCGGACCTTGCCGCTGCCCGTGAGCGGGAAGGAATCGAAGAACCTCACGATGTCGGGTACCTTGTAATCCGCCAGGGTTCCCCGACACCATTCCTTGATCTCCTCACCCGTGATGATGGCGCCTTCCACGGGCAGGATGCATGCACATACCTGTTCGCCGAGAACGTCGTGCGGCAGTCCCACGACCGCGACATCCAGCACCGCGGGGTGCGCGTGGAGCCGGTCCTCGACCTCGCGGGGATACACGTTGAATCCGCCGCGGATGATGAGTTCCTTGCGTCGTCCGACGATGTGGATGTAGCCCTCCTCGTCCACCATGCCCAGGTCGCCCGTGAGGAAGTACCCGTCCTCATCGAACGAGTGCATGGTCTCGCCGGGCTGGCGGTAATAGCCCTTCATCACGCCGGACCCGCGCACCGTGATCTCGCCCAGGCTCTCCTCCGGAAGCACGGTACCGTCGAGGTCCAGGATGCGGACCTCGGTGCCCGGCAGCGGCCTGCCCACGGTGAACATCGCCTTCTGCTCCGCATCGTCCACGCGGGTCATCGACACGGTGGATGCCGTCTCCGTGAGGGAGTACGCCACGCAGAGGTTCGGGCACAACTCCACCCTGATGCGCCGGACCATCTCGTCGCCTATGGGCGCGCCGGCCACGATCCCCGCCCGCAGGGACGAGAGATCGCGGGGAGACGCCTCGTTCTCGCGCATCTCGGTGATATACACCGTTGGCACGCCATAGTGCACCGTGACGCGGTGCCGCTCGATGAGGTCCAGGGCGGCGGCCGGATCGAACTCCTCCTGGAGCACTAGACCCGCGCCGGCCACGAGCGTGCCGAGAACGCCCGGTCCCAGGCCGAAGACGTGGAACACGGTAGCGACGCCGAACACCGTATCGGCTTCGGAGAGGGCCACGGCATCCGCCGTCGCTGCCGCCGTCGCCAGCAGGTTCTCGTGCGTAAGGGCGACGCCCTTCGGCTTGCCCATGGTGCCCGACGTGTACAGGATCGCGAACACGTCCGCGACCGGGTCCACGTCGACCTCCGGGACGGCCCTGCCGGCCCCGCTGGATTCGAGGTCCTCGAACTGGTAGATCCGGTCGTCGTACCACAGGTCTTCCTCCCCCACCGTAACCAGGAACTGCAGGTCGGGCAGGGATGTCAGGAAGCCCTCGAACAGCTGGAGGTAATCAACGCCGTTGAAGTTCTCGGCGCACACGACGACGGCGGCCTCCGAGTGGC
>DATHVO010000139.1:0-2218 GCA_035461265.1 Longimicrobiales bacterium
CGTTCTCCCCCAGCAGGAACATCCTGACGATGCCCTCGGACAGCGTCTCGATATCTATGAGGGACGGATTCTCCGCCGCATCGCCGAGATCCTGCGGGTTGGTGACGCGCATGTCCGCGCCGAGGCGCCGGATGGCCGTCCGGTTCACTTCCGCAAAGCGCACGTGGAGGAGTATCTGACGCGCTGCAGGCGCCGTGATGTTGTCGATGACCGTGGCACCCGTCGTGGACCGCACGACGTCGAGCACCCGCCTGGCGAGGCTAGGGTCACGCACGGAGCCGCTCACGATGACGGCGGACCCGGCGGCGCTCAGCGTCACCGGCGCGTCGGGGAAGAGCAGCTCCATCTGGCGCTGCACCGCGCCGATGTCGGGGGTTACCACGATGGAGATGAGCTCCACACGCTCGGCCCGGTCCCAGACCAGCAGCGTCGTCGTCCCCACGGAGCGCGCGTTGACGAGGAGCTCCCGGGCGGAGACCGCCATGGCATCCGCGATCTCCGGGTCTGCCACGGAGAACCGCGGGATCTGGTCCGCTGTCTGCACGAGGGCGGATGCACCCCGCGGCAGGGTGATCACCCGGGTGGGTTGGGTGAGGACACGCTGCGCCGCGAGCTGCTGCGGCACGCCGGCGATGATGATCAATGCGAGAGCCCAGGCCGCCGATCGCGCGAGCGCCGTCCAGCGCTCGGCATACACCACTCCGTCGTGGCGCTTCTGCATGAAATCTTCCTCCCTCGGTATCGGTGGCGGGGCTAGAAGCGCTGGAGGCTGCGGACGCCGCCCCTGAACACTTCCATCACGTTCTCCTCCGGCGTCGTGGCCCGCGGCCGGGCCGCGGCTGCACCTGTGGTCCGGGCCGCCGGCTGCCGACCGAGGTCCAGGAGGCGCGCATCACCGATCCCCGCGGTCCTCACCGAATCCACGTCCACCATGTTCCGGAGCGCAAGCTGGATCCTCCCCTGGCCTGCGGCAAGGACCAGCTTCTCCGCCTGGTCGGGCGTGACCATCAGCGTCACGACGCCCACCGTCATGGGCTGTCCCCGCTCGTCCTGCTGCACGGTCTGGCCGGCGGCCAGGACCAGCAGGTTCTGCAGGATGATCTGGGTGTAGGTCTGGTCCGATCCGGTGGGCGGACGCATGGTGAGGAGCACGTCCACGCGCGTGCGGGGCGTGACGAACCCTGCCACGGCCACCACGTCATCCACGCGCACGCTCACCGCGCGCATCCCTTCCGGGAAGATGATGGGCATGCCCGAGCCCGAGCCGCGCTCGGCGAGGTCCGGCTCCAGGATGGGCCCGTTGACCCGGACGGACGTGGTGAGGCCACGCCCCACCACGGCGGCGGGATCGTTCACGTAGCCCGCGGGCAGGGCCCGCTCGGGCCAGCGCACCACCTGGAGGTCCGTGTCGGTGATGAAGTGGCCCACCGGGAGGTCCCGGGCCGCGATGACGACCTGCGTGCCGCCGCCGTCCCGGCTGGGGACCGCCTGGGCCGGCTGCTGGGCGGAGTACCGCACCGCGGCGAACCCCGCGACGAGCGCCGATACCACGGCGAGCCCGAAGATGATCGCTGGACGTTGTCTGGCCATGCTGCTGCCTCTTCGTTTCGGCTATTCGTTTCGCATCACGAATGTGGTCCTGATGTTCACTGTCCGATCCGGCACCGCCCAGCCCAGCAGGACGCCCACGATGCGGAGCTGATAGGGATACTGGATGCTGACCCGCGCCGGCTCTCCCTTCACGCGTATCGTCGGCGAGACGCACGCACCGCCGGCGCAGGGAATCGCGGTGATGGTGGCGTTCGCCGGATTGAGACCCGCGGATGCGAGGCTTGCCGACACGAGCGCCTCGACCTCCGCCGTGGTCATGTCCCGAACCACGAGATTGCGCGCCCCTTCCCGGGCGGCATCCGTCACCACGTGCCGGATGTTCCAGGCCCGGGCGAACTCGAGAATCCCCATGAGCAGCAGGAGCAGAATCGGGAGGAGAAGTGCGAACTCCACGAGCCCCTGGCCAGGCCTGCTCCGCATGGGGCGCCCTTGCCTCAGTAAAAATGGGGTCATGGAATCCATCCTCCCGCAGATCCGAACCACGCCACGAGCGTTCCCGCGGCGATGGCGATCCCGTAGGGCGCCGCGAGCGCGCCCTCATCATCCAGGGTCATCCGGCTGCCGGCCCGCCCCAGGGTCAGGGCGGACACGAGCAATTCCCGGGTTC
>DATHVO010000140.1:0-4292 GCA_035461265.1 Longimicrobiales bacterium
AGGAGGGAGCGGCCGAAGGCAAGTTCGGTGACTGGGGCGAAGTCGTAACAAGGTAGCCGTAGGGGAACCTGCGGCTGGATCACCTCCTTTCTGGAGCCGCGAGTAGGTCCCAAAAGACCGAAAGCACGCTCACAGTCGCCCCACACGAATTGTACGAACCCGGATTGCACATAGAAGAAGGCCGGCCTCCCGTTCGGGAAGCCGGCCTTCGTGCGTGTGGCTACCGGCTCAGGACCCGTTGAAGTCCATCTCGGTGACCTGGATGTAGAGGTCGTCGCTGGTGCGGTTCCCGTCGAAGTCGATGAAAATCTCCTCCGGATAGCCGTACTGGTGGTGGTAGTTGATGGCGATGGCCGGCGCACGTCGGTCGAGTGCGTTGCGGATGATGTCGAAGAGCCCCGACACGGTGGTGTAGTCGGCGAGGACGGCAGCGGGCACGGGCTGGTCGTTTTCCACGTACGTGCCTCCCACGATGGCGCCCCCCTCGACATGAACGCGGACGAGGTCGGGCTCGGAATCCACCCCGGCGACCAGGAGCACGTTCATGGAGTAGTTGGCAGGCGGCCCGGCGCTGAGCCACAGCTGTTCGTTGCGCCGGAGCTGATCACGGAGGACGTCCCCGCGTGGCGAGAGGATGTCGCACGCCGACAGTGCCGGTGCGGTCATGATGAGCGCGGCCAGCGTGCCGCGGACGATAGGCGTCATGTGGTGCTCCCGTGATGTGGTTCCGGCGACGTTCGCCGGAGCATGCGGAATGATCGCGGAAACGAGCGCGCGGTGCCAGTCGGGAGGGTCGCGACAGAGCTGATTTCCCCTGTGGCGGTGGTGGTGCCGGGGGTTGTCAGTGCCCGGGGCGCCGGGTTAGATTCTGCCCTCTGTGTGAGACAGTATGCGGGCCAGTAGCTCAGGTGGTTAGAGCGCACGCCTGATAAGCGTGAGGTCCGAGGTTCAACTCCTCGCTGGCCCATAGGACAAGACGAAGCCCCGCCGCAAGTCATGCGGCCGGGGCTTCGTCGTTCGCGGGGAACCACTGTATTCGTACGTACGCTCCCACATGGCCCGCTCCTCGCCGCTCGTCTGGCTTCAGGAGTCGGTGCTTGCTATGGCAGTGTGCACGCGCGCGATGAAGCCGTGGAACTCCGCCATGAAAGTGCGCAGGAACTCCCTGGTGGACTCGACCGTGACGTCGCCTGTGTCGGTGATGAGGCCCGGCGTGAACTCGATGTACGCCTCGACGGCGTTCATCTGGGGCGAGTTGCAGAAGCTGAGGATGCTCTTGAGGTGCTGCTGACCGACTGCAGTGCCGATCTTGCCTGGCGATGTGCCGATCATTGCGGACGGCTTGCGGGCGAAGGAGTTCTTCCCATACGGCCGGCTTGCCCAGTCGATGGCGTTCTTGAGCGCGCCCGGTATCGAACGATTGTACTCGGGCGTGACGAAGAGGACGGCATCGACACCGGCAATCGCGTCCTTCAATGCCCGCGCCGAAGGCGGGTAGTCCGCATCGAAATCGTATGAGTACAGCGGCAGGTCGCCGATGGCGATCTCCCGCATCTCGAGCTCGGCGGGCGCGAGCCGGACGAGAGCCGATGCGAGCTTCCTGTTGATGGAGGCGCGTGCGAGGCTGCCCACGAAGTAGCCGACCGTATAATCGCTCATGTGTCCCCCTGTCGTCCGCGAGCCTGTCCGCACACCGGCGTGGCACCGGGAGCGTGCACATGCGGACAGGGGACGCACGAACGGCGCCGTGGTTCACCGACCGGCTCCGGAGACGCGCCCGCGGCTACCGCGGTCCGTCCCGCTCCGGGCGTCGCGCCCACGGCATGGCGGCGACCATGGTCGCGCCGCTGTGCCAGGACCGGACGTGGAGGATCCGGGAGCGACTCGCCGTCTCCCCCGTCGCATCATCCGTGACGGTCACCGTGATGCGGTGCCGGCCCCGGTCTACGGACGCGTCAACGTGCCGCAGCTCCTGGAGCACTCCGTCCGGTCGCGCGGTGGACACCCCGGTGAAGTGCAGGCGCACGCCCGTCCCATCGCCGGGCGCCGGTGCACGGGCGTCGTCCGTTGGTTCGATGGTGATTTCCGTGGTGTAGGGGTTGCCCGGGGGCAGGTTGTAGACCTCGTAGAAGAGCTCGAACGAGGTACCCGGGAACTCACCGGTCGGCAGCAGCGCGAGCGTCACGTCGCCCCGCCGCCAGCCGGCCCGTGCGCCGGGCTGACCGAGTGCGAGGTCACTGAGGAGCAGGCCGCTCCCGCTGTAGTCGGGGATGGGGAAGTGCCCCTTGTAGAGCTGGCCGATGCCAGGGGTCGTGGCGTCGGTCATGATCACCCGCTGCTGCGTGGTGGCGGACGGCGGTGCCAGGACCTCGATGTGGGTGTAGAGCAGGTGCGCACCGGCCAGCGGTCGCGGCACCCTGACGAAGACGGAGTCATCCGTCCGGAACACGGTGCGGCGGGCCGTGTCCGCGAGCACGAGGGTCACATCGAAGCGATAGCGCACCGCCCCTTCCACCGCCTCCCTCTCGAGCTTTCCCGCCGATACCGCGAAAGCCGCGACGACGGCGGTGCCCCCCTCCCGGCCGCGGAAGGTGTAGAGGTCGTAGAAGAAGGGGAGCGGCCGCGCTCCGGGAGGGGTCGAGGCCGTAGTGCCGGGGTCACGTGCACCGGGCGGGCCGGAGGCCGTGAGCGGCGATCCGTGGGGTGCTGCTGCACCGGCCATGACCAGGCAGAGCAGGGATGCGCGGACGGGTCGCATGGTCGGTACTACCCCGTCGCGGCCCCGAGGGCGGGCGGCTGCACCAGCGCGGGCGGCTCGGTCCACCATTCAACCGAAGGCGGCAGCGGTCCGGGCGACCCATCGCCGTCCACGAAGATCCGGTACCACAGCTCCACGTTGGCCATCTGGAGCAGGGACCAGGCCTCGAGGCGGCGGTTGCGCAGCTCGTCCGCGTGGAAGATCCCGCGATCGAGGGTGCGCTCCTCGGCGAGCATCTCGCGGAACGAGTCGCCGAGGGCGCCGGCGAGCCAGCCGGCCACGGGCACCGGGAACGGCGACTTGTCCCGACGCTCCGCCACGGACGGCGGCAGCCACCGGCGGGCGGCGGCGCGGAGGAGTCCCTTGGGCTCGCCGCCGGGCACCTTCTGTTCCGGCGGTACGGTGGCGAGGAACTCGATGAGCTCGTGGTCGAGGAGCGGTACACGGGACTCCAGGGAGACGGCCATGCTCGCCCGGTCCTCCTTGTGGAGCAGCTCGGGCAGGTACGTCCGCAGGTCGTGGTGGATGCAGCGGTCGAACAGTTCGTCCGTCGCGGCTTCGCGGAAGTCCCGGAGGTAGTCCGTCACGGGGGAGTAGCCGTGGAGGCGGTCCACGAACCGCCGGGAGAGGAGCGGGTTGTGGGCGGGCTCCGGCGCGGCATGGAGAAGTACCCACGTGCGCTCCGCCTCGGACAGCCCCGCCAGCGCGGTACGCCGGCCGGTCGCGCGATCGAGGAAGGCGCGGCTGCCGCCCGTGCGCCATGCGCGGCGCAGTCGCCGCAACGGCCCGGCCGCACGTTCCTGCAGGCCGGCTGCGGACGACTGGAAGGCTGCGGTGCTGCCGAATGCCGTCCTGAACTGGGCCGGGTAACCGCCGAACAGCTCATCGCCGCCGTGCCCGGTGAGGGATACCGTTACGTGGTCCGCTGCGAGACGCGCCGCGCTGGCATAGGACAGCCCCGGGTCGCCGGAGACCGGGTAGTCGAGGTGCCAGAGCAGCGTTCGGTACATGCGGGCGAGGGCCGCAGGATCGGGACGACCGATGTGGAGGCGGGCGCCGGCGTGGGCGGCCGCCGCCCGTGCGAACGCCGATTCATCGTAGTAGTCGCCACCGCCGAACCGGATGGCGAACGTGTCCAGCGGCGGCGGGCGCACAGTCGCCGCGAGCGCGGCCACAGTGCTCGAGTCAAGGCCGCCGCTGAGGTGTGACCCCAGCGGGGCATCGCTCAGGCAGTGCAGGTCCACGGCCTCCCGGAGTCGGTCTGCGAGCTCGTCGATGACGGCAGAGAGGGGGCGGTCACGCCGGTAGTCGAACCGCACGCTCCAGTAGGGCTCGATTTCGACGGTGACGCCGTCCGTGGTGAACCGGCAGCCGGGCTGCAGTGCGCGGATTCCCCGGAAGAGGGTGCGGTCGCCGAGGGGGCGGCCGCAGAAGAGCAGATCGGCCAGGCCCTCGGGATCGTCGTCACGCGTGGCGGCCGGGTCCGCCAGCAGCGCCTTGATCTCCGACGCGAAGGAGAACCCGGCCCGGTCGG
>DATHVO010000141.1:0-2927 GCA_035461265.1 Longimicrobiales bacterium
CCTGCCCGTACACGAAGGCGGAGTGGACGCCCGCGGTGACGCCCTCGGTGAACTCCGCGATGACCTTCGGGTGCGCCGGGTCGTAGACCTGCGCGATGACGATGCCGTTCCTGCGGTCGGCGGCGCCCTCCCGCGTATGCACGAGGTAGCGGCCGTCGGGAGTCGTCATGACGTCGTTCACACGGCGCGTGTTCGCCACCAGCGAATCCGTGACGACGGGATTCGACGGGTCGCGGATGTCCACGGCGTACAGCACGTCCCCGCCGCCGCCGCTGCCGAGGTACAGGTGCCGGCCGTCGGGATGGACCCAGACCTCCTCGGTGAGGAAGCGCGTGCGCGGCAGGCGGCCCACGACCTCGGCCGGGCGGCGCACGTCCCGTGGGACGAGGTTGACCGTAGCCACCGCGCTCCGATCGCCGAGGCTGGCGACGACGGTGTAGGTGCCCCGCTCGTAGCCAACGAAGGCGCCGTGCTCGTCGATCATGCCGTGGCCGGGCGAGAAGCTCCACTGGGGCCTGAGCCCGGTCAACGGCCGGCCGGCTTCGTCCAGCACCTCGATCCGGAAGCGGATGACGTCCCCCGTCCGGGCATTCGTGGCAGACGGCCGCACCTCCAGGGACGTGATGGTTGCCGCCACGACCTCCACCTCGAACTGCGCCGAAGCGGCGCCGGCCCGGGCGGTCAGTGTGGCGCGCCCCGGGGACAGCGCATGCAGCAGGCCGTCCGGCCCGACGCCCGCGACGCGGGGAGCCGAGCTGGACCAGATGACGCGGTCGATACGGCGGTCGCCCTCGGCGGAGAGCACGGTGCCGGTCACCTGCACCCGCTGGCCGGGGACGAGGCGCGGGTGCGCCCCGTCGAACTCAATGCGCGCGGCGGGGCCAGGCACCATCGCCACCTCCACGCGCTCCAGCACCGGAGCGGTTCCCGGCACCGTGGCAACCACGGTCACCGGCAGCGTGCCCGTCGCGCCGGACCGCACGAGGCCGTCCTCCTCCACCGTGCCCTCGAACCTGCCGGCTGCCCCGAAGTTGCCGCCGGCGGGGACGAACCGGACCCGGGCGTTCGGCACCGGGTTCCCCGCGGCATCCAATGCCGTGGCCGTCAGCCGGAGCGTGTCCTGCGACTGGACCGACGGGTTCGCAGGCGAGACAACGACCCGGTGGATCGGCGACGGGGGGAGCTGCTGCTGGGCAGGCGCCTGGAGAAGCGCCGCAACGAGGAGGAGCGGAGCGGACATGTCGGATTCCCTGTGGATAGAGCGGAGTTCGCGACGGAAGACGGCACCGGCGGGCGACCGCGTTCCGGATGCGAATGGTAACGGGCCGCAGTTCGCGTGTCGATGCCGCACCGTCGCCGCACCGTCGCCGCGCCGCCGGGTGTGCCCAGGCGCCTTGTCGCGGCCGGCGGCGCCACCCCATGTTCCCGGCACCGCCGCCCCGCGCGATCCGGGTCCCGTGCGACGCCCCGGCCACCTGCAACGGAACGAGCCATGACCGCCACCCGCACCGACGCCCGCAGACTGCCCGCACCCAGCCGGCTCTACCGCTGGACCGTGCTCGTGTTCATCAGCCTGGCGATGTTCGGGAACTACTACGTGTACGACTCCATGGGGCCGATCTTCGACCTGCTGTCGTCACAGCTCGACTTCACCGACCAGCAGAAGGGGCTCCTCTACTCGGTCTACAGCATCGCCGCCGTGCTCGTCCTCCTCATCGGCGGCTACATCATCGACCGCTGGGGCACCAAGAAATCCATCACCCTGTTCGCCGTCATCTGCCTGGTGGCGGCCTTCGTCACGGCTTCATCCGAAGTGTTCGCCATCATGGCCACCGGCCGGTTCCTCCTCGGCGTGGGCGCCGAACCACTCATCGTGGCCGTCACCACCGCACTGGCCAAGTGGTTCAAGGGCAAGGAGCTCAGCTTCGCATTCGGGATCAACCTCACCATCGCAAGGCTCGGCTCCGCATCCGCCGACTGGTCGCCCACCTGGGCCCGGCCACTCTACGACAACTGGCAGGACCCGCTCTGGCTCGCCACCGCAGTCGCAGGCATCTCCGTCACTGGCGCCATCCTCTACTGGATCATGGAGCACCGGGCGGAGAACCGGTACTCCCTGGGCGAGGCGGCCGAGACGGAGAAGCTGGAGAAGAAGGGGCTCTACTCGTTCAGCGCTTCGTACTGGTACATCGTGGCACTGTGCGTGGTCTTCTATTCCACCGTCTTTCCCTTCCGCGCCTTCGCCATCGACTACTTCCAGCAGGCGCACGGCCTGCAGCGGGAGGCGGCGGGGATGCTGAACAGCATGCTCCCCATCGCCGCCATGATCGCCACGCCGCTCTTCGGCCTCATGGTGGACAGGGTGGGGAAACGCTCCTTCTTCATGGGCGTGGGATCCCTCGTCCTGCTGCCCCTGTTCCTCATCGTGACCTACGCACCGGCAGGGCCGCTCATCCAGCTGGGTGCAGCGCAGATCCCCCTCACGCTCCTCCTGGTCATGATCATGCTGGGAATGGCGTTCTCACTGATCCCGGCCGTCATGTGGCCGTCCGTGGCGTACATCGTGGAACAGAACCGCCTCGGGACCGGCTACGCCCTCATGACCCTCTGCCAGCAGGTGGGCATGGCCATCATCCCGTGGCTCATCGGCTTCACCAACGACTGGTTCCGGGCGAGCCCCGAGAACCCGGCCGGCTACGCTGCCGGGATGTGGATCTTCACCGCACTCGCGTCCCTCGGCCTCTTCTTCTCCGTCATGCTCTGGCGTACGGAGCGCGGGCCGGGCAGCCACGGCCTCGAGACCATCACGACGAAGACGGGCGTGCCCGAGGTGACGGGCTTCGAGGAACAGGGGAGGATGTAGATTCCATCCGGCCGGCCGGCCGGATGGACGGGACGGGGCCCCGCAGCCGCTGCGGGGCCCCGTC
>DATHVO010000142.1:0-2515 GCA_035461265.1 Longimicrobiales bacterium
GCCGCCATACGCCGCATAGCGCGGGTCATCGAGCGCATTCGTGGAGACCACTGATGCCCGCGTCCGGAGCGCCTCGCCCACCGATCCCTCGTCCGCCGGGCGTCGGGCACCGCCAAGGATACCGGCAGCCGGACCCACCGCGTGCGTGCACCGCACGTGGCCACCCTCACGCACCCACAGCGCCCCCGCCTCCGACTCGGTGACGGCAAGCGTCTGGTGAAGGATGCGCTCCAGCAGCGGCGCAACGTCGAGCGTGGAGTAGAATGGCTGCCAAAGCTGCAGCAGTGTCTCCAGCTGCTCACGCGTGAGCAGCTCCAGGCGCGATTCTGATGTCGTGGATGTCGGGTTCAAGCGGAACCTGCGTGATATGACACGGATGACGGCCGCGCCGACGGCCGGAAGTCAAACCTGAATTGTCCGGAATCTCAACTGGATTTGGTACTCAATTGATACGACACGGCGGTGGGCGCCCGCAAGCGTCGGAGCGGCCTTCATATGTTTTCGGGGCGCCCGCGGATGCCGCGGGAATCCGTCGGGAGACTTGATCCGACGAACCGACGGGACGTACCATGGCCAGGAATCCGCACCCAGCCCGAGGGGCTCTCGCGTACCCCACTGCAGTGGAGGCAGCCATGGTGTTCGGTAGTCGTGCCGGCAGGATCATCGCGTCGCGCTTCCGCGTTCCCGGCCGTTCCGCGTCGGCCATGACGCTGGCGGTCCTCGTTGCGGCCGCCGCCGCCGGCTGTGCGCCGGGAGAGGCGCGGCAGCCCATGGACGACTTCGAAGTATGGGCGATGGACCAGGGCACGCACGTGATCCACATCTTCGACCCGTCCTTCGTCGAGATCGGGGTGATCGACATGGAGGCGCACGGGGTGCGGGTTCCGCACATGATCGAGTTCACGTCGGACTTCCGGTATGCCTTCGTGGCCGCGCCGGCGACGGGGAACACGGCGGTGATCCGTGCGGCGGACCGTGCAGTGATTGCCGTGATCCCGACCGGCCCGCGGACGCACCATGCGGCGGTGTCCCCCGACGACCGCAAGGTCCTGGTCTCCGTCATCGGTGCGGCGAACACGCCGTGGGACGGGAAGCTGGTGGAGATCGATATCGATCTGGCGGATGAGCGGTTCACGGTGGGGCGCGAGCTGGTCCTCGCGGACGATCCGCTGTTCGCGGGCCGGCAGGGCGAGTTCCGTGAGACGGGCGGCGCCGTCTGCCTGGCGTACACGGCGGACGGCGGCGCGGCGTACGTGACGCTGGGTCCCGGTCTGGACGAGGGTGGGGTCGTCGTGGTTGACCCGGCCGAGCTCCGTCTGCTCCAGGTCTTCCCGCCGGGTACGGTGGACGCGAACTGCGGCACGCTGCTGTCTCCGACGGGCGAGCACATGTACCTGGTGGGCGGTGACCGCGAGGTGGGCGTCTTCCACGCGGTGGACACTCGCACGCACGAGCCGGTGCACCGTGCGGAGACGCACGGACATGACGCCCACGGCTCGTGGATGAGTCCGGACGGCACCGAGTACTGGCTGGTGAACCGCGTGACGAGCAACGCCATCGTCGTGGACACGCGGACCCGTGAGGTGCTCCATGAAATGGAGTTCGTGGGCAGGACACCGGACATCGTCACCATGTCTCCGGACGGGCGGCACGTCTACATCACGCTCAGGGGGCCGAACCCGGTGACGATGCCCCACGTCGCGGTGGGCGAGACGCCGGGCATCGCCGTCATCGACCGTGCCCGCCGGGAGCTGGTGCGGCTGGTGGAGCCGGCGAAGGGCGACCCCGCAAGCGACTTCCACGGGATCGCGGTGCGGCCGCGTCACTGAAACTTCGCCCCCCCATCCCGGCGTATCATGCGAAGCCGACGGCGCAGGGCCGGCGGCATCCCGGCATGCAGGGACCCGTGCGCCATGGGCATCGAGTACGTCCGACAGGGTAGCCAGCGCCCGCTCCGGCTGCGGGTGCTGACTGCCGTCCTCCCCCTCGTCGTCGCCGTGACATCGATGGCTGCCTGCGTCACCGCCGCGGGCGCGCAGACGCCGACAGGCATGTTTGCACCGGCGTTCGTGCCGGCCGTGCACCCCGCACCCCTGCGCGTGCCCGCGTCACTCGCCGGGGGCGATCCCGCCCTGGCCGCGCAGGAGGGCAGCCGGCGACAGACCTGGCGGGGTGCGAAGATCGGAGCCATCGCGGGGGGGGTCGCGGGCCTGGGCGTCGGTGGTTTCATCGCCATCTGGTGTCGGGCGGAGGGCACGCCGTGTGATGCCGCCCTGCCGATTGTCACTCTGGGGGGCATCGCCGGCGGTGCAGCAGGCGGCGCCATCATAGGAGCCGCCATTCCGAGGCACGCTGACACCGGTCGCGCGGCGCCGCCCGTGGAGCGCCGGATCGGGTCCGCGAGCCTGTCGGTGGGTGTCGTCCATGCCCGGCAGGAGGACTACCAGGGTGTCCCGTTCGTGGACGGCTCCGGCGTCGCCGCCCGGGTCAACCTCTACGCGGAGATCCGGCCATG
>DATHVO010000143.1:0-22916 GCA_035461265.1 Longimicrobiales bacterium
TGGCCGAGATGGCCGGTTCAGCCCGTTGGCGGGCCGGGCGTAGCCGGGCGGCGCGCTACCGGAGCCGGGGTGGCGGGGTTTCGTCCGTTTCCGCGCCTTACAGGTGACAGGCACTTCCAGCGTGGCCGTCTCGCGTCCTGCACCCGCGCAGGCACCGGGCTACCGGCGCGGCCGCGCACCGCTCATCCCCGGAGGATTCAATGGGAGCACGCACACGCAACCGATTCACCACCGCCATCCTGCCCACGCTCGCGCTGGCGGCACTCGCCTGCTCGGACACCGAGCCGCTCGGGCCCCACGGTCAGGCGACCGTCACGTCCGCCCTCGAGCAGGTCCGGACCGGTACGTTCGTCAAGACGGGTGCCGCTCACGGCATGAGCGGCGCGTCCTTCAGCATCGCGACGATGTCATCCGGCCTGGTGACGGAAGACCTCACCGTCCACTCGGCCGCTGATGTGGCCAACGCCCTCGTGGGTGCGGGTGTCAGCATCTCCAACGTCAGCTATACGGGCGTTGCCCGGGCGGCGGGCACCTTTTCAGGCGGAGACGGCATCATCGGGTTCGACGCGGGGATCATCCTCAGCACCGGCAACATCGCCCTGGTGGTTGGGCCGAACGAGTCGGACGACATCACGGCAGTGAACAGCACCGCAGGCGACGCCGCGCTCACCGCCCTGGCAGGATTCGCAACGTACGACGCGGCGATCCTCGAGTTCGACTTCGTACCCGACGGGGACCGCGTCTATTTCGAGTACGTCTTCGCGTCCGACGAGTACAACGAATACGTCAACTCCCAGTTCAACGACGTCTTCGCGTTCTGGGTGAACGGGGTCAACTGCGCCGTCGTGGGACCGGCCGACACTCCCGTGTCCATCAACACCATCAACAACGGCTGGAATCCCATCGGCACGAACGCGTCCAACCCCCACCTCTACATCAACAACGATCCCTTCGATGGCGGCGTGGCGCAGCAGGACCTGCTGAACACGGAGATGGACGGGCTCACCGTCGTGCTGACCTGCGAGGCGGAGGTCAACGCCGGACAGACGAACACCATGCGCCTGGCCATCGCCGACGGATCGGACGCCTTCCTGGATTCCAACGTCTTCATCAGGGCCGGCAGTCTCACGACGACCCCGCCCGGCGGCGGCAACGGCGGCAATGGCGGGAACGGCGGCAATGGTGAGCCCGGCGAGGCCACGGAGGGCTGCTCACCGGGCTACTGGGGCCAGAACGGGATTCGGACCGAAGCGTATCCGGCAGCCTACTCGCCGGAGCAGGCCGTTGGGTCCATGTTCGCAGGCGCCGACGGCTATCTGGGCGACGCCACGCTGCTCGAGGCGCTTCACGGCTACAAGGCGAGCCGCATGGCGCGGAACAGCGTGGCCGGCGCGTCGGAGGTGCTGCTTCGCCAGGCGGTGGCCGCGGTGCTCAACGAGGCCAAGTTCGGAGCCGATTATCCGGCAGCGAGCGTTGACGCCATACGCGACGCCGTGAACGCTGCCCTGGCGGCGGGTAACCGCAACGCGATCCTGGCACTCGCCGGGCAGTACGACCTGTGGAACAACAATCTCATGGAGGAGGCGGGCGAGCTGGTCAGCACCGGCAGCTGCCCGCTGTAGATGACGAAGGCCGGGCGCGGCAACTCGCCGCGCCCGGCCCCCCGTTCCCGTAAACGTTCCCGCTCCCGCTCCCGTTCTGCTACAGATCGATCTCCGCGACGCCGCCGCCCGGCTCCGACGCCGCCGGCGCCGCATCCGACTCGCGGAACATGATGCGGCCCTCGTGGAGGGACGCGCCCCGGAGGGCGACGGCCAGGACGTGGCCGAGGTCGCCGACGGCATGGAACGTCATCTGCGCCCGGACCTCGTCGGGCAGATCGTCGAGGTGCGGCTCGTTCGCCTCGGGGATGACGACCTCCCGGATGCCGGCCCGGAACGCGCCCAGCACCTTCTCCTTCAGTCCGCCGATGGGCAGGACGCGGCCGTTGAGGGTGATCTCGCCGGTCATGGCCACATCGCTCCGGACGGGACGGCCGCTCAGTGCGGACACCAGGGCCGTCGCCATGGTTATGCCCGCGGACGGTCCGTCCTTGGGGATGGCGCCGGCGGGCACGTGGACATGGATCTCCACGTCCCTGAACGCTTCCTCCGGGATGCCGAGGCGGTCGTGGTGCGTCTTGGCGTACGTGAGGGCTGCCCGGGCGGACTCCTTCATGACGTCGCCGAGCTGGCCCGTGAGGATGAGCTTGTCGCGGCCGTGGGCGGCGCTCGCCTCCACGAACATGATGTCGCCGCCCATGGACGTGTAGTACATCCCCGTGGCCGTGCCGACGGTGTCCTGCTGCGCCGCCCGCTCCGGGTAGACGCGGGCCCGGCCGAGGAGGGACTGGACGTCCTCCGGTGCCACCACCACCTGCGTGACCTCGTTCACCGCTATGCGCCGGGCCGCCTTCCGGGCCACCTTCCCCAGCTCCCGCTCGAGCTGGCGCACGCCGGACTCGCGGGTGTACTCGGAGATGACGCGCTCGATGGCGGCGTCCCCCATGACGAGCTGCCGTTCCCGCAGACCGCTCTCCTCCCGCTGCCGCGGCAGCAGGTACCGCTTGGCGATCTCGAGCTTCTCCTGTTCCGTGTAGCCGCTGAACTCGACCGTCTCCATGCGGTCCATCAGCGGCGCGGGGATGCGGTCGCGCCAGTTGGCCGTGGCGACGAAGAGGACCTCGCTCAGGTCGAACGGCACGCCGACGTAGTGGTCCACGAAGGCGTGGTTCTGCGCCGGGTCCAGCACTTCCAGCAGTGCGGCGGACGGATCGCCCTGGAGGGAGACGCCGAGCTTGTCCACCTCGTCCAGCAGGAAGACGGGGTTCTTCGTTCCCGCCTGTCGCAGGCCCTGCATGATCCTGCCCGGCATGGCGCCGACGTAGGTGCGGCGGTGGCCGCGGATGTCCGCCTCGTCGCGGGCGCCGCCCAGGGCGATGCGCACATACTTCCGGCCGAGGGACCGGGCGATGGACTTCGCGATGGAGGTCTTGCCCACGCCGGGCGGGCCCACGAAGAGCAGGATGGGTCCGCGTCCAACGGCACGGGCCTTGGCGCGGATTTCCTGCCGCTCCACGTCCAGCTGGTCGGCCGGGGCCTCGCCCGCCTCGTCCTTCTCCTCGTCCTCGTCCTCCGCGGCGTAGGGTCGGGAGAGCACGTCCTCCGCAGCCACCGCTGCGTCCTCCTGCACCTCCTCCTGCGCCTGCTCCATCTGCAGCTTGCGCACGGCGAGGAACTCGAGAACGCGGTCCTTCACGTCGTCCAGGCCGTAGTGGTCCTCGTCCAGGATGCGCTCGGCATCGACGAGGTCGATCATGTCCTCGGTGCGGCCGCCCCACGGCAGCTCCGTCACCAGCTCGAGGTACGTCCGCAGGACCTGATACTCCGCCGACTGCGGGTTCGTCCGCTCCAGCCGGCTCAGCTCACGCTCGATCTCCGACCGGGCCTCGTCCGTGAGCTCGAGCTTCTCGATGCGCTCCCGCAGCTCCTCCAGCTCGCTCGCCTCATCCTCCTCGCCGAGCTCCCGCTGGATCGCCTTCATCTGCTCGCGCAGGACGATCTCGCGCTGCTTCTCGCCCAGCTCCTCCTGGACCTTCTGCTGGATTTCCTCCTGCGCTTCGAGCCGGATCAGGTCACGTTCGACGCCCACCAGCACGCGACGCATCCGCTCGCCCACCGGGAACAGCTCCAGCAGCTCCTGCTTGTCCTTCGCCGGCAACTCCAGGTAGAACGCCACCATGTCCGCGAACGCGGCCGGGTCCTCCACGCCCTGGACGATCTGCGCAAGCGCCTCCGGCGGCATCCCCCGGCGGCGGCCCAGCTCCGCCGCGCGCTCCCGCAGCTCGCGGTCGAGGGCAATGGACGCCGCGTCGTTCAACTCGACCTTCGTGTCGTCCTCGATGAGCCAGAGGTCGGCCTCGAGCATGGACTCGCCCGCACGCTCGAAGCTCAGGACCTTCGCGCGCTGGACGCCCTGAATGAGGAGCTGCAGACCCGCCGGCGTGCGCTGGACCTGGAGAATCCGGACGACGACGCCCATGTCGTACAGCACATCCGCCGTGGGCTCGTCCACATTCTCGCGCTGGCACACAGCGAACAGTCGACGGTCCCCCTCCAGCACTTTCTCCACCGCCTCCAGCGTGCCCGGCCGCCCCGCACTTATGGGCACCGCCACCCCGGGGAACACCACGGTCTCCCGCATGGGAAGGACCGGCAGCTTCAGTCTCTCGGCCATCATCTCCCTTTCATCCGGGCACGTCCCGCCGTCCTGGCGTGACGCGCGACAACCCGGACCATACTGAGGCATGGACCCTGCCAGCGCGAGCCGGCACGGGACGATCCGTTGCGGCCCAACACATCAGGGTCGCACAGTGCGCATTCCCGCCGCCTGCGCGGTTGGGCCGGCTGCCGTACTGGCAGCCGATGTTCGGGGGTGGGGGTGCGGCCGCCGGGATGGCGGCCGGGGCTACCGCAGGCGTTCCCCGATACGGCTCCAGCGGACGCGGCCGAGGACGGGGACGCCGCCGTCGGGCCGGTGGCTGAAGGAGAAGTAGAGGCCGACCGCCCGGCCCTTGATCTGGCTGCGCTCGATGAAGCCCCAGTACCGGGAGTCGAGGCTCTCGTCGCGGTTGTCGCCGAGGACGAAGAAGCGGTCGTTCACGGGCACGACAATGGGCCCCCAGTTGTCCCGGGTCGGATAGTAGGGCAGGGCGGCGGCGGAGTCGGTGAGGAACGCGGCCTGCCATTCCATCCAGGGGTGGCCACCGTCGCCGTGGGGGTCGGTGTTGCGGACGAACGGCTCGTCCTGCGGGTGTCCGTTCACATACAGCACGCCGTCCCGCATGGTCAGCGTGTCGCCGGGCATCCCCACCAGGCGCTTCACCAGGTCGATGTTCTCGTGGTGGCCACGGAAGACGACGATGTCGCCGCGGCCGGGCGTGTCGTAGCCCGGGAGCTTGGCGGCCGTGCCCGGCACGCTGGCGCCGTAGGCCGACTTGTTCAGGACGAGGAAATCCCCCACGAGGAGGGTGTTCTCCATGGACCCCGAGACGATGGTGAACGTCTGGATGAGGAACGTGCGCACGACCAGGAAGATGAGGAATCCGATGATGCCGGACTTGATCCACTCCCATGCGCCGTGGCCATGGCGGGCCTCCGTCGTCTCGGCCTTCGCCGGCTTCTCCGTCCGCTTCTTCCTGTCCGTCATGGCCATCCCGATCGAGGTTCGTGTCAACTGATACGCCGGTGGGCGTGGCGGGTTTCATCGGTGGGAAGGTGCTATAGGCGCTTCAGGCGCCGGGGACTGCCGTGGCGCCGGGGACTGCCGCGGCGCCCGAGACTGCCGCGGCGCCCGGGACTGCCGCGGCGCCGGGGAATGCCGTGGAAAATCGCCGCTGTCGTCTGCGCCTGGTGGAGGTGTGCCGGATATTCGTCGCCAGGCGAGGTGAATCCGGCACGGGCGCTCGGTGGTTGGAGGCGCGTGCTGGATCGACGTCGCTTTCCGCTGAAGATCCGGCAGCTGCTGCCGGAAGCCCGGCGAGTGTGGGGAAAGTCATCGGCTGCCGGAGTGGCGGGGCGTGTCCGCCGCCGCAGGCGGGCAATGGACTGGGGAGGGTGGGCGGTCTAGTTTGGCGGGAGGCGGCTGACGGGCCGCGGGACTGGAGGCAACGATGGCGACGATGACGGGCGAGGGCGCGATCCGGGCGCCGCGGGGCTCGGAACTGAGCTGCCGCGGGTGGACGCAGGAGGCGGCCCTCCGGATGCTCATGAACAACCTGGACCCGGACGTGGCGGAGCGGCCGGAGGACCTGGTGGTGTACGGCGGTACGGGGAAGGCCGCGCGGGACTGGCCGTCCTTCGAGGCCATCGTCTCGACGCTGCGGACTCTGGCGGACGACGAGACGCTGCTGGTGCAGTCGGGGAAGCCGGTGGCGGTGTTCCGCACACACCCGTGGGCGCCGCGGGTGCTCATCGCGAACTCGAATCTGGTGGGCGACTGGGCGACGTGGGAGCGGTTCCGTGAGCTGGAGCGGGCAGGTCTCATGATGTACGGACAGATGACGGCCGGCTCGTGGATCTACATCGGCACCCAGGGCATCCTGCAGGGCACGTACGAGACGTTCGGTGCGGTGGCGCGGCAGCACTTCGGCGGCTCCCTGCGCGGCCGGTGGGTGCTCACGGGGGGCATGGGCGGCATGGGCGGCGCCCAGCCGCTTGCGGCGACCATGGCGGATGCGGCGGTCCTGTGCGTGGAGGTGGATCCGCACCGCATCGAGCGGCGCATCGAGACCCGCTACTGCGACCGGATGACGTACGACCTGGACGAGGCGCTGGCCCTGATGATGGATGCGACATCGACGGGGCGCGCGGTGTCCGTCGGGCTGGTGGGGAACTGCGCGGAAGTGCTGCCGGAGATGGTGCGGCGCGGCGTCGTGCCGGACGTGCTCACGGACCAGACGTCGGCGCACGACGCGCTGAACGGCTACATCCCGGCAGGCCTTTCGCTGGCTGCCGCGGCGGAGCTGCGTGAACGGGACCCTGCGGAATACATACGGCGCTCCATGGCCTCCATGCGCACGCACTGCGAGGCGATGGTGGCGCTCATGCGGGGCGGCGCCGTCACGTTCGATTACGGCAACAACCTCCGCGGCCAGGCGCGGGACGCCGGGTACGCCGACGCGTTCGAATTCCCGGGCTTCGTGCCGGCGTACGTGCGGCCGCTGTTCTGCGCGGGGAAGGGACCGTTCCGGTGGGTGGCGCTGTCCGGCGATCCGTCGGACATCCATCGCACGGACGACCTCGTGCTGGAGCTCTTCCCGGAGGACGAGCACCTGGCGCGGTGGATCCGAATGGCACGTGAGCGCGTGGCGTTCCAGGGTCTGCCGGCCCGGATCTGCTGGCTCGGCCAGGGCGAGCGCGCGCGGTTCGGCGTAGCCATGAACGACCTCGTGGCGGCGGGCGAGCTGAAGGCGCCCATCGTCATCGGGCGGGACCACCTCGACACGGGGAGCGTGGCATCGCCGTACCGCGAGACGGAGGCGATGCTGGACGGCAGCGACGCCGTGGCGGACTGGCCCATCCTGAACGCGCTGCTGAACACGGCATCCGGCGCCAGCTGGGTTTCGTTCCACCACGGCGGCGGGGTCGGCATCGGCCGGTCCCTCCACGCCGGCCAGGTCCTCGTGGCGGATGGGACGCCGGAGATGCGCGCCCGGATCGAACGCGTCCTCACGAACGACCCGGGTATCGGCGTGGCACGGCACGCTGATGCCGGCTACGCGCTGGCCGCGGATACGGCGAAGGCGCACGGCATCCGGCTCCCGATGCTGTCATGAGGGGCATCCGGCTCGGACGCGTCCTCGGGTTCGAGGTGAGGATCGACCATTCGTGGTTCATCCTCTTCGCCCTGATCCTGTGGTCGTTCTCCTACATGGCGTTCCCGGCCCACGCCCCGGGCCTGTCCCCCGCCGTGTACTTCACCATGGGGCTGGCGGGCACGCTGCTGTTCTTCGTCTCGCTGCTGGCCCACGAGCTGTCGCATTCCGTCGTCGCCCGGGCGAAGGGGATACCGGTGGATGGCATCACGCTCTTCCTCTTCGGCGGCATGGCCCACACGCGGATGGAGGCGGAGACGCCGGGCGACGAGTTCCAGATCGCGGCGGCCGGGCCCATCATGAGCATCGCCATCGCGGTGCTGCTGGGCGCGGCGTGGATGCTCGGCATCAGGCTCGGCTGGCCGGTCTACATTCTGGCCGTGCTCCAGTACATCGCGCTCCTCAACCTCGTCCTCGCCGTGTTCAACCTGCTGCCGGGCTTCCCGCTGGACGGCGGCCGCCTCTTCCGGGCCGTCGTCTGGAAGGTCACGGGTGACATGACGCGGGCGACGCGCGTGGCGTCGGCAGGAGGACGGTGGCTGGCCTACGTCCTCATTGCCTTCGGCCTGCTCTCGGCGTTTGCCGGCAACGTGCTGGGCGGGATGTGGCTGGTGTTCATCGGCTGGTTCCTGCGCAACGCCGCCATCTCGACCTACCAGCAGCACCTGCTCCTCGACGTGCTGTCCGGCGTCCGCGCCGGCCAGGCCATGACGCCGAACCCGGACACGGTGCCGCCAGACGCGACAGTGCGGGCGCTCATGGAGGACTACTTCATGCGCCGGCGCTACACCGCCTACCCGGTCACCCGGGACGGGGAGCCCCTGGGCCTCGTGACGCTCCAGCGGATCCGGGAGACGCCGCAGGAGGAGTGGGACACGCTCCGGGTCAGCGACATCATGATCCCGTTCGACGCGGAGCTCGCGGTCCGGACGGACGAGCCGATGATCGCCGTGCTGGACCGGCTCAAGAAGTCGCCCGCACGACGGGTGCTCGTGCTGCGCAACGGCGCCCTGGCCGGCATCATCACGGCCAGCGACATCGCGTTCTGGCTCGAGAGGGCGCGGCAGGAGAGTGGCAGTTGACGAAACGGGAACGGGAGCGGGAACGTTTACGGGAACGGGAACGGGAGCGAGAACGGGAGCGGGAACGGCCCGAGATGGTGATTCCGGCGGACCGGCTGCCGCCGGGGTTCGCGGAGCGTGTGGCGGACCCGCCGGCCCACGCGACGCCGGTGAAGCCTGCAGCCACGGCGGTGCTGCTCCGGGACGGCGACGGCGGGCCGGAGCTCCTCCTGCTCCGCCGGCTGCGCTCGGCCGGGTTCGTGCCCGGCGCCTGGGTCTTCCCCGGTGGCAGGGTGGACGACGCCGACGGGCTGCCGGATCTCGTCGCGATGCTGGGACCCACGCCCAGGGGGCCGGGCGCGGCCTTCTGGCTGGCCACCATCCGGGAGGTCTTCGAGGAGACGGGCCTGCTGCTGGCGCGGCCGGCGGGCGACGCGGGCGACGGCGCGGACGCCGACAGGCTCCGGCGCTGGCGGGAGGCCCTGCTCGTGGACGAAGCCACGCTGCTGGACGCGTTCGAGGACCTGGGCCTGGTCCCGGACATCCGACGCATGGTCTACTGCTCCCACTGGATCACGCCCGTGGCGGAGCCGAAGCGCTACGACACGCGGTTCTTCCTGGCGGCGGTACCGGCGGATGCCGTCGCCAGGATCGACGGGAGGGAGATGAGCGACGCCGTCTGGCTCACGCCGGCCGGCGCCCTGGACCGCTTCCGGCGGGGGGCGCTGCCCATGGTCTTCCCCACCGTCAAGACCATCCAGATGCTGGAGCCCTACGCCTGTGTGGACGCGATGCTCGATGCGTTCCGCGGCGTTGACGTGCCGGCCATCCTCCCGCGCCTCGTCCGCACGCCGGACGGCGTGGGCATCGTCATGCCCGACGAGGGCTGAGCCCCCACGCGCCACGGCCCGCGCGCCCTCATGCCGTCGGGTCGCCGACCCGCCCCAGGAACAGCAGCGCGCCGGACTCCCGCTCGCGGATGGCGAACAGGAACGGACGGTCGAACCGGAACTCCGGCGGCATGGACGTGACGCTCATGGTCACGGACGTCGCTGCTGCGGCTTCTGTCCCCAGTTCGTGCACGTCGATGAACGCCTTCTGCCGGACCTTCGAGATGTGGAGGTCATCGACGTCGGCGATGCGCGTGAAGTCGGCCACGAACGGCTGGAAGGCGATGCCCATGCCCAGCCCCGCCAGTGCCGCGTTCATGTCGATGTCGTAGTCGAAGCGGAACTTCGGCATCGTCAGCATGATGCGCTCCGCCGCCAGGCCGTCCATCCACTGCTGCCACCGCTCCGGCGACAGCTGCGCCACGAGGCGGTCAAGGCCGGCGCCGGCGACGGGTGCGAGGACCACCATGGAGTAGGCGCCGTCCGCGTAGGGCAGCTCCACCACCTGGACGTCCGGGTTGCGCATGTGCGGGATGCTGCCGTCGCGGAGCATCGTGGGGACCTGGATCACGCTGCCGTCGTCCCGGGTGAACGGCCGCGCCGCCGTCGATGCGGGCTCGAAGGGCGTCTGCCAGGGCGCCTTGAAGTAGACCGCGTTCACCAGGATCATGACGTCGAGGGGATCGATGGTCTCGACGAGGTCGCGGATGCGGCCGCCGGTCTCACGCTCCGCCCAGCTGCTGATCGTGCGCGGCGCGGACGGGCTCCGGAAGTCCAGTGCGGAGATCTCCGCGTCGAAGTAGTCACGCGCAGCCTGCAGGAAGGGCGACTTCACCTGGAACGTGCGTTCGTGCCAGATGGAGTTGGCCAGGCGGAACTCGACCTTCCCGTCCCGCGACCTGAGCTGCCGGATGAGGCCGCGGTATGCCTCGTTCACCTGCGTCTCCTCCAGGGTGCCGAAACGCAGCGCGGCGCGCATGTCGTCCCACGTCTGGCCCGCGGCGCCGTTCATCGTCATGCCCAGCGCCATGGACGCACTCAGCGGCGAGACCAGGAGGTTGCCTGCGGGCTCTGCGTCGTGGATCTGCTGCAGCAGCCCGAGCCCGAAGGCCGTGTTCGCGCCGGCGACGTGCGCCTCCACCGCCGTGAGGGGCCGGACGGGCTCGAGGGGGCCGGCGAGGCGATCGTGTGCGCACCCGGAGAGGTACAGCATGGCGGCGGCTGCCGCGAATCCGGTCATGCGTGGCATGGGTCCGTCCTGTTGCGGGTTTCGAGGTCCTGCCTGAAGACGCGCGGGCGAGTCCGGTTCTGTCGCTGCCCGCCCCCGCCAGGCACGTCCTCCACAGCGTCATACAGCCGCAATGGCCGCCGTGTTCGCCGATGTCCTTGTCCGGCGAGTCCCTGCCGTCCCACTTTCGGGGCAGCGGGTCCCTCACCGGACGGTGCGCATGGTTCGCATCCGCCGATTCCTCCGCGAGCTCCGGAGACGACGGGTCCTCCCCATTCTCCTGGCCTACGCCGCGGCATCCTTCGCCGTGGTGGAGGCGGCGGACATCTACTTTCCCGTGCTCGGCCTGCCGGACTGGGTGTTCCGCGTCCTGGCCGTCCTGACGCTGCTCGGCTTCCCCCTCGTCTTCCTGCTGGCGTGGATCTTCGATGTCTCCCTGGAGGGCGTGCGCCGGACGCCGCCGGCGGACGCGGCACGGGACGGCGGGGACGGGCCCGGAGGGGAAGCCGCCGCGGCGCCCATGGCGCCTGCGGCGAGGGTGGCGGTGGCGGGCGCGGTGGTGGTGCTGGCCCTGGCGGCAGTCGCCTTCGTCGCGACACGGGAGCGGGCACCGGCGGCCCCGGGCACGGCCGTGGCACCCAGGTTCACCGTCCGGCAGCTCACGGCGGAGCCTGGCGTGGAGTGGTTCCCCAGCATCTCCCCCGACGGCGCCTGGCTCGTGTACTCGGGGATCGGCCCCGGCGGTAGCCGGGACATCTTCCTGCGGAGCGTGGGTGGGCAGAACCTCATCAACCTCACCGCCGACTCGCCGGCGGACGACGACCACCCGGCGTTCTCGCCGGACGGCGACCGCATCGCATTCCGGTCGGAGCGGGAGGGGGGTGGCATCTTCGTCATGCGCCGCACTGGCGAGGGCGCGAGGCGCCTCACGCGCTTCGGCTACCGCCCGGCATGGTCCCCGGACGGGAAGCGCATCGCCTTCGTTACGGAGAACGTGGAGCTCAACCCGCAGAACAGCGACGCCAGAAGCGATCTGTGGGTGCTGGATGTGGCCAGCGGAGAGGCGCGTCGCATGGAGACGGTTGTGGACGCCGTCGTCCCGAGCTGGTCGCCTGGCGGGACGCGCATCGCGTACTACCGCCGGCGGTTGGATGAGCAGGGCATCTCCGGCATCTGGACGGTTTCCCTGGAGGACGGCTCCACCGCGCCCATCACGGACGGATCCAGCCTGGACTGGCATCCCGTCTGGGCGCCGGACGGACGCCATCTCTACTTCGTGAGCGACCGGGCGGGGAGCATGAATCTGTGGCGCATTCCCGTGGATGAGGCGAGCGGGACTGTGCGGGGCGCGCCGGAGCCGCTCATCACCCCCGCGACGTCCCTCGCCCACGTCAGCGTCTCACAGGATGGCCGCCGCCTGGTCTACAGCTCCGTACTCGTGACCATCAACGTCGAGCGGCTGCCGGTGGATCCGGCCACCGCCCGGCCCGCAGGGGAACCGGCGTGGGTCACCACGGGCACGCGGCGCTGGTCCTCCCCCGACGCCTCGCCCGATGGCCGCCGCCTCGCCATCTACTCCCTCACTCAGCCGGAGGGTGACCTGTACGTCATCAACACGGACGGCACGGGACTCCGTGAGATCACCGGCGACACGGCGGGGGACCGGGTGCCCCGCTGGTCCCCCGACGGGGAGTGGATCGCGTTCTTCACCACGCGTGGCGGGCCGCTGCAGCTCTGGATGATCCGTCCCGACGGCAGCGACCTGCGCCCGCTCACGGACCTGGGCTCCGTGCCAGCCTGGTCCCCCGACGGCCGGCGCATCGCCACGGGCACCCTCTCCGGACACGCCTACATCCTCGATCCGTTCCGGCCGTGGGAGGGGCAGGCGCCGGACACCGTCCGCCTGCCGGCCGCGGACGGCAGCTGGTTCTCGCCCAACGACTGGTCGCCTGACGGCCGTCGCCTGGCCGGAGCCGACGGATTCGGCGACACCGGCATCATCGTGTACGACACCGAGACCGGCACGTTCGACCGCCTCACGGAATTCGGCCAGTGGCCGGTCTGGCTGGCCGACAACCGGACGCTCCTCTTCGTCGCCGGCGGGACGGCGTTCCACACCGTGGACCGTGTGTCCCGGGACGTTCGCCGCGTCTTCGCCGTCGAACGCGATGTCATCGGACCGCCCCGTTTCTCGCCCGACTACCGCACACTCTACTACACGCGCAGGGTGACGGAGGCGGACATCTGGCTGCTGGACTTCGAGCCGTAGCGCCTTCAACACGCCGGAGCCGCCGCCTGCGGTGGCGTCATGCCCGGAAACGTGGCATCCTGGGAGGAGCAACGGGACGTGCCACGAGGTGGAGATGAGCGAGCAGAGACCACAGAACCTGGGCGAGCTGAAGCGGACCGGCTACGCGCCCCGGTCCGTGAAGGACGAGATCCGAGCCAACCTCCTGCGCCGGCTGCGGGCGGGCGACGCGCTATTCCCCGGCATCGTCGGGTACGAGGACACCGTCGTGCCACGCATCGTGAATGCGCTGCTGGCCCGGCAGAACTTCATCCTGCTGGGACTGCGAGGCCAGGCGAAGAGCAGGATCGTCCGGCAGCTCGTGGATCTGCTGGACGACGAGATTCCCGTCATCGCCGGCAGCGAGGTGAACGACGACCCGCTGCGCCCCATCTCGAAGCACGGCCGGCTCCTCGTGGAGGAGCACGGGGATGCCACGCCGGTGGCGTGGGTGCCGCGGGATGCCCGGTTCGTGGAGAAGCTCGCGACGCCGGACGTCACGGTTGCCGACATCATCGGCGATGTCGATCCCATCAAGGCCGCCCGGGGAGGGCACATCCTGTCCGACGAGCTGACGATCCACTACGGCCTGCTACCCCGGGCGAACCGCGGCATCTTCGCCGTGAACGAGCTGCCGGACCTGGCCGGGAAGATCCAGGTGGGCCTGTTCAACATCATGCAGGAGGGCGATGTCCAGATAAAGGGCTACCCCATCCGTCTGGCGCTGGATGTGCTGCTCGTCTTCACTGCGAATCCGGAGGACTACACGGCGCGCGGCAAGATCATCACGCCGCTGAAGTACCGCATCGGCGCCGAGATCGCGACGCACTACCCCGAGACGGTGAACGAGGGCGTGGCCATCACGCTGCAGGAGGCGTGGACGGAGCGGGACGGCGACGCCCCGTCCGTGGACGTGCCGGACTTCGTGGCGGAGACCATCGAACGCATCGCCTTCATGGCGCGCACGGACAAGCGCGTGGACCAGCGGTCCGGCGTCAGCCAGCGCATGCCCATCACGGTGCTGGAGAACGCGACCTCGAACGCAGAACGCAGGGCCCTCATCAACGGCGAGCCGGCGGCCGTGCCGCGCCTGACGGACATCTATGCCGCGCTCCCCTCCATCACGGGGAAGCTCGAGCTCGAGTACGACGGCGAGCTGGTCGGTGCGGAGACAATTGCCCGCGAGCTGATCGCGCAGGCCGCCGCCGAGACGTTCGACGCCTGGGGTGGCGAGGCGGCGGAGAGCTTCCTCCAGGAAGTGGTGGACTACTTCGAGCGCGGCGGCGTGCTCCAGCTTGGCGACACGGCGTCCGGCCAGGCAGCGGTGGACGGATTCGACACCGTACCCGGTCTGCTGGACGCCGCGCGGGAGGTCGGTCTCGCGCGGGCAGGCTCGCCGGGTCACACTGCCGCGGCGTGCGAGCTCGTGCTGGAGTCGCTCGTGGCACGGAAGCGCCTCTCACGCTCCGAGACGGGGAGCTACGGGCGTGCCCGCCGGCGTCCGAAGGCCGGACCGCAGGGACCGTTCGACCCGACGACCTTCGACGTGTAGCGCCGGACCGGGTCAGGCGTCCCGTGACGTGGCGGAGTGCCAGCCGCGTCGGCTTGCGCGCTCAGCCCGCTCCAGCACGCGTCCCACCAGCTCGGCGGTGGCGTCCACACCGAGTCCCGGCGGCGCGAACCGCCGGAGCTCGTCGGTCACGGCGTCCCGCAGAGCGGCGTAGTCCCGGCCGAGGTCGTCCTCGCCCCAGCCGATGCGCTGCCGCTGCGCGCCATGCAGCTCCGACACGAACCTGTGGATGGAGCCCCCATCCCGGATGGCGCCGGACATGGGATCCGAACCATACTCGCCCGACGCCGCCAGCAGGTCGGCCAGCACGGACAGCAGCGTGAACGCCGTGTCCCGCAGCTCGAAGTCCGACGCTACGGGCGACAGCGACGGGTCCGCCTTCAGCCGCTCGATGTAGCCGTCCACGATGGGCACGATCCGCCGCATGATGATCTCCGCGGCGGACTGCAGGTCGGGCCGGTCCGGCAGACCGTTGGCAGCGCCGTTCTGAGCGGCGTCGTGCTGCTCGTGCGAGCGAAGCCAGAGCGTGAAGCGCGAGCCGTTGCCGAGCCGGCTCTCCACCGTCAGATCGCCTCCCATCATCCTCGCCAGCTCGCGGCTGATGGCCAGACCAAGGCCAGCACCGCCCACGCTGCGGGTCAGCTCCGGATCCACCTGGACGAACGGCTCGAAGATGCGCTCGAGCTGCTCCGCCGGAATACCTGCGCCGTTGTCGTCCACGTGCAGCCGCGTCCAGCGCACCGGCCGGCCATCCTCGAGATTCGCCGTGGTGGAATCCGCGTGGAGCGAGATGCGACCCCCGGGATCGGTGAACTTGCACGCGTTCACCAGCAGGTTGACCAGGACCTGGCGTGCCCTGATGGGGTCGCCGGCGAAGCGCGGCGCCACGCCGTCCAGGTCCACCTCCACGCAGAGGGAGCGTTCCGCGGCCTGCGGCTGGACGATGGAGACGGCGGAATCCACCACGTCGGCCAGCTCCACCGGCTCGCTCTGCACCGAGAGCTGCCCACGCTCCGCACGGGCTGTGTCCAGGATGCGGTTCACCAGGCCGAGCAGGTACTGGCCGCTGGCCTGAATCCGCTCCAGCTTGCGACGCTGCGCGACGGTCAGCGGCCCGTCCAGGCCCATGTCCAGGAGTTGTGCGTATCCGACAATGGCATTGATGGGCGTGCGGATCTCGTGGCTCGTCATGGCCAGGAGCTGGCTCTTGGCGCGGCTCGCTTCCTCCGCCTCCGCCCGGGCCGCCTGCGCCTCGCGGTAGAGGCGCGCATTGTCGATGGCGATGGCGCAACGGGCGGCCAGGTCCCTCGCGAGACCCAGGTCCGCGGCGCCGTAGGCATGGCCGTCCGTCGGCGCAACGAAGGTGATGGCACCCAGCACCTCGTTCCGGGCCACCAGCGGCAGGATCATCAGGGACCCGATCCCGAGCCGGCGCAGGATCTCGAGGTTGGCGGGGCTGCGGGCGGCTTCCCGCAGGAGGTCCTCCGTCACCTGCGGGATGACCTCCGGCCCGTGGGTCAGCATCACCGCCGGCACGCCGAGGGGGTCATCGCGACGGGGCGGCCAGCCATCGTGCAGCTTGCGGGCGAGGGCCTGTTTGTCCGGATCAGGGTGAACGATGGCGAGGCGCCGCAGCGATCCGTCCGGGTCCACGACGTCCACGATGCACCACGCCCCGAGGTGCGGCAGCGCCATGCCGGCCACCGTGGCCAGCGTGGTCTCGTAGTCCAGGGAGTCCGCCAGGAGGCGGCTGGCGTCGGCGAGGAACGCTGCGCCCGTCAGCTCCCGGGCGTGCGGCTGCGCGCCGTCCCGCGTTCCGATCGCTTCGACCATGTCGGAGCCATTTCGCCCGACGCCTGCTGCCGTGTGCCCCGCCTCCATTCTCCTGCTCCTCCGCGTGAATGCGGCACCGCCGCAACGTGCGTTCGCGTCCCTGTTTTGCAACCGGAGTGCCACTGTTCCGGATGGAAACGCGGGGCTGGGGCCGCCCGGATTGGCAGGCATCTTGCCCCATTCCACAGGTTCGCCGGACCGGCCGTCTCAGGCCTGCCCGGCCGGGGACCAGCGCCGGGGAGCAGACTCCGTGACCAGAGGGCAGCAACCGCCGTACTGGCTCGATGAGGGTACCGAGCCGTGCACCGGCTGCACGCACCCCGCCGTGCACGAGACGGTCTGTCATTGCGCCGCCTGCGACGGCCCGGTCTGCTGCATGTGCGCGGACGCCGACCCTGCCACCGGCGAGCCGCTCTGCCCCGCGTGCGCCGCCGACGCAGACTCGCCCGCTGGAGGGGGCTGATGGCGGCGCGGGCCATCTGGAAGGGGCGCATCCGCTTCGGCGACGTGGACGTGCCGGTGAAGCTCTACTCCGCCGTGCAGGACCGCAGCATCCGGTTCCGGCTCCTCCACGAGAAGGACGGCGAGCCGGTAACCCAGCGGATGATCGACCCGTCCACCGGCGACATCGTGGAACATGCCGACGTGCAGCGGGCTTTCCCGACGGACGACGGCGAACTCGTCCTTCTCGATGACGACGAGCTCGCGTCCGTACAACCCGAACCATCCCGCGACATCGAGGTCACCCACTTCGTGGATCCTGCCGCCATCACCCATCAGTGGTACGACCGTCCATACTTTCTCGGACCCGACGAGGATGACGGCGCCTATGCCGCACTGGCGGACGCGCTGCGTCGACGGAAGGTGGAAGGCGTGGCGCGGTGGGTCATGCGCAACACGGAGTACGTCGGCGCCCTGCGGCTGCACGGCGACCACCTCGTGCTCATGACGCTCCGGCGTGCCGGCGAGGTGGTGCCGGCGTCGGCCCTGGACGCACCGGGTGGACGGACCCTGGACCGGCGCGAAGTGGACATGGCGACGCAGCTCGTCGCGGCCCTGGAGGACGACCTGGACCTGAGTGAGTTCCGCGACGAGTATCGCGACCGCGTGCTGGAGCTCATCGAGGCGAAGGCGGAGGGGAAGGTGGTCAGGTTCCCCGCACCGCCGAAGAAGAAGGCAGCCGCCTCATTGGGGGACATGCTCGAGCGCAGCGTGCGTGAGGTGAAGAAGCGGAGGAAGAGTGCCTGAGACGGACGAGCGCGAAGCGGACATCGGGCCGAGGTCCTTCTGGTCAGGCACGATCACCTTCGGTCTGGTGAGCATCCCCGTGGAGCTCTACCCGGCCCACCGCAGCAGCCGCGTGTCCCTGCGCATGGTGTCGCCGGAGGGGACGCCACTGGAGCGCCGCTATTTCTGTGCGCGGGAGGAACGTGAGCTCGACTGGGGCGAGATCGTCCGGGGGTACGAGCTCGAGAAGGGCAGCTTCGTCGTCGTCACGGACGATGAGCTCGAGAAGCTCGCGCCCGACCGCACCCGTGACATCGACCTGCGCCGGTTCGTGCCTGCCAATGACATCGACCCCATGCATTTCGAGCGGGCGTACTTCCTCACACCCGGCGGGAATTCCACCAAGGCCTACCGTCTCCTGGCTGCCACCATGGAGAAGACCGGACGGGCGGGCATCGCCACCTTCGTCATGCGCGGCAAGGAGTACCTCATCGCGATCCTCGCCGAGAACGGCATCCTCCGCGCGGAGACGCTGCGCTTCGCCGACGAGGTGCGGACGCCGGATGATGTCGGCCTGCCCGAACCCGCCCGGGCCTCCGCCACCGCGGTGAAGAAGATCGAGAAGGCGATCCGGAGCCTGACCCGCGACGCCCTCGATGAATCGCAGCTCGAGGACGCCGCGTCCGCCCGCCTCATCGACCTGGCACGCCGGAAGGCGGAGGAAGGCGAGGACGTCGTGGCGGCACCCGACGTCGAGGCCGCACCACCCGCGGACGGCGTCCTCGACCTCATGGCGGTCCTCAAGCGGAGCCTGGAGGGACGCACGGACACGGATGACGCGCCGGCAGGCAGGTCCACTCCGAGGAAATCGGCCGCGAAGAAGACCGCAACGAAGAAGGCTGCTGCGAAGAAGACCGCTGCGAAGAAGACCGCTGCGAAGAAGACGGCCGCGAAGAAGTGAGGACAGCGAGGAGAACTCAGGCGCCGCGACGGTTACCGGCGCCGCGACGGTTCCCGCGGCCCCGGGACGCTGAAGCCGCGCCGCCTTCGGCCCGCCGCTGAGCCGGCGCCGCCCGTCGTCGTGCGCCTGATGGCGGCGCGTGGTAGCTTGCCGGGTCCCGATCCGGACGGAGAGTGATGATCGAAGTGGTCGTCATCGGCGGTGGCCTGGCGGGCGCGGCTACGGCGCTGGCCCTGGCGGAGCGCGGCGCCGCGGTGAACGTGGTGGACGGGGAGCGCCCCGGCAGCGCGGCGACAGGCGCGTCGGCGGGCATGCTGGCGCCGCAGTACGAGTCTGCGGGGCCAGGGCCGCTCTACCGTGTCCTCGTCGAGTGCCGCGCGGCGTTCCCCGCCTTTGCCGACACCATTCACGTCCTGACGGGCGAGGACATCGATGTCCGGTGGGATGGCATGCTGGTGGCCAATCACACCGAGGCGGAGCACGCGGCGGCCGCGGCGACGCTGGAGTGGCAGCGGGCCGACGGACAGCGGGGCGAGCTGGTGGACCCGGGGCAGGCGGCGGCCCTGCAGCCGGGCATCGCGCCTGACGTGCCGTCCTGGGTATGGCTGCCGGACGAGGGGCAGGTGGACGCTCAGCGCCTGGCAGCGCTCCTCGGGCGGGCACTGGCGGCTGCGGGCGTACGGGTCCTGTCGGGCCGGCGCGTATCGGCGGTGCGCGACGCTGGCGGCGCGGTGGACGGCGTGGTCCTGGACGATGGGCGGCACGTCCCGGGCGACGTCGTCGTGGTGGCGGCCGGCGCGTGGAGCGCTTCCCTGGCCGGCCTGCCGGCGCCGGTCCCCGTCCGTCCGGTACGAGGCCACATCCTGCGGTATCGTCCGGGTGCCGCAGCCATCCGCCGGATCGTTTCCTCCCACGCCGGCCGGTACCTCGTACCGCGACGTGACGGCAGCATTCTGGCCGGCAGCACCATGGACGAATCGGGATTCGACCGTTCCATCGACGACGCATCACTCGCCGTCGTGCGGGACGCAGCAGCCCGCCTGGTTCCGGGCCTGGCCGGGGCGCAGTCTGCGGAGCGGTGGGCGGACCTGCGCCCCATCTCCGCCGACGGCCTGCCCATTATCGGGCCGGACCCGGAGATGGACGGCCTGCACTACGCCACCGGCTACGGTCGGAACGGCATCCTCCTCGGGCCGCTGGCCGGCAAGGTGGCTGCGAACATGATCCTCGGACTCGTCGTGCCGCCTGCGTGGAACGATTTCAGGCCCCGCCGCCAGGAGGGCGGCCCTCCTCCTCCGCCGGATTGAATACCAGCGCGTGGATCCGCTGCTGGGCCCGGGGCATGGCGTACGCCGACACGTCGGCCCCGACCCATGCGCGGTCCGCACCACCCGCTTCACGCGCATCACCCGGTTTACCCGCACCGGGCGGGTCCGCGCGGATGAGCCGGCAGAGGTATCGTTCCCGACGGTGGCTGAAGGCGTGGTCCACGGTGCCGATGTCGAGGACATCGGCGGCGTCCGAAAGGCGCGCGCCGGGCAGCAGCGCACCGGCGATCCGGCGCGCCGCTGCAGTCGGGTTCTCGCCGGGGCCGGGCTCCGCGGCGGGGAACGCCCACATCCCCGCCAGCAGACCCGCCTCTCCCCGCCGCACGAGGAGCACACGGCCACTCCGGTCCCGGATGATGGCGGTTGCCAGGTCGAAGGCGGGCACCGCCTTCCGGGGCTTCGGCAGTGGGCGCTCCAGCTCGGTCCCCTTCGCGCGGGCGTCGCAGTGGTCCGCGAGGGGGCAGGCGTGGCAGCGGGGCGCGCGTGGCGTGCAGATCCGGGCACCCAGCTCCATGACGGCCTGATTGAAGTCCCCGGGCCGGTCCGCCGGGACGAGTGCGGCCGCACGCCGCCGCAGCCATGCCGCCGACGGCCGCGCCTCGTCGTAGAGGCGCGCCAGCACGCGACGGACATTCCCGTCCACGGCCGGTGCGGGCACGCCGAAGGCGATGCTGGAAACGGCGCCGGCGGTGTACTCGCCCACGCCCGGCAGGTCGAGGAGGTCATCGTACGACGTGGGCACCTCGCCTCCGTGGCGTTCCCTCACGACGCGCGCCGCGGCATAGAGGTTACGCGCCCGCCCGTAGTAGCCCAGCCCCTGCCAGTGGCGGAGCACGTCGTCCGTGTCGGCGCCGGCGAGGGTCGTTATGTCGGGGAATCGCGCCATCCACCGCTCATAGTACGGGATGACGGTATCGATGCGGGTCTGCTGCGCCATCACCTCGGACACCCAGATGGCGTACGGGTCGCCGCTGCCCCGCCACGGCAGGCTGCGGGCAGTGCCATCGAAGAAGTCCAGCAGTGCGCGGCGAATCCCGGCCACGTCAACGTCATGCATCGGCCCTGTCATGCGGACACGGTGGCGGCGGGAGGCCGTCCCGTCAACGCGGGGTGCGACGGGGGTTGCACGCGGCCTCGCGTGCCGTGACCTTGGTGAAGCGTCTCCCAAGGATCCGGCATGCGATACCACACGTACCAGAAGTATCAGGGCTCCTTCCTGGATGCGCTGAACATCCAGGATCTCCTCGAGCGGCTCGCCGACTTCCTGCTGAACAGCGGATTCGAGGGCGGTCCGCACTACCATCCCTGGTGGGGCTGGTCGGGCGACGAGAACGACCGCTCCCTCGATTCCCTGAAGGCAGCGCTCCTGCAGGCACTCATGGAGAGCGGGCAGCTGACGCCGGAGATGCTGGACGAGCTCAGGGGCGAGGGTGGGAACGAGGAAATCCAGAAGCGCATCGCCGACATGCTGAACGACCTCGTTCAGAGCCTGGTGGACGAGGGCTACATCAACACGACGTCGACACCCCGGGCACCCGGTGCCATGACCCAGGCGGACGGCACCATCGACGACTCGCGGCAGGCGGCCCGGCAGGTGGAGTTCGGCGTCACGCAGAAGGGCGTCGACTTCCTGGGCTACCGCACGCTCCGCCACCTCCTCTCCTCCATGGGTCGCTCGAGTTTCGGCAGTCACGACACGCCCCACCTGGCCACGGGCATCGAGGCGGGGTCGGCGTCGAAGCCGTACGAGTACGGCGACACGCTGAACATCGACATCCCCGCCACCCTCGGCAACGCCATGGCACGCGACGGCATCGCCGTCCCGCTGGAACTGGACTACCCCGACCTGATGGTGCACCAGGCCGAGTATCGCAGCTCATGCGCGACAGTCCTCATGCTCGACATCTCCCACTCCATGATCCTCTACGGGGAGGATCGCTTCACGCCTGCGAAGAAGGTCGCCCTCGCACTCGCGCACCTCATCCGCACGCAGTACCCCGGCGACACGCTCCGCGTCGTCACGTTCGGCGACCGCGCCCGGGAGATCCCCCTCGGCGAGCTGTCGAAGGTGAAGGTGGGTCCCTACCATACCAACACGGCCGAGGGCCTGAAGGTCGCCCGCCGCCTGCTCCTCGACCAGAAGAAGGACATGCGGCAGATCGTGATGGTCACCGACGGCAAGCCATCCGCCATCACCCTCCCCGACGGGCGCGTCTACAAGAACCCCGCCGGCCTCGATGTCCGCGTGGTCCGGGAGACCCTGCGCGAGGTCGCCGCCTGCAGGAAGTCCGGCATCCTCATCAACACGTTCATGCTCGCGAGGGATGCCGCCCTCGTGCAGTTCGTTGCGAAGGTCTGCGAGATGGCGCGGGGCAAAGCGTACTTCACCAGCACAATGACACTGGGAGAGTATGTCATGCGCGATTTCCTCAGACGCAGGACCCGCCGCGTCGGGTAGCCCCTAGCACGACCCTTGCAACCCTTCCAGGTCCATGTAACTGGTTGAAATGGAGGGGTTTGATGAACTGGCAGCACGAGTCCTCGCAGAACAGCTCCCAGACACGCGACGCGGACGGCGACAGCCGGCCGGAGACCGGAAACGGGGCCGGCGGCGACGGCGCAGGCGATCAGCAGGACCGTCGTGCCCGCGGACAGGAAGGCGCCACGCGCGACTTCCAGGAGCGCGTACGGGACCTCGACCGCGCGGGGACCGTGGATGCGCCACCCGCCGCCGCCGGCGGCACAGGCGACGCGGACACCGCCGCCACGGGCGGCGGGCGCCGGGGCATCGGACGCCACGCCTGGACCCTCGGCCTCGCCGCCAGCTCCCTCGCCCTCCTCGCCGGGACGCGGGGCGGTGCGGGCAGCGGATCGGCCGGTGGCGGGGATGTCGCCCTCGATGTCGAATCGTCCGACGGCTTCATGCCGCCGGAACACATCACCGAACAGCAGGGCGTGTCGTGGGACCTCCATGTGAGCGAGCACGACCGCATCGACTTCTTCGTCGAGTTCCTCATGGGCCGGAACTACGACCGCACCCGCACGTGGCTGGAACGCATCGGCAAGTACGGGCCCATGATCCAGAACGAGTTGCGCGAGCGCGACATGCCCGAGGAC
>DATHVO010000144.1:0-1756 GCA_035461265.1 Longimicrobiales bacterium
ACAGATTGCGGACGCGCTCCGGTCCTGCCTCCGGGAGGAGGACACGGCGGCGCGGGTGGGCGGCGACGAGTTCGCCATCCTTATCGCCGACGTGGACGATGAGGCGGATGCCCGCCAAGCTGCGGAGCGGATCCAGCAGCGGCTCGGCCATGCCTTCGATCTCGACGGGCAGCGGATGTTCACATCGGCGAGCATCGGCATCGCGCTGCCCCAGAGCCCCGAGCAGCGGCCCCACGACCTCCTCCGCAACGCTGACATCGCGATGTACCGGGCGAAGGCCGCCGGACCGGCCCGCCACGAGGTGTTCAGCCCGGCCATGGATGAGGGTGCGCCCGATCTCCTCCGCCTGGAGCGGGACCTGCGCCAGGCCGTGGAGCGCGGCGAGTTCGTGCTCTGCTACCAGCCCATACTCGACCTCACATCCCGGACCGTCAGCGGCTTCGAGGCCCTGATCCGCTGGCGCCATCCCGAGCGCGGCCTGCTGGCGCCACACACGTTCATCCCTCTCGCCGAGGAGACGGGCCTCATCGTGCCCATCGGCCAGTGGGCCCTCGCGGAGGCCTGCAGGGCGGCAGCGGCCATGGCGCCGTCGGAGGCGGACGGACACGTGCCATACATGGCGGTCAACCTGTCGGGCCGGCAGCTCGCCCATGCCGCCCTCCTGGACGAGGTCGCCGCCGCCCTCGCCGACAGCGGGCTCGAGCCCGGCCGCCTGCACCTCGAGATCACCGAGAGCGTCCTCGTCACCAGCGCCGCCGGCGCCGCGGAAACGCTGGCCCGGCTCCGGGAACTGGGCGTCCGCATCTGCATCGACGACTTCGGCACGGGCTACAGCTCACTATCCTACCTCCACGCATTCCGCGTCGACGCCCTCAAGATCGACCGGTCCTTCATCAGCCGCCTCGAGAGCAGCACCGACTGCGAGGAGCTCGTCCTGGCCATCCTGTCGCTGGCCGCCCGTCTCGGCATCACCGCCGTGGCAGAAGGGGTGGAGACCGCGGGCCAGCTCGCCCACGTGGAACGGCTCGGCGCCGTGTCCGCGCAGGGCTTCCTCTTCTCCCACCCGGTGCCCGGCCCCGCCGTCGCCTCGCTCCTCGCGGGACACCCGTTCGACGGGGCCGTCGAGACGGGCTGATACGCCCGCCGGACGGCCACCGCGCACGGGTGGACAGACCCCCTCGTTCACGCCATCTTCCACCCGTGGCCACGGCCCCCGGGCGCCCCTGCCGCCCCCGGTGAAACGATGGCGTCGAGGTGTTGACGCCTCCCGCGAACGGGGGTTACATTAATGGTCTTGACGCGGGGTGGAGCAGTCTGGTAGCTCGCCGGGCTCATAACCCGGAGGTCGCGGGTTCAAATCCCGCCCCCGCTACTTCAAGCCGGGACCGCACCGCCGGCCGGCACACAGGGCAGGATACCCGAGGGGTTCGCGCCCACCGACCGGAATGGTTCATGTCGCACAGGTTCGCATATCGTGCTCGAACGAGCAGCGGCGCCTCCCGCGCCGGACGCGACGTGGACTCCAGTACGGAACCGGCGGGCAGGGCGTAGCGCGGCAGTATTTCGCGCCTCTTCTGCCGCCCGCGCCGCCGCCAAGCAGCGCGGGTTTTTCGTCCCGGCAAGCTGCGGCGCGAAGAGTAGGGCCAGGTAGCTCAGTTGGTAGAGCACATGACTGAAAATCATGGTGTCGGCAGTTCGATTCTGCCCCTGGCCACTGGTTTACGCCCGTAGCTCAATTGGTAGAGCACCGGTCTCC
>DATHVO010000145.1:0-8342 GCA_035461265.1 Longimicrobiales bacterium
AGGGCGGCTGCCGAGGAAGTCGTGCAGGACACATGGCTGGCCGCCATCGAGGGCATTGGCCGGTTCGAGGGCCGCTCCACCGTCAGGACCTGGCTGTTCCACATCCTGCGCAACATCGCCCGTGGTCGCGGCCGTCGCGACGACCGTTTCCGCCCCCTCTCCATCCTGCAGGCGGCCGGCGCCGAGGCTGTCCCCCCGGACCCGCTGGACCGGGTGGTGGATGCCCGCGCTGCCGCGGCGGGCCACGGACGCGAGGCCCTGTGGGCCGGGCGCCAGCCGGACCCGGATGAGCAGCTGCTCTCCAACGAGCTGGCGGAGCGGATCGACGACGCGCTTGCCACGCTGCCGCCCCGGCAGCGGGAAGCGCTGGTCCTTCGCGACATCGAAGGCCTCTCCGCGGTGGAGGTGTGTAACGTTCTCGGCATATCCGACACCAACCAGAGGGTGCTCCTCCATCGCGCCAGGGAAAGGATGCGGCATGCACTTCGGCACTACATCTCGGACGACGCGAGCTGCGCGGATGAATGACTTGATGTCGTGCGGCGACGTTGGCGACGTGTTCGAGGCGTGCATCGACGGGAGCCTGCCGCCGGATCGGCGGCGGGCCCTCGGCGAGCACCTGGACAGATGCCGTGCCTGCGCGAGTGCGCTGAGGGAAGCCGGTTGCGTGAGGCGGCTCCTGCGGCGAATGCCGCGGGTGCCGATGCCGGACCCGCTGAAGACCTCGCTGCTCGCCGCACTCCGTCGCTCCCGCACATATCCCGTCTCCCCACCACGCTCCCTCCAGCCACACAATTCCTGACCCGCGCCCCGCGCCTCGCTGAGTACTCGCATCAGCGTCGACTTGTCCGCGCCGTTCCGGCCGGGGAGTCCGAACATTCCCGTCGAAACATCGAGGGAGACATCCTCACCGCCCTGCCCGTGTCTCTCTGACGTAGCCGCCTTCACAGCAAGGCCTGCGGGGCCTTCCTCGCCTGGCGTCACTGCCACAGGACGTCCACTCACGGACGCGAGAACCGGCGGATGAGCTGCTCGAGGCGGGGGTCGTCGCGCAGGGGGCTTGCTGCGGCTCGGCGACATTGTGCGGGTCGAGCCGGATGGCGCACTCCAGCTCCCCATTCATATACCAGCAGGTCGGGAGCACTGCGTGGGCTTCGGCCAACGGCCGGGTCGCCGCGCCAAGGTATTCCGAGGCGGGCGGGCGCCCGGACAGGCCGGGCGCCCGTGTGGGAGCTACGAGATCAAGCGGAGGACTTCACGCACGTCCCTGTCACCGGTCCCATGCATGCCACGCCTTCGACGTCCGATCAGGGCACTCCGGGCGCCACCGACGTCTGCTGGTGCTGGATGATCTCCCACCGCCCACCGCGCTTCTGCAGGATGTTCTTCTCGAGGGCGCGTGTCATTCCCGGTTGCCATGGTGTTACGAACGGCGGAAGCGCGCCGGTCACACGCGTGTCTATGTCGAGAACCGCGAGCGTTCCGGTCAGGAACGTCAGGCTGCGGATTTCCGATTGGCGCGTGGTGCCGGCGAAGGCTGGAAATATGTTTGTGTACAGTTGCCGAATTTGTTCAGCGCTGCTCAGCCTCAGGCCGCTTGGCGCGACGAAATCCGCATTTCCGTATACAGCGGCGTAGGTCGCGGCATCCTGTCCCCACGTTCGATCGAGAGTCGCTACTATCCCCTGCATGGCCGCAACGTCCCCGGGACTACCCGCGACGCTCGCCTGTGGGGCGGCTGCATATCCGCCCGCGGGACCGCTCGTCGGCGGCTCGTTACACGCAACCACGAGTAGTGCCGCCGCCGCTACTGCGTTGATTCGGAACGTTTTCGGCATGTCTGGCCTCCTGTCGCTGGGGAGCGTGTCCTTTCCTTCATCGGCGTATTCCGGAGTCGGAACGGCTCAACTGACCGGCCAGGTGCGTGCGGGGCGCCGTTCCACGACGACCGGGCGCCCCTGGCTGCAGGCGCGCGTCACCACTGATAGCGCAGGACCTCGCCTGCGCTGCCGAACGAGCCTCGGTTCTCGACGTAGACGCTGCCGTCCGGACCTGCCAGCACACCCGTCGGGTGGAACAGGTCGTCTGCGCTGACCGACCGCCCGCCGTCGGGCGCCACATGGATCCACGATGAGGAAACGCAGGAGCGAGTGCGCGGCGGTTTGGTTGAGATGTTTGCTCGGTAGCGCTGCAGAGCGAGATGAACCGGAAGTGAAGCCGACGGGAGTCGAACCAAGAGGGACCTGAGTCCCGGATCGACTTCAAACTCAGCGAGCACGGTACCATATCAGGGTAGCGTGCGCCGTCCCTGGCTGGGTGGCAGTATGGCTCGCAGCAGGAGTCGGACAGTGTTGCGGCTACCTCGGGCGGCTGCGCAGTGTCTCGATCACTGCTCCGGCGCGGGAGCCCGACGCAGGCCCAGTTCGTCCGAGATCTCCCGCATCGCAGCGATCACCTTCCCGATGTGTTCGTCCAGCTCCACGCCCAGCAGCTCGGCGCCGTGGCGGACTTCCTCGCGGTCGACGCCCGCTGCAAACGCCCTGTCCTTCATCTTCTTCTTCACCGACTTCGGCGTGAGGTCGTCGATGCCGGTGGGCCGGACGAGCGACGCGGCGGTGATGAGACCGGTGAGTTCGTCGCATGCCACCAGCACGCGGTCAAGATCGGATTCCGGCGCCACGCCCGTGAATTCCGACCGGTGTGCGAGGATGGCGTGGAGCACGGTCTCCGAATACCCCCGGCTTCGGAGCTCCTCGACGGCCCGCAGCGGGTGCTCGTCGGGGTACTTCTCCCAGTCGAGGTCGTGGAGCAGGCCGGCGACACCCCACTCCTCCTCGTCCGCGCCGTATTCCCGGGCGTAGGCCCGCACCGCCGCCTCCACGGACTTCATGTGGTTGCGCAGGCCGTCGTTCTCCACCCACTGCTCCAGCAGGCGGAGTGATTCATCGCGTGTCGGCATGGGTGTCCTGTCCGGAGTGGTCGCGCGCAAACCCGCATCCGCCGGCAGGACGGCCGGGGGGCGGAACCCGGGAATACTGGCGCGACGGCGCCGTCCTGTAAACGGGTGCTACGGAAACACGATGGTCTTGAGGCCCTCCGCGGAATGCGCCCTGCGCAGGGCATCCGCCACACCCTCGAGGCCGACACGGTGGCTCACGAGGGAATCCAGCGCGATCTGCCTCGCATGAATGATGTCCAGGGCGGCCCGCGTCTCGTCCGGCCCGCACGAGTAGCTCTGCAGCAGCTCGATCTCGCGGAAGTAGAGTGCGGCCTGATCCAGGGCGAGGGGATCGGCCGGGTCGAGGGGTGTGAAGCACACGACGCGCGCGCCCGGCGCCGCGGCCTCGAGGCCGGCGCGGACGGCCGTGGCCGTGCCCGGGGTGACGATGACGACGTCGGCGCCGCGGCCACCGGTGCGGGCCCGGATCTCGCCGGCGAGGCCGCGGCGTCCGTTCAGGACGTCCAGGCCCATGGCGCGGGCGCCGGCCCTGCGGTCCGGCCGGAGGTCCGTGCCGAACACGGCCACGCCGTCCCGGAGGCCCGCGAGCTGCGCCAGCAGGAGGCCCATAGGGCCCAGGCCCATGACGAGCACGGCGTCGCCGGGCCGCGGCCGGGCCTTGTCCAGTGCGCGGAGGCAGCACGCCGCCGGCTCGACGAACGTGGCCGCCTCGTCGCTCACGTCGTCCGGCAGGACCAGGACGTCGTGCGCTACGCTCGCCGCGGGCACACGTGCGTACTCGGCGAAGCCGCCGGGGTCCAGGGCGGAAGCGCGCCAGGTTGCACAGTTCGACCACAGCCGACGTTCGCATTCCGGGCACGCCATGCACGGCGCGTGGTGGTGGGCGAAGACCCGCTGGCCGGGCTGCAGCGTCGTCACGCCCGGGCCCACGGCCACCACCCGGCCCACGGGCTCGTGCCCGAGGACAACCGGCGCCTTCCGGGCCACGTACCAGTCCAGGGCGTCGGAGCCGCACAGCCCGCACGCCGTGACTCGCATCAGGATCTCGCCGGGTCCGGGCGTCGGCACGGGGGCCTCCTCCACCCGCACGTCGCCCCACGCCCGAAGCCGGGCTACACGCATGCTCGGCGGGAGGCTGGCTGCCTCCGCATACGGGACCACTCGTGCCGGCGTCACGGCTGGATGGCGACCTTGATGGCGGTGCGATCCACGACGAGGTCCATGGCCTCGTGGATGCGTAGCAGGGGCAGCCGGTGCGTCACCAGCGGTCCGACATCGACATCACCGCCGGACAGGAGCTGCAGCGCCTGCCGGACGGCAGCCGGCGTGTAGTGGAACGCCCCGATGAGGTCCACCTCGCGGTAGTGGAGGGGATACGTGTCGAAGGCGGCCTCGGTGCCGGCGGCGCAGCCGCCGAACAGCAGCACCGTCCCGCCCGTGGCCGCCAGCTCGCTGGCCAGGCGCCAGGCGTCGGGCGTGCCGACGCATTCAATGACGAGGTCCGCGCCGGCGCCGTCCGTCCACGCGTCCACGCGATCGCGGGTGTCCTCATCCGACGTCACACGCGCGGTCTCGGCGCCGAACAGGCGGGCGGCGGCGAGGCGCGGACCGTGGCGGCCGAGGACGAGGACGCCGGTCGCGCCGCGCAGCGCCGCCACCCGGGCGAACAGCAGGGCGATGGCGCCGTCGCCCAGGATCGCGACGCGACCGACACGCGACCAGCCGCGGCGCGACTCGACGCGATCCGCGCCGTGGACCACGCACGCCAGCGGCTCGAGGGCGGCGGCCGCCACCACGCCCACGGACGGCGGGCGGTGGAACAGGTGCCTTTCAACGATGTGCCGCGGGAGCAGCACGTATTCGGCGAAGGCGCCAAGGACCATGCGTCCCACGGCGTCGGGGCACAGGTTCTCCCGCCCTTCCCGGCACAGACGGCACTCGCCGCACGGCGCCGTGGGCACGCACGCCACCGCGTCCTCCGCCCTGAACTCCGTTACGCCGGCGCCGACTGCCGCGACGGCGCCGGCGAACTCGTGGCCGAACGGCGCAGGTACGGGCAGCTTCGCGTGGCCCCGGATGTACGTCTTCACATCCGTGCCGCAGGTGAGTGCCGTCTCGACGCGGACCAGGACCTCGCCCGGTCCGGGCTCCGGCCGGGGAACGTCCCGCAGCTCGATGCTCCGCTCGCCCAGCAGGAAGGCGGCCTTCATGACGGACGGCGGCATGCGGTCAGCCGCGCAAATTCCGGAGCACGTCCGCCAGGGCCGCCGCATCGGCCACGGGCGCAGCGCACGTCCTGCCCGCGCACACATAGGCGCGGGGTGCATCCGACGTGAGCATCGCGGCGACGGGCGCGGGCAGCGCCCGGGTGTCGGCGGCGCCGGGGACATAGTGACGCACGACGGTCCGCGGGCGGTAGCGTCGGAGCGCCTCCCGCAGGAGCGGACGGTCGCCGTCATCGTCCTCCACGACCACCACGGTGGTGACCGGCTGCACCGCCCACGCCGTCGCCTTCACGTATGTCGCCGCGGAGCTTCCCAGCCGTGGCGCGGACCCCGCGAATGAGCCCAGGATGCGCAACCCGCTCTCCCGGGCCGCCTCGTCGCCGGTGAGGGCGTGCAGCCTGAGCAGCGCCAGGGCCGCCGATCCGTTGCCCGAGGGTGCGGGGGCATCCGCGATGGGCAGGTATGGCCGGTCGAGGGCGACGACCGGGCCGCGCTCATCCACCGGACGGTCACGGAGCCCGCCGCCGTCCGGGTCGCTGAACCGCGCGAGCATTGTCTCGCCCAGAACGCGGGCGTCGGCGAGCCAGGCCGGGTCCTGGGTGTACTCGAAGGCATCCAGGAACGCGAGCATCGCGTGGGCCTGGTCATCGAGGTGCACGCCGGAGCCGTCGTCCCCGACGCGGTGCAGCATGCCGCGACCCTCCCGGAAACCCTCCCGCCACAGACGCCGCAGCGCGCGGACGGCGTCGCGGCCAGCCGTGGCGCTGTCGAGGTGGCGGGCGGCGGCGAGGAATCCCGACGCCACGAGCGCGACCCAGCCGGAGTAAAGCGTGGTATCGACGTACGGCCGGGGGCGGCCGTCCCGGGCGGCCTTCAGCCGGTCGCGCACGGCCTGCACCCGCAGTGCCGCCGTGCCCGCATCGACGCCCAGCTCACGGGCGAGGGCGCCAAGGGAGAGGGCCTGGAACAGGACGCGCCGGGAGGGATCGAGGTGCATGGCGGAGCCGGCGTCGTCGTGTCCATAGAACAGGACCGCCGTCCTGAGCAGATCGTCGTCCCCGAGCGCCGCCCGCAGTTCCTGTCGCGTCCACGTCCAGTAGTCGCCGTCGTCTTCCGGGCTGTGGTCCGCATCCTGGGACGCGGGGAACCCGCCCGCATCCACGAGCTGCGCCGCGACATCGCGGTAGTACGAGAGCACGCCCTCGGCGGCGGCGCGGCAGGCGCCATCATCGACGACCACGGACGCCCGCGCGCAGGTGGCCAGGAGCACGCCGTTGTCGTACGCCATCTTCTCGAAGTGCGGGATGATCCACCGGGCGTCGGTGCTGTAGCGGTGGAAGCCGCCGCCGACCTGATCGTGGAAGCCGCCGCGGATCATGGCATGGAGCGTCTCGTACACGATGCGGTGCGCCCACTCCGTGCCGTTGTCCAGCGCCTCGTCCAGGAGCAGGTCCAGGGCGCCGGCATTCGGGAACTTCGGCGCGCGGCCGAAGCCGCCGTACCTGAAGTCGAAGGACTGTGCCAGCTCCTCCACGGTCTCGGCGATGAGGTCGGCGGACGGGTCGCCCGGCCGGCGCTCCGCACGTGCGGCCTCCACGAGCCGCTCACCGATCTGGGCGGCAGCGGAGTCTGCCCTGCCCCGCTCCTCCCGCCACACCCGGTCCACATCCCGCAGAACGCGCTGGAACGACGGCCGGCCGAAGCGGTCATCCGGCGGGAAGTACGTGCCGCCGTAAAACGCATCGCCGTCGGGCGTCAGGAAAGCCGTGAGCGGCCAGCCGCCCTGTCCCGTCAGGAGCTGCACTGCCCGCTGATAGCGGGCATCAACGTCCGGCCGCTCGTCCCGGTCCACCTTGACCGGTACGAAGTGCTCGTTGATGAGGGCGGCCGTGGCCTCGTCCTCGTAGCTCTCGCGGTCCATCACGTGGCACCAGTGGCACCACACTGCGCCGATGTCGAGCAGAATGGGACGGTCCTCGCGCCGGGCCCGCTCGAAGGCTTCGTCTCCCCACGGCAGCCAGTCCACCGGCTGCGTCGATCCGTGCTGCAGGAACGGACTCCGCTCGTCGGCCAGTGCGTTGCGTCCCTGGCGATCCGTCATGAAGATCCTCCTCGCGCAGTGCGCGCTCGTATTCCGGCAATGGCGGCCCGCATGGTCACAGCCGCGAGCTCGGACACAGGTCCGCCAGCACGCAGGCCTCGCAGCGGGGTGTCGGCGCGCGGCAGACCGCGCGACCGTGGAAGATGAAGAGGTGGGACGCATCCGTCCATTCAGAACGATCGAGCGCCTTCATGAGGTCCGGCTCGATCTTCTCCGGGTCGGTGTGCTTCGTGAGACCGAGGCGCCCGCTGACGCGCCGCACGTGCGTGTCCACCACCACACCCTCGCTCATGCCGAAGGCATTCCCCAGCACGACGTTCGCGGTCTTCCGGCCCACACCCGGCAGGGCGACCAGGTCCTCCATCGCCGCCGGCACCTCGCCGCCGTGCCCGTCGACCAGGGCGTTCGCCATGCCCAGCAGGCTGCGGGCCTTGTTCCTGAAGAAGCCCGTGGACCGGATGATCTCCTCCACGTCCTCCTGCCGGGCTGCGGCCAGGTCCGCGGCCGCCGGGTAGCGCCGGAACAGCGCGGGCGTCACCATGTTCACGCGCTCATCGGTGCACTGGGCGGACAGTATGGTGGCCACGAGCAGTTCATACGCGCCGTCGTGGTCGAGGGAACACCTCGCATCGGGGTACTCCGCGTGCAGGCGCCGCAGGATCTCCGCGGCGCGCTCCCGCTTACCGGCCAGGCTCTCCCTCCCGCGCCGCGCCGGCCGCGTCGTCCCGTCGCGTGCCGTCTCCCCGCCGCGCGTCCCGTCAGGCCGTCGTGCCATGCCGCTCCCTCCTCTCCGCCAGGTACGCCTCCACCCGCTCCAGCGGCCACGCATTCACCACATCGTCCGCAGTGAGCCACGCCTTGCGGGCGATGTTCACGCCATAGCGCACGTTGCCGAGGCCGCCTGTGGAGTGCGCGTCCGGATTGACGGCGGTGCGGACGCCGAGGCGGCGGCCCGTGGGCCAGTGCTCCCACGACAGGTCCAGGCGGTGGGGATCGGCATTGATCTCGACAATGGCGCCGGCCGCGGCGGCCGCCTCGAGTACACGCTCGATGTCCA
>DATHVO010000146.1:0-1588 GCA_035461265.1 Longimicrobiales bacterium
CACATCGCGAAGGAACGCCTGAAGAAGGTCTACGACAAGGCCCACCCCCGGGCCTGACCGCCGGCCGCCGTCAGGCAGTGGTGCCGGAGTCCGGTGCCGATCCCGCCGGAACGAACGCCACCCGCTCCACCCGCCGGCCCGACATGGTCACCACCCGGAACCGCCCGCCCTCAACCGCCAGCTCGTCGCCTTCCCGCGGCATCCGGCCCAGACCGCCGAAGACATAGCCGCCGATGGTGTCGTGTTCCTCCTCGCTCAGTTCCAGGCCGAGGCGCTCGTTCACCTGCCAGACGGGGACGAGGCCCGCGATGAGCGTACGGCCATCGCGCCCCACGAAATCCGGCAGCTCCGTCTCGTGCTCATCCTGGATTTCGCCGACGATCTCCTCAATGAGGTCCTCCAGCGTGACCAGCCCCGATGTCCCGCCGAACTCGTCGATGACGATGGCCATGTTGCTCCGCTTCGCCCGCATCTCCCGGATCAGGTCCTCCACCGGCTTCGTCTCCGGCACGAAGTGCGGCGGCCGCATTACCGTCGACACCGCCGCTGCGGCATCGGATCGGGCCGCCCGCCACGCCTCCCGGGCCAGCAGGATCCCGACGACGTCATCCATCGTCTCCCCGTAGACCGGAAGCCGCAGGTGCCCCTCGTCCAGCATGACCTGCATGGCCTGCTCGATGGTGTCCTCCGCCCGGACCGCCACGATCTGCGTCCGCGGCGTCATGACGTCCAGGGCCCGCACCTCCGACAGGTTCATCACGTTCGTGAGGACCTGCCACTCCTCCTGGTCGATCGTCCCCTCCTTCCGGCCGATCTCCGCCAGGATCTCCAGCTCCGCCCGGCTCACCGTGGGCTGGCGACGCCCGGGCGGCGTGATCAGCCGGTTCACCCAGGCCAGCGGGATGAGCACCGGCTTCAGGACCAGCATGAGGAAGCGGAGCGTGTAGGCCGTGGGTGCCGCCAGCGTTTGCCAGTACGTTGCGCCCAGCGTCTTGGGGACGATCTCCGAGAAGAGGAGGATGAGGAGTGTCAGGACCGCCGAGAACGCCGCCACCCACTGGCTGCCGAACACCCGCAGGGCGATGGCACCGGCGATGGCCGCGCTCACGGTGTGGGCGATGGTGTTCAGCGTCAGGATCGCCGCGATGGGCTCGTCGATCCGCTCCCGCATCCGGGCGAGGAGCACGCCGGCCCGCTCGCCCCTCTCCTCCAGTACGCCGACGTAGGAGTGCGTCAACGACAGCAGCACCGCCTCCAGCACGGAGCACATGAACGAGAGCGCCAGGCCGGCGCCCACCACGATCAGCAGTGCAGTCATCGTCTCCCGTCAGACTGGGCAACACTCTCGGATGGCCCAATCATAGCACGCCCGGCGGAGAGCGGACCATGCCGCGGATGGCGGATGCGCGTCTGCCCGGGGGCGACGGCGCCGGCGCACAACGCATTCACCGGCCCTTCTGCGGCCCCCCGCCCGGCCTCCCGGCCGGGTCCGGCGTCGCCTCGCGCGCGTCCGGCGGTTCCTGTAGATTTGGCAGGTTTCCGGCTCGTCCCGGGCCGGCAGGGGAGGATGTGGTGAGTCACAACCATG
>DATHVO010000147.1:0-6709 GCA_035461265.1 Longimicrobiales bacterium
GGCCGCCGCGACCCCCAGAAGGACGCTTCCCACCAGGTATGTGACGTCGCCGAGGCTGAGGTGCCCGCGGCTCCTAGGCAAAGAGCTCCTCCACCGCCGCCCGCGCCTCGGGCTGCACGAAAACGATCACGCGGTCGTCCACTTCTATCGCATCCGTCCCGTCGGGGATGATGACGCGGTCGCCGCGGATGATGGCGCCGACGATGCTGCCGGCCGGGAATGCCGCCTTCGCCAGCGGCCGGCCGGCGAACGGGAAGCGGTGCGAGACGTCGAACTCGATCCCCTCCGCGCTGGTGCCCTTGAGGCGTGCCACGGCGAGGACGGAGCCGCGGCGGGCGTAGCTGAGGATGGCGTTCACGGCGGCGAGGCGCGGCGAGACGGCGGCATCCACGCCCACCTGTGCCACGAGGGGGAGGTAGTCGAACCGGTCGATGAGAGAGATGACCTTGCGCGCGCCCAGGCTCTTGGCCAGCAGACACGAGAGCAGGTTCGTCTCGTCGTTGCCGGTGTACGCGACGAAGCCGTCGGCATCGCCGATGGCCTCCATCTCGAGGAGGTCGAGGTCGGTGGCGTCGCCGTGGAAGACGAGGGCACGGCCCAGCTCCTCCGCCAGCTCCACCGCGCGCCGGCGGTCGGCCTCGATGATGGTGCAGTCGATGCGGTGCTCGTCGAGCATGTGCGCGAGGAACCAGGCCTCCCGGCTGCCGCCGGCAACGATGACGCGGCGCAGGTCGAAGCGGGAGTAGCCGGCGAAGGGCAGGATCTCGGGGAGATCGTTGGGCTCGCCGAGGACGAACACCTGGTCGCCCGCCTCCACCCGCGTGGCGCCCGTGGGGATGATGGTCTGGCGACCGCGGGCGATGGCGACGATCAGCGCCCGGATCCCCGCCGCCCTCCGGCCGATCTCCAGCAGCCGCTTGCCCGCCACCGGGGCGTCCGGCTTGACCCGGACGCCGATGAGCTGGACGAGGCCGCCCTCGAACTGCGCGAACTCGGTGGCCGCGCCGCTGTGCAGGAGCTGGTAGGTCTCCATGGCGCATTCGCGCTCGGGGTTGATCATGAGATCGACGCCCAGTCGCTCCGGCGGGAGGATGCCCGTGTGGTCGTAATAGTCGGGCTTGGACACGCGGGCGATGCGCTTCGGCACGTCGTACTGCGACGCCGACAGGCACGCCATGAGGTTGATCTCGTCCTGGCTCGTCACCGCCAGGAGGAGGTCGGTCCGTGCGATGCCCGCCTGCTCGAGGACGGTCAGGCTCGCACCGTTGCCCTCGATGACCAGGGCGTCCATGGAGTCCTCGATGACACGGACGCGCTCGCGGTCCTGCTCGATGACCACGACGTCGTGGTGCTCCTCGGAGAGCTGGCGGGCCAGATGGAAACCAACGTCGCCGGCGCCGATGATGAGGATTCTCACGCGGGGTGCGGCCTGTGGTGCGGGCGGCTGTCCGTCTGCCGCAGGGAGCGGCGCCGCCGGTGGTACGAGGGTCCGGTCGCCATGGCCATCATGGTCGGGAAACGTACGCCGCCTTCCGGACGCGATCAAGCGCGATGGTCACACCCGGTCCTGTCCGTCGGGACCATTCGGCCGGCGCCTCGGTCGCTCGCCGGGCGCGGTCTCCGGGCCCGCCCATGTCACCAGCCCCGGGATCAGGCTGATCCCGAGGTCGGGATGCCGCGGCAGCACCCGAACGGTGTAGCCGTGGAGCCCGCTCCCCCTGCACGCTGCATCGCGCACGTCGAAGAGGTGGACGCCGTCCGTGACGCCCCGGGCCGGCTCCATGGGCACGATCTCCGACCAGGTCACGGCGCCGTGGGCGTCCTCCCGGCCGAGGCAGAGCTGCACCGCCACGTCTGCGGGGGTCAGGCCGCCCAGGCAGATGGCGGCGGAGACCCGGAACGCCCGTCCCGCCACCAGCTCGCCCGACGGCGCCTTCCGGATGGCCGTCACCCGAACAGCCGGCCACGCTGCGGCCACCTCCGCCTTCCATGCGGCCAGCGCGACGGCGGGGGCGCCGCCATCGGTCAGGAGCCGGACCGACCGCTCCATGCCGGGCACGTAGTAGCGTTCCGTGTACTCCCGTACGACGCGGGCCATGTTGTAGACCGGGCAGAGCCGGGCGATGGACTGGCGCATCCAGTGCGTCCAGCGGCGGGGCAGCCGGTCAGCCCCGCGATCGTAGAACGCGGGCACGATCTCCTTTTCGAGGAGCGTGTACAGCGCCGCCGCCTCGATGCGGTCCTGCTCGTCGTGATCGGTGTACGTCTCGCCGCGCCCGATGGCCCACCCGCCGACACCGCGGCGACCGCCCAGTGCGCTCCACGCCTCCACCCACCAGCCGTCCACCGTGCTAAGGTTGAGGACACCGTTCGCGGCAGCCTTCATGCCGCTCGTGCCGCTCGCCTCCTGCGGCGGGCGCGGCGTGTTGAGCCAGACGTCCGCGCCCTGCACGAGGTAGCGGGCCACCGCGGCGTCGTAGTCCTCGACGAAGACGACCCGGCGCCGGAACGGCTCCGTCTGGCACAGCTCGACGATGCGCCGGATCACCTCCTTGCCCGCATCGTCGCGCGGGTGTGCCTTGCCGGCGATGATGACCTGTACCGGCCGCTCCGCATCGTCCAGGATGCGGGCGAGGCGGTCCGGGTCGCGGAAGAGCAGCAGCGCGCGCTTGTACGTGGCGAACCGCCGCGCGAACCCGATCGTGAGGACCTCCGGGTCGAGGACCTCGTCCGCCGCCTGGAGCGCTGCATCCGAGCCGCCGCGCCGGGCCAGCTGGTGCCGCACCCGCCGGCGGACGAAGGAGACGAGGCGCTCGCGGCGGCGCTCGTGCGTGCGCCACAGCTCCGCAGCCGGAAGCCGGTCGGCGCGGCCCCAGATCTCCTGGTCCGCGGGGTCCTCCCTCCAGCGGAGCCCCAGATAGCGGTCGTACAGCTGCACCATGTCGTGGGATACCCAGGACGGGAGGTGCACGCCGTTCGTGATGTGTCCGATGGGCACTTCCGGCTCCGGCAGGTCCGGCCACAGGCTCTGCCACATCGTGCGGCTCACCCGCCCGTGGACGCGGCTCACGCCGTTCGTCGCGCCCGCCATGCGCAGCGCGAGGACCGTCATGTTGAACGGCTCGTCGGCGGCGGGCGCGGCCGTGCGGCCCAGGGCCAGGAACTCGTCCGGGCCGAGGCCCAGGCCGGCCGCGTACTCGCCCAGGTAGAGGGTCATGAGCTCCGGCGGCAGGCGGTCGTGTCCCGCGTCCACCGGCGTGTGGGTCGTGAAGACCGTACCCGCGGACACCGCCTCCCGCGCGGCCTGGAACGGGATGCCCTGGGCGACCATCAGACGACGGGCACGTTCCAGCGCGGCGAAGGCGGAGTGACCTTCGTTCATGTGGCAGACCGGCGGGTCGAAGCCCAGCGCCGCCAGCGCGCGGACCCCGCCGATCCCCAGGACGATCTCCTGCCGGATGCGCATCTCCACATCGCCGCCGTAGAGGCGGTCCGTGATGTCGCGGTCCTCCGGCGCGTTCGCCTCCATGTTGGTGTCGAGGAGGAAGAGCGGCACGCGCCCGACCTGCGCCCGCCACACACGCGCGAGAACGCGTCGGCCGGGGTGCGGCACGTCCACGATCACCGGCGCACCGTTCCGCTGCTCGAGGGACAGCGGCAGCGTATGGAAGTCCTGCTCGGGATACCGTTCCTGCTGCCAGCCGGCCTCGCTCAGGTGCTGGTGGAAGTAGCCTTCCTGGTAGAGCAGCCCCACGCCGACGAGCGGGACGCCCAGATCACTGGCGGCCTTCAGGTGGTCGCCCGCCAGCACGCCCAGGCCGCCGGAGAAGATGGGAAGGCAGTCCGTGATGCCGAACTCTGCGGAGAAGTACGCCACCAGTGGCGTGCCGCCGTCACCGGCCATGCGGCTGAACCAGGTGGAGTTCCGGCCGTGGTAGGCGTCGAGGTCCCCGACGACGGCCTCGAAATGGCCGGTGAATCCCTCATCCGCGGCCGCCGCGCTCAGACGGTCCGGGTCGATGAGGTCGAGCATGCGGGCGGGATTGTGCTCCACCCGCTCCCAGAGATCCGCGTCCAGGCGCCGGAAGAGCGCGACGGTCGCCGGGTTCCACGACCACCTCAGGTCATAGGCCAGGTCGCGCAGGCGGGACAGGCGCTCGGGAAGCGCCGCCCGGACCAGAAACCTCCCGATGGGCCGCATCGCTCGTCCCCCCCGCGGATCGTGCCGGACCCGCCCACGGTCTGTCCGTCCTGGCGCGGCGCGGCGCCGGGGTCAGCGGATCTCCAGCAGCTCCACGTCGAAGATCAGCGTCGCGCCGGGCGGAATCACGCCGCCAGCACCCGCGTTTCCATAGCCGAGGCTCGGCGGTATCACGAGGCGGCGCTCGCCGCCCACGCGCATGCCGGGAATACCCAGGTCCCAGCCGTCGATGACCTCGCCCGTCCCGATGCGGACCGGGAACGGATCGTCCCCGTCGCGGCTCGAGTCGAACCGCGTGCCGTCCGCCAGCCAGCCGGTATAGTGCACCACCACCACCTGGCCCGCCTCCGCGGCCGGACCTTCTCCCTCGCGAAGATCCTCGACATGGAGACCATTCTCAGCGCGCGTCATCCGCGCAAGGTCCACATTCAGGGCCGGCGCGTAGGTCTGCGCAGTCGGGAAAATGCGAGCGGGCGACGCCGTGTCCACGACGCCGCCCCGCTCCGAACCACCGTCCTGCCCCCGTCAACCGCGGCGGGGCGGCCGGCTCAGCTCCCGCCGTCCGTCGCCGGCGGGTTCGACGGGGCAGGCGCCTCGGGCAGGTTGATGTCCACATCCACCTGCTCCGGCACACCCGACCGGTCGCCACGCATGAAGCCGAACCAGACCACGATCACCAACAGGACCACCACCACCAGCGCGATGATCCACCCGGCGCCACCCCCGTCGCCGCCGGCGGCCGGCGGCTGCTGATGCACATGCACGTCGTCAGCCATCTTCCCCCTCCCGTAACGGGCCAGAATGCTCGGCTCCACACCGGGTGGATGCCGCGGCTGCGGCTTTACGCGTTTTCCGTGCCAGAGTGACCGATACCGGGCGGGACGGCGGCGTCAGGGCGTGTATGTGGCGGACGCGATGGTGTCGCGGGCCGTGGCGCCGCGGTCGCGCTGGAGCGTGACGGTGTACGTCACGCCGGGCAGGAGCGGACCGACGGGTACCCGCGTTTCGTGGGCGTGGGCGGGCGGGGCGCCGTAGCGCACGGGTGGGAGGAGCAGGTTGCCGGGCGCGGACAGCTCCCAGCGGATGCCGTGGGCGGCGGCCTCGAGGTTGACCGCGCTGGCGCGACAGCCCGGCGACCACGCGACTTCCGGCTCGAGGCCGCCGTGGATCTGGAGGGCAGTGCCCGGGCCGCACGCGACATCCGACCCGGCCTCCACGGAGAAGGCGTTCTCGCATGCGGTACACGCCAGGACGGCAGACAGCGCCGTCACGTCCCGCCATCGCGTCCGCTGTCTTCCGGGTCGGGTCGTCCTGTGCGGCATTGGATCTCGGGTTCGGGTTCGCCGGCGTCGTCTCACCAGAAGACGCGCGACGCGCGCAGTCTCTGCCCGGCGTGCCCCGGGTGCGCGGGAGCCGGCTTGCTGGGGACGCCGCGCCTTTCCACATTCCGCGGAGGGCGCGACGGGGCGCCCGGCCCGTCCTCCCTCACGGAGTCATCGATGAAGCAGGTACCGAACCGGTTCCGCGTCGTCAGGGCGCTGCCCGCCCTCGCCGTCGTCGCCGTACTGGCCGCCGTCCCGACCGCCATCGTCGCCCAGGAACGGCAGCCCATCACCCACGAGGCGATGTGGCAGATGAAGCGGCTGGGTTCGCCAGTGGTCAGCCCGGACGGCCGCCGCGCTGTCGTGGCCGTCACGGAGCCCGCGTACGACAGCCAGCGCCAGAGCACGAATCTATGGATCGCCCCCGTGGATGGCAGCCAGCCGCCCCGCCCCATCACGTCCGCCCGCGGCTCGGAGAGCGGGCCGGCGTGGAGCCCCGACGGCAGGCGGCTCGCCTTCTCCGCCCGCCGGGAAGGCGACGAGGTGGCGCAGCTCTATGTGCTGGACCTGGCTGCGGGGGGCGAGGCGATCCGACTGACGACGCTGTCCACGGGCGCGTCGGCGCCGCGCTGGAGCCCGGACGGCGCGACCATCCTGTTCTCGAGCAGCCTCTACCCCGGCGTCGTGGGCGACTCCGCCCAGGCCGCCGCGGCGGCGGAGCGCCGGAACCGGCGTTACCGCGCCCGCGTGTACGACGGCTTCCCCATCCGGAACTGGGACCGCTGGCTGGACGAGCGCCAGCCGCGACTCTTCACCATCGCCGCGACGCCCGGCGCCGAGCCCGTAGACCTGCTGGCGGGGACCGAGCTGGTGGCCGAGCCGGGGTTCGACGGCAGCGGCGACCTCCAGGCGGTCTGGACGCCCGACGGCGCCGCGGTCGTGTTCGTGGCCACACGTACCCGTCACACGGCGGCATGGGCGGACGTGCCGTCCCACCTGTTCCGCGTGGGTGCCCGGGGCGGCGAACCGGTTGAACTGACCTCGGGCCCGGACAGCTACTCGCGGCCGGCCTTCGGCACGGACGGCCGGACGCTGTATGCCGTGGTCAATCCGGGGAACGAGTGGGTGTACAACGTCAGCCGCCTCGTGTCGTTCGGCTGGCCGTCACCCGCCTCGCCCGCCAGGG
>DATHVO010000148.1:0-2168 GCA_035461265.1 Longimicrobiales bacterium
GGCGGCGCGATTTCGGGGTCGCGCCGAAGACGGGTGCCGGTGTGGCCTTTGGGGACGGCGCTTCTGTCGGTACAGATGCCGGGAAGTGTTGGTGCGGGGCGAGGTCGGAGGGCGCCCTCGGTTGCCGCGGTTTCCGCGGCATATCCGCCAGGCGCTGCCGCTGGATGGCGACTGGTGGCGGGTTTGCCCGTGTTTTCCGCGGCTTATCCGCCAGAACCACGCGTTGAGCGACCGGACATACCGCCGCGGGCCTCCCGCATACCGCCGCGGGCCTCCCGCATACCGCCGCGGACCTCCCGCATACCGCCGCAAACCCCGTAACTACCGCGGGTCCTGTAACTGCTGCAGGCCCGGTAACTGCCGCGGGCAGGCCGTGCGCCGTTACTCGAGGGCGCGGGATGCGGCGGCGAGGAGCGCGGTGACGGAATAGGGCTTCTCGAGGAAGGCGTGGCCGGACTCGTGGACACCGTGGCGCTCGAGACTCTCGTCGGTGTATCCGGAAGCGAAGAGTACGCGCAGGTGGGGGCGGCGGGACGTCGCCCGGCGGGCCAGCTCGGGGCCACTCATGCCGGGCATGACGACGTCGGTGAAGAGGAGCCGGATGCCGGGCTCCGCCTCCAGCAGCGCCAGCGCGTCGGCGCCACCCGCTGCGGTGACGACCCCATAGCCGCCGCGCTGGAGGGCCCGCCCGGCGACGCTGCGGATGGCGTCGTCGTCCTCCACCACCAGGATACTCGGGCCGTCAGTGACGGGATCGCCAGGTACGACGTGGGCGGCTGCGACGACGGCGGCGTCCACCTCGGCGTCGCCAGCACCCGCGTCGGCAACACCTGCGGGCTCGCTGGCGCGGGCGTCCGCCCGGGCGGACGGTGCGGCTTCCGGCGGCGCCACGGTGCTCCGCGGCAGGACCACCTCGAAGACGGCGCCGTCGCCGGGCGGCGACTCCACCGACACGCTGCCACCGCACTGGGCGACAATGCCATAGACCGTGGCCAGGCCCAGCCCGGACCCGGCGCCCTGCTCCTTGGTGGTGAAGAACGGGTCGAAGATGCGGCTGAGGATGGCGCGGTCGATGCCGGGCCCGGTGTCGCGTACCACCAGCCGGACCCCGTCCGGCGCGACATTGCGCGTCTCCACGGTGATGGTGCCGCCGCCGGGCATGGCGTCCCGGGCGTTGACCATGAGGTTGAGGAACACCTGCTCGAGCTGGCCCGTGTCGGCGTACACGGGCGCCAGGTCCTCCGACAGCTCCAGCTCCACCCGGATGTCCTCGCCGATGAGCCGGCGGAGCATGCCCATCATGCCGGTGATGACGTCATTGAGCCCGACGACCTCCGGCACCTGCAGCTGGCGGCGGCCGAAGGCCAGGAGCTGCCGGGTCAGGCCGGCGGCACGGTCGCCGGCGCGGCGGACCTCGTCCAGGTCGCCACGCACGGGATGCCCCGCCGGCAACTCGTGCAGCACCAGGTCGAGCGTGCCATTGATGACCGTGAGGAGGTTGTTGAAGTCGTGGGCGACGCCACCGGCCAGCCGCCCGACGGTCTCCAGCTTCTGCCCCACCGCCAGGCGCTGCTCCATCTCCAGCCACGCCGACAGGTCCCGCTTCACGGCAATGAAGTGGGCGATCCGGCCATGCCCGTCGAACAGCGGGGTGATGGCCATCTCCTCCTCGAACACGGTGCCATCGCGACGACGGTTGGTGACCCGGCCGCGCCAGGTGTGCCCTGCCACGATGGTGTCCCAGAGTTCACGGTAGAAGGCGACGTCGTGTTCCCCGGACTTCATCAGCTCGCCCGGCGTCCGGCCCACGGCCTCCTCCGCGGTGTAGCCGTACAGCTCGGTGAACGCGGGATTCACCCACTCGATGACGCCCTGCCGGTCCGTGATGACCAGGGCACTGCCCACCGCCTCCAGTGCGGCACTGCGCAGGCGCAGCGCGTCCGTGGCCATGCGCTCCGTCGTCACGTCGTGGACGATGAGGTAGACCAGGTCCCGCCCGTCCACCGGCACGGTCCCGCTCGTGACCTCCACGTCACGGACCAGCCCGGACGCCAGCCGGTGCCGCTGCCGGGCCCGGCCGCCGTCAGGTCCTTTGGCGAGCTCGGGCCCCCCGGTGAGGTCGGCACCCCCGGCGACGTTGGCACCCCCGGCGACGCTGGCACCGGCAA
>DATHVO010000149.1:0-2924 GCA_035461265.1 Longimicrobiales bacterium
TCCAGTGTTTCGCCCGGCGACTCGGCCTCGACCCGGAGGGTCACGGCTTCCACCGCCGCTCCGTGGCGTGCGTGGCCGAACCGGCCGGCATGGGCATCGTGGAAGCGCCGGATCCAGTCGTCCGCCGGCACCTCCAGCTCGTGGCTCTGGCCCACATACCGCGCGGCCACTGTTCGGCGCACCACTACCGATCCCTCATCGACCCCCTCCTCCGTCATGGCGCCGAGGGCCGCGGCCTCCATCTCACGGAAGAGGGGCTCCATCCTGCCGGCGTCGTCCTCGTGGAGCAGAACGCTGCGGGTAGAGTCCTTCCGCACGGGCGCGACGAGCATCCCGTACGCCGACAGGACGCCCGGCCACGGCGGAACCAGGATCCGGGGGATGTCCAGCTGCTCCGCCAGGGCCACGGCGTGCAGGCCGGCGGCGCCTCCGAAGGGGACCAGGGTGAACCGGGCAGGATCGTGGCCTCTCTCCACGCTGATGACGCGGAGGGCGCTTTCCATCGCTGTATTCACCACCGCCACGACGCCGGCCGCCGCTTCCTCCGGCGAACAGCCCAGGTTCCGACCGAGGGCGGCCATGGGCGATGCGACTGCGGCCGCATCCAGCTGGAGCGGGCCATGGGACACGAGCCGTCCGAGGGCGACGTTCGCGTCCGTCACCGTGATGTTCGTGCCGCCCAGACCGTAGCTGACGGGCCCCGGGCGCGCCCCGGCGCTGGCGGGACCCACCCGCAGTGCGCCGGCCGCATCGACCCGGGCGATGGACCCGCCACCCGCGCCGACCGTGTGGATGTCCAGTACCGGGAGGGCCACCGGGACTCCTGCAATGGCGAACTCGCGTGTGAAGAGCGCTCGCCCGGGGCACAGCGAGACGTCCGTGGACGTGCCGCCCATGTCGAAGGTCATGATGTCCCGGATGCCGTGGCGGGCAGCCACGTGGAGCGCGCCGGCGACCCCGCCTGCCGGCCCGGACAGGATCGTGTGTGCCGGCTCGCGCCGGGCCCGGGCCACGGCCACCGCCCCGCCGCCTGACCCCATGATCCGCACCCGCGCTGCCCCCGACTCCGCCTCCAGGCGAGCCAGGTAGCTGTCCATCTTCGGCGCCACGTAGGCATTCACCACGGTAGTCGCCGTGCGTTCGTACTCCCGGAACTCCGGAAGCAGATCGCTGGACAGCGTGCACGGGAGGGCCAGCCCGGCCAGCGCCGCCTCGACGGCCCTCTCGTGCCGGCCATCCGCATAGCTGTGCAGCAGCACCACGGCCACGGACTCGCCGCCGGCGGCGGATACCCGCCCGGCCAGCGCCGCCAGATCCGACGCGTCCTGCGGCTCCAGCTCCTCGCCCCGGGGACCCAGCCGGCCCGTCACTCCGAGACGCCGTTCCGGCGGCACGAGAGCCGGCTCGCGCGTGCCCGCGAGGGCGTACAGACCGGGACGGGACTGGCGGCCGATGGCCAGGACGTCCTCGAAGCCGCGGTTCGTCACCAGGACCACCCGCCCTCCTGCGCCCTCGAGCAGCGCGTTCGTCGCCACCGTCGAGCCGTGGACCAGCAGGGCCAGCCCGCGCCCCGGAAGGGCGGCCTCCAGTCCCGCGAGGACCGCGGCGGCAGGATCCTCCGGCGTGGACGGCACCTTGACGACCTGCAGGCCGCCGTCGCCCCGAGCCACTACATCCGTGAACGTCCCGCCCGTATCAACCGCTGCAATCACCTGCATTTCGGCTCCGCATCCGGGGTCCGGTGCCACCCGCCGTCAGGTTACTCCGCCCCGCCTCCGCCCGCCATGCCGCCGGTACAGGGTCGCCCCGGCGTGTGTCATTGCATACAAGGGCCGTCCCGGAAATCTGGCGTTTTGTAACGTCCGGTGTCACATTCGTCCCCGTCGAAGCGTTCCATCATCGATCAGCAGGACGTCGACATCATCTCCACAGGGTCGATTGCGGCGAAGACGCCGGATTCCGTCGTCGCTGCTGACTTCGTTGTCGTACCGCCGTTTGAGGGATGCGTGGCACCGGCAGGACCGGTGCGGCGCAGCATGTTCGCTTATCAGGGTGTTGATCATCTGGATGCATTCTTGGAACAGCCGGTTTCCCGATCAGTGGCGTGCGGCAGCACCGCCGCCGAGCATCGGGGAGCGGATATCCCGGGCAGTGGCCGTCGGATGCGCGAGCACACCGGTGGGGCCTGCCCGCCTGTCATTGAGCGAACCCCAGCCTCAGGAGGTGTTCGAACCCGTTCCGCTGCAGCGAGAAGCACGCAGTACCGTTTTCCTCTCATAACGTTCGGAGGCAACAGGATGAAGCACCTTCGCAAGTTGTTCCTGTCCCTGGCCGTGCTGGCAATGCCGGCGGGTGTCTGGGCGCAGGATCCGGCTGCGATCACGGGGCGCGTAACGAATGAGGCGGGTCAGCCGCTTCCTTCGGTGAACGTCCAGATCGAGGCCATGGGTCTTGGAACCATCACCCAGGCCGACGGCCGCTACCAGCTCATCGTGCCTGCGGGCCGGATCCAGGCCGGACAGGCCGTGACGCTGGTGGCCAACATGATCGGCTACCGTGCGCGCACTGCGGAAGTCCGCGTGTCGCCGGGAGCGACCATCGAACAGAATTTCGTCCTGACCATCGACCCGCTGCGGATCGAGGAGATCGTGGTGACGGGCGCGGGCCTGCAGACGCGGGCCGAGCGGCTGGGCACGGCGCGGGCGACGGTGGACAACCAGATGATCACGCGTGCGGCGGAGCCGAACATCGTCACGGCTCTGGCGGCGAAGTCGCCGAACGTGCACACCACGCAGACGAGCGGTGACGCTGGTGCGGGTACGGCCATCCGGATCCGCGGCGTGACGGGCTTCGGCTCGGGCCAGCCGCAGATCATCGTGGACGGCATGCCCATCAACAACACGGCGCGGACGACGGGCCCCAGC
>DATHVO010000150.1:0-4330 GCA_035461265.1 Longimicrobiales bacterium
GAAGGCGACGCGGTGGAACGCGGCGGTCCGGCATGACGGAGCCCACGCGAGAGGCGGTGCAGCGCCACCTGCGCGGTCTCGCGGAGGCAGCCCTGCGGGCCGGCGACGAGCTCGCCGCGCCCGTGGCCCACGTGGCGGAGGTGGTGGTAACGGCCCTGGAGGCGGGGAGCAAGCTGCTCTTCTGCGGCAACGGCGGTTCCGCCGCGGATGCCCAGCACCTCGCAACGGAATACGTCGTCCGCTTCCGGCGGAGACGGCGGCCGCTGGCGGCCGTCGCGCTCACCACCGACACGTCCCTCCTCACTGCGGCCGCGAACGACCTGGGCTTCGAGCAGGTGTTCGCCCGGCAGGTGGAGGCGCTCGGCATGCCCGGCGACGTGCTCTTCCTCCACTCGACGTCGGGCGATTCGCCGAACCTGCTGGCCGCGGCGGCGGCGGCGCGTGCCCGGGGCCTCGTCACCGTCGGCATGCTCGCCCGCGGCGGGGGCCGGCTCCGCGACCGGGTGGACCATGCCATAGTGATTCCGACGGACAATGGTGCCCACGCGCAGGAACTGCATATCGCCATGGGCCATGCCATCTGTGACATCGCGGAAACGCGCCTCGGCAGGGACGACAGCAATGGACACTAGATCCATGACCGCGGAGACCGTCCGTCTCCTCCATGATGCCCGCCGGGACGAGAAGCTCCAGGCGCTCTTCTACCGGGCCCTCGCCGCGGCGGCGGAGGAGGCTGCCGACAGCGACCTGTCGGAGCGGCTGAACGGCTTGCACGCCGATGAGCAGCACCACCTCTCGCGGCTAACGGTTCGTCTGGTGGAGCTGGGAGAGGCCGTCGTGGATGTGGGCATGGAGACGCCGCCGGACGTCACCCTGGCGGGTTGGGAGGCGGTGGCCCGGCGGAGGGAGCAGAACGAGATCGATCGGTATTCCGGGCTCCTCGGCGCGGACCTGGACGACCGGACCCGTCACATGCTGGCCGAGTTCCTGGACGCCGAGCGGAGCCACGCCGAAGCTTTGGGCGGGAAGTGGATGGGAGCCGAACCCTCATGGTAGGGATCGACCTCACGGGCAGGCGGGCTCTCGTGACGGGCGGATCCCGGGGCGTCGGCCGGGCGGTCGCCCTGATGCTTGCCCGGGCCGGCGCCGACGTAGGCATCGGGTACCATCGCCGGCACGACGATGCCGCGGAGACGGTGCGCCTGCTGGAGGCTGAAGGTGTCGCGGCCTGGAGCCATGCCGGTGACCTGGCGGACGCAGCGGCCGTGGCGGCGCTGTTCGGGCGGGCCGGCGAGGAATTCGGCAGCCTCGACATCTTCGTGGGGAATGCGGGCATCTGGCCGCCGGAGCATGTGCCGGTGTCCGCGATGGCGGAGTCACGGTGGCGTGGCACCATGGCGGCGAACCTGGACGCCATCTTCCACTGCACGCGGCAGGCGGCACGGGTCATGGGCGACGGCGGCAGGATCGTCCTGATCGGTTCCACCGCGGGGCAGCGCGGGGAGGCGGGACATGCGGATTATGCGGCGACGAAGGGCGCCCTCATCGCCTTCGTCAAGAGCGTGTGCATCGAACTCGCGCCGCTCGACATCACCGTGAACTGCGTGGCGCCGGGCTGGATCGACACGGAGATGGCCGCCATCCCCTACGCGGACGGCGGCCGTGCGCGCATCGAGGCCGGCATCCCGCTGGGGCGGGTCGCGTCGGTGGAGGACGTGGCCGGTCCGGTCCTGTTCCTGTGCTCGCCACTCGCCCGGCACATCACGGGTGAGGTGCTGAACGTGAACGGCGGCTCCGTGCTCTGCGGGTGACGATGCAGATCCAGCCGCCGCCGGCCGTGCTCGAAATCGCACGGAAGCTCCATGCATCCGGCCACGACGTGTGGGCCGTGGGCGGTGCCGTGCGGGACGCGCTCCTGGGCGGCGGCGGGAGCGACTGGGACCTTGCGACGAGCGCCAGGCCGGAGGACGTCCGGCGGATCTTCCGGCGTACCGTCCCCATCGGCATCGAGCACGGCACGGTGGGCGTCCTCGCGTCCGACGGCGTGATGTACGAGGTGACGACGTTCAGACGCGACGTCGAGACGTTCGGCCGGCACGCCGTGGTGGAGTTCGCCCAGACCATCGATGAGGACCTGGCCCGGCGGGACTTCACCATCAACGCCATTGCGTGGCATCCCATCCACGACGAGGTGCGCGATCCCCACGACGGGATGGGTGACCTGCGGCGCGCCATCCTCCGCACGGTGGGCGACCCGGCGGCGCGGTTTGCAGAGGACTACCTCCGCGTGCTGCGGGCGCTGCGCTTCGCCGGACACTTCGTCCTCGAGGTCGAGCCCGCCACCTGGTCCGCACTGCGCGCCGCAACGCCGAAGCTGGGGACGCTGTCGGCCGAGCGGGTCAGGGAGGAGTTGTACAAGATCCTGTCCACGACGCCGCACGCATCTGCCGCACTCAAGCTCTACGCCGCGGCGGGCGCGCTCCGGGAACTGTACCCCGAGCTCGACGCCCTCGGGGGCCTGGCGCTCCCGCCGGCAGCCCACGCCGGGGAGGGCGGCGCGAGCGGGACGGAAGCCGACGGCGACGATGCGTGGCACCGGTCGCTCAGGGCGGTGGATGCGCTGCCCATTACGCGGCCCGTGCTGCGCATGGCCGCGCTGCTCCATGCCATCGGCATGCCTCCGGCCCGCGCCCGCGACCTGCGCGGCGGCTACCGCTACACCGGTCACGAAGCGATGGGCGGACGCATGGCGGAGGAGCTGATGCGCCGCCAGCGCGCGTCGAACGCCGACACCGAGTACGTGTCGACGCTGGTGGCGCGGCAGTCGGACCTGTTCCCGCCGGATGCGCCGGACTCGGCAGTGCGGCTGTGGCTGCTGCACGTGTCGCCAGAACTCGTGGCTCCGCTCTTCCGGCTCCGCTTCGCCCTGTGGCGCGCGCACCCCGTGTCCGGCGGCGACGGCGACCTGCGTCAGCGCTGGCGCCACGTCCATCGCATCATGACGGAGCGGCCGCCGCTCTCGATGGGCGATCTCGCCATCGACGGAGCCGACCTGAAGCGGCTGGGACTTTCGCCGGGGCCCGCCTTCGGCGTGATCCTGCGCGCCCTTCTCGAGCGCGTGGTCGTCGAGCCGTCGCTCAACGAGCGGGACACACTGCTGGCGATGGCCCGCGAGCTGGCCGGAGAGGACGGCGGATGATGGGCCGGATTGCCCTGGCACCCCGCGTGGCGGACGGACACTCGACGCGGCGAACGCCGGCGGTCCCGTGCTGACGGGCATGTTCTTCTCCGCGCTGTCCGCCATCGGCAACATCGCCGGCGGCGCGCTCGTGCTGTGGCGCGCCGGCCGCGACCGCAGGCTGCTCGCGGCGCTCACCGGCTTCGGCGCCGGCTTCCTGCTCACCGTCGTCGTCATCGGCATGCTGCCGCTGGCAGTGGGCAGCCCGGGCGGCTTCCTCGCCGTGCTCGGCGGCTACCTCGTCGTGCACCTCACGCAGCACTCCCTCACCCCGCACTTCCACTTCGGTGAGGAGACGCATCACGAGGCGATGGTGTCGCGCGGGATCGGCGTGTTCGCCCTCATCGGCCTTCTGCCCCACTCCTTCTTCGACGGCGTCGCCATCAGCGCCGGCTTCATGGAGGGCGAACGGCTGGGCATGCTCATCTTCCTGGGCATCATCCTGCACAAGGTCCCCACGGGCGTGTCCCTGGCCAGCATCATGATCGCCAGCGGGAACTCCAGCCGGCAGACCATTGCGGCCGTGACGGCCGTGGGCCTTGCCACGATCGTCGGCGCAGTCGTCACGCCGGTGGTGGAGCCCATCGCCCGGTACGGGCTGGCCGTAGCCGCGGGCGTGACGCTCTACGTGGCCGCCTCGAACCTCGTCCCGGAGACGCAGCGCGAGCACGGCTGGGTCGTCCAGGGCGGGCTGTTCGCCGGAGTCCTCGCATTCTTCCTCGTCCATGCCCTGCTGCCGGGCCACTGATGGCGGAACGCGAAGACCTCAGCCTGTTCGCGGGCGGGGAGGACGGCGGAGGCGGCGGGAGCGATCCGGCCGCCGGGGGCGACATCGGGGTCCCCGGCGAGGCTGCGCCCCTCGCCGCACGAATGCGGCCCCGCACCCTGGACGACTACGTGGGCCAGGAGCACATCCTCGGTCCCGGCCGTGCACTGCGCGAGCTCATCGAGAAGGACGCGATAGGCAGCGTCATCTTCTGGGGTCCTCCAGGTACCGGGAAGACCACGCTGGCCCGGATCATTGCCGACCGGACGGACGCGACCTTCGTCCACTTCAGCGCAGTCACCGAGGGCATCGCGCGTGTCAGGGAG
>DATHVO010000151.1:0-6431 GCA_035461265.1 Longimicrobiales bacterium
CGCTCATCGTGCTGGCCCTCGGGACGGCTGCCTTCATGGCGTACCGTCGCTTCGTACATCCGGCCCACAGCGTCGATCCCGCGGATGACCTGCCCCCCCTCGTGTTCCCGATGACGGCGCGAACGCCTGTCGTCCCTGCGAGATCTGCCATCGCCGCGGGCGCGTCCGCAGGGGCGCCGGCCGGCCCCGCGCCGGCCGGTCACGCGCCGCCGGGTGCCGCAACGCAGGATGCCGTTCCGACCGGCGCCGGGACGAAGGCCGCACCCCGCGCTGGTGGGCGCGGTGGGACGCCGGGCACGCGGGGGGAGGCCAGGACGCCGCGTCGGAACGGTCGCGCCCGGGTGGAACCGGGTCCGGACGGGGCCGACGCGACTCTGCAGCTCCTGCCGGGACGCCTCGAAGTGGTGGACGGGGAAGCGGGAGCGGAGGAGATTCGGTTCGTCCGTCCGGCGGGTGGCGATCCCGTCGTAACACTGGGGCGTGGCCCGGGCGGGGGTCCGGGCAGTGTCCGACTGCTCAACCCGACGGTGAGCCGGTCGCATGCGCGCCTCCGCTTCGAGGACGGCGAGTGGCACATCGTGAATCTCTCGAGCACGAACCCGGCGCTGCTGAATGGGGAGGCTCTCCCGGTGGGCGAGGGCGAGAGAGCCCTTCGGGACGGCGATCGGCTCGAGCTGGGCGAGGTCGTCCTCCGGTACCGGCAGCGATGATGGCCGAACATGGGCTGTCCCGGGACGTCGGTGCCGTCACGGGTCGCGGCAGGCGAAGCGTCAACCAGGACGCCGTCATGGCCGTGTCCCTGGCCGGCGGCGGCGAGTTGGTCGCCGTGGCCGACGGCATGGGCGGCCACTCCGCGGGGGAAGTGGCGAGCCGTACCGCCCTCGACGTGCTGCGCGCGTCGGTGGAGGCCGGTAACGACCTCGGTAAGGCGGTGGCCGCGGCGAACGCGGCGGTATACGAGGAGGCGGGCGCGCTCCCGGGCCGGGAAGGCATGGGGACGACGCTGGTCGCCGTGCTGCGGCGCGGTGGTCACTACACCATCGCCAACGTTGGCGACAGCAGGGCGTACCGCATTGACGGGTCCGGCGTTCACCAGATCACGTCGGACCACTCGTTCATGGCCGAGGCCGTGGGGTCGGGCGAGCTGACGGCGGAAGAAGCGGGCGCTTCCCGCTGGCGCAACGCGGTGACCCGTGCCGTCGGGACGGATCGTTCGGTGGACGTGGACTGCCACGGCCCGTTCGATGCCGGCGAGCCGCACACGATCCTGCTGTGCACGGACGGCCTGTACCGTTTCGTCGATGAGGACGTCCTGGCGCAGACTGCTCGCGAGTCCGGACCCGCCACCGCTGCGCGCGGACTTGCCGCCGCTGCGTACGCCGCCGGAAGCGACGACAACATCAGCGTCGCCATCGTGCGGTATGGGGCAAAGTCTCCGGCTGCTGCCGACTCCGCCCGGTCCGTGCTGGCGGCGGCGCCCCCATCCGTCATGCGGGGCGTGCGTACCGTCGCGCCGCCGTCGCCGGATGACGATCCGGCCGTCCGCGATCGCCGCAGGCACCGTCGGCGGCGCCCGTCGCGGCGATGGCACACCATCGAGTTGGCCGCTATACTGCTGGCCCTGCTCGGTGTTATCGTGTACGTATCCATATTGGCGAGCGTGTTTTAGGCGGCGTGGCCGGTGGTCGGCTACGCTGCGCCGCCGCACGCCGCAGCTGAGAGATCCGCGGTTGTCACGTGTCCGAGCATAGAGAAGACCTTCCACGCTTCGCAGAGCTCGAAGCCGAGTACGAGATCCTCCGGGAACTCGGACGCGGCGGCACGGCCGTCGTCTACCTCGCCAGGGAACGGGAGATCGGGCGCGAGGTCGCCATCAAGGTGGTCCGGGCCACGTACGTAGAGGACGATGAGGCGGCTGCGCGACTCGTTCGCGAAGCCCGCACGGTAGCCGGACTCCGTCACCCCAACATCGTGATGCTGCACGGGACCCGCCGGCTCGCCGATGGGAGCCTCGCCCTCATCATGCAGTACATCCACGGCCGCACTCTCAAGCAGGAGATACGGGAGCGGGGCGCCCTCCCGTTCGCCGACGTGGCCCGCATCCTGGCGGACATGGGCAGCGCGCTGGTCCATGCGCAGCGCCACCGCATCCTGCACCGGGACATCAAGCCGGAGAACATCTACCTGGAGGAGGAATCCGGGCGGGCGTGTCTTTCCGACTTCGGTATTGCCCGGGCATGGGACGACTGCGGCCTGACACTGCCAGGGACCGCCATCGGGACCCCTGCGTACATGTCGCCCGAGCAGGTTGACGGGGCTGAACTGGATGCCCGCAGCGACATATACAGCCTGGGCCTGGTCGCGTACGAGATGATTACAGGACAGGCGCCCTGGGCAGGCGAGAGCCTGTTCAGGATGATCTACAAGCAGAAGCACGAGGATCTGCCCGCGATGGCGGAGGTGCGACCTGACACGCCCGCTCGACTGCGGGCGGTCATTGAGCGGGCACTCCGCAAGGATCCGGACGAGCGCTGGGCGGATGCCGAGGCATTCATGGCGGCCCTCGGCACCGCCCCGGCGCCCGGTTCCACCAGGGTGCCGGCGGGGGAACCCGTGTCCGGGACCCGGGCCCCGGCACCGGAGCGGAGCGCTGCACCCGCAGCACCGCCCGAGGAGAACCTCACGATCCGGTACCGACGCGGAGAGGCGGCCACCGATCCGGCGCCTGCAGAGGCCCTGGCCGGGCCCGTGTCGCCGGCTCCCGTGGCGGCGGTTGCGGGCGCACCCGTGGCGGGACGGCTCGAACGGACGGACCGGCGCAGAAACTTCATCATCGCCGCGGCGCTGGTCGCGGCAATGATCAGCACGCCGGTCATGCTGACCATCGTGCGGAGCACGGACCCGGGAACGGCCTCGGCGCAGACGTCCGGGGATACGTCGGGTGGAGGGACCGTCGGGTCGCCCGCGGGGGGATTGCCAGGGGCGCCGACGGGACAGGCTGCTTCCGGCGGGGCCATGCCCTCACTGGCGTTCGCGATCTTCGGGGACATGCAGGATGGCGTCGCCGGCGATTCGCTCGCCACGCCGCTGGTCCTCCGTGTCGAGGACGCAGCCGGCCAGCCCGTGGCTGGCGCCATGGTGACATTCTCCGTCCGGTCGGGCAGTGGAGCCGTTCATCCGGCCACGGCGGCCACCGATGAGCACGGACTGGCGAGTGCCCGCTGGCTGCCCGACGACGCCGGTGACCACCTCGTCGAGGCGACTGTCGCCGGCGTTGACAGGGAACCGGTCACGTTCCGCGCAAGGGTGGCGGCACGGCCGGCTGTGCGCCTGGTTTCCATGCCCGCACCACAGCGGGACGGCGGGAACCCCGCCCGGACCACCATCGTCGTCCGGGCCGAGGATGACCGTGGCGAGCCGGTGGCCGGCGCCGAAGTCCGCTTCACCGTTCGCAGCGGCGGTGGCCGGATCGAACCGGGCCGCGCCCGGACAGGTCGGCTTGGGACGGCCGAGGTCGAATGGTCGCTGGGCGACGAGTCGTCCCAGGAGGCGTCGGCGGCGCTGGCGGACCAGGACGGCGACGAGCTGACTATCCGTGCGGCCCGGGAGGCGTCCCGCATCGCCGTGCGGGCGGGGCTCAGGCCCGGCGGCATGCATACGTGCTCCCTGGACGGCGAGGGCACGGTGTGGTGCTGGGGCGGGAACGACTCGGGGCAGCTCGGCGACGGTTCGTCCGGTCGCCGGACTTCACCGGCGCGCATCCCGCTGCCGGAGCCGGCCGCCCGGCTCAGTGCAGGCGTGTCGCACACGTGCGTCGTCACTGTGTTCGGGAATGCCTGGTGCTGGGGCGCCAACGACGGCGGCCAACTCGGCGACGGCACCCGTGTGGGACGTGCCGTGCCCGTTCAGGTAGCCGGCGGACGCGCCTTCAGCGACATCTTCGCCGGCGCGTCGCACACCTGCGCGCTGGATTCGGCCGGGCGCCTGTTCTGCTGGGGCCAGAACGGCCACGGCCAGCTGGGCGATGGCACCCGCACCGCGCGCACGTCGCCGGTGCGGGCCGGAGGCGGCCGCTCGTTCACCGGTGTTGGCCTGGGCTGGGCCCACACATGCGCGGTGGCCGGGGACGGCACGGCATTCTGCTGGGGGCGTAACTCCTCGGGCGAACTTGGCGATGGCCGCACAGCCGACCGCGCAGCCGCCGCCGCTGTGGGCGGGGGTCACAGGTTCAGCGCGGTCGCGGCCGGCAACACACACACCTGTGGCCTCGCCGTTGACGGCGCGGTCCTGTGCTGGGGCCAGAACACGCATGGCCAGCTGGGGAGCGGCGGCGGAGACAGCCTGGTCCCCGTCGCCGTCGGCGCCACCGAGGCATTCGTTCAGCTCACGGCGGGGGGCGTGCATACATGCGCGCTGACACGGGCCGGCGAAGCCTTCTGCTGGGGACGCAACAGCTACGGCCAACTCGGTGACGGCACCAACCAGGACCGGCCGCGCCCCGTGGCGGTGGCCGCCGCCTCGCGATTCGCGTCGCTGCAGGCCAGCGGCGCCCACACCTGCGGTACCGCGGGTGCGGGCGGCGGCGGATGGTGCTGGGGGTTCAACCTGGCGGGCCAGCTCGGGGACGGCTCACGCTCCAACCAGGCGCGTCCGGTCCCGGCCGGGCGCCAGAGGTAGCAAATGACCCGTCGCACCGCCCTGCTGGTCGCGTGCCTCCTCCTCCCCGCGGCGCCTGCCTCGGGCCAGACCCTCACGCTGATACGGGAAGCGCCCGGTGTATGGGACGGCTGCCCTGCACGGCCGGACGCGATCCCCGCCCGCGCCTCCCTCGCGGAACGACAGGAGGCCGAGCGACTGGCCGCCGCGGCAACGCAGGCGGCGATCCTCGGCGACAACGCCGCCGCCCTCGAACTGCTGCGGCGGGCCGACGGTCTCGACCCTGCGTCGCCCGAGGTGAAGTACCATCTCGCGCGAACGCTGGAAGAGCTCGGACGTTCTACGGATGCGCTTGCGGAATACTGCCGCTACACGGCGCTGGCCGGTGAGGCGCCCGACGCCCCCGACGCCCAGGATGCGCGGGCGCGGATCGAGGCATTGACTGCCTCGACCGTGACGGCTGCGGCGGCGCGTGCCTTCAGCACCGGCACAGGCCATGTCGACGCCGGCCGGCTCCGCGAAGCGGAAGCCGCGTTTGGCCAGGCCATGTCAGCGGCGCCGGCGTGGGGTGCGCCGGTCCACAACCGCGCCGTCGTGCGGCTTGCCCTGGGCAGGACGGCGGAGGCCTCCGCCGACATCGACGAATACCTCCGACTCACCGGCGACCAGACGCGTGCCGCGAACCTGTCGGCGTGGACGGCCATACGACCTTCATCTCCGCGGGCGCCTCAGCAGGCGCTCATCGCCGGCCTGCTCATGCCCGGACTCGGCCACTTCACCACCGACCGGCCAGCCACCGGGGCGCTTGTCCTCGGCGTCGCAGCCGCCGCGGTCGGCGTCGGCGTCGCCGTACAGGACGTGAAGGTGGACTGCCTCTCCCCGCCGGTCGATGGACGCTGCCCTCCCGAGAACATCGTCCGGGAGCGCACGGAACGCCCCTACCTCTATCCCGGCATCGCCGTCGCCGCGGCGGCCGGCATCCTCGGCGCCCTCGACGCCTACCGCGGCGCCCGCAGGTCCGCCGACCCGCGCCGATCCGGCGCGCTGGGTTTGCCGGCGACCGGCGTGGCCGCCGTGTCCCGGGTACATATCGACGGCGACGGGGTACGAATGGAGTTGATCCGACTGCGTTTCTGACATATAGAGGTCCCCACGTGTCCGCAGCTTGCCTGTCCCGCTCCGCCGCCGTCTGCCTCGCGGCAGTGCTCTTCGCCGTCTCGTGCACCGATGTGAGTGTGAACACCGTGCTGGTGGACCGGGTCGAGGTCGATCCGCGCGCCGCCACCATCGCCATCAACGGATCCGTCCGGCTTACGGCCCGGGTGCTCAGCGAGACGGGCCAGGTCCTCACCGGCCGGAGCGTCGCGTGGACCAGCCTCAACCCTTCCGTCGCCTCCGTCGACGGTGTCGGCAATGTCAGTGGGCTCGCAGCGGGCGCCGCCGTGGTCCGGGCCACCAGCGAGGGGATCTCCGCCGACGCCACCATCACGGTCACGTCAGCCCCGCTGCTGGCGGTGAGCCCGGACGAGGTGGCGTTCGCAGGAGTGCAGAACGGGTCGACGCCGGGAGACCGGACAGTGTCGGTCACGAATGCGGGGACGGGGACCCTGACGGGACTGTCGGCGGCGGTTACGTACGGTGCGGGGCAGCCGACGGGTTGGCTGTCGGCGAGCCTGTCGGGGACGACGGCGCCGGCATCGCTCATGCTGAGCGCGAACCAGGCGGGTCTCGGGCCGGGGACGTACACGGCGACGGTGGCGGTGGCCTCGCCGGTG
>DATHVO010000152.1:0-3770 GCA_035461265.1 Longimicrobiales bacterium
CGCGCCGCCCGCGGAGATCGTCGCCAGGGACCTCGCGGGCGGCCAGCACGGCGACCGGCGCGGCTGTCCCCGCGCGCCATGGCGGCGCCCGGCGGGCCGGTGCACCGTGGCATCGGCGTGGGGCGCGCCGAAGGATTTCGCCACACTCGCCGGCCGCACGCGGCCCCGTGCTGGATTGACCGCGCCAGGCGAGGACGATCCAGCACAGCACGACGGACTACAGCGCACGTGCCGGAGCGACATCGATATGCGCAGTGAATCCAGCAACACGCCAGACGCCGGGGGCGAGTGCGGGGATTCTCCTCGCCCCGCGCCGCCCGCGGAGATTGTCGCCAGGGACCTCGCGGCGGGCCAGCACGGCGTCGTTGCCCGGAGCCAGCTCATTGGCGCCGGCATCTCCTCCGCGACCATCGACAGGTGGCTGGGTCGTGGGCGGCTCCGGACCCTGCACGCCGGCGTCTACCTTCTCGGACCGGTCGCGGGACCCCGGGCGAGGGAGATGGCGGCCGTGCTGGCCTGCGGGAAGGGTGCCGTCGTCAGCCACTGGAGCGCCGGGGCGATCTGGGGGCTGTCGGCGCCCCGCCCGCCGTCCGATCCAGTGGACGTCACGGTGATCCGGCGGGACCGGCGACGGGCCGGCGTGCGGGTGCATCGTGTGCGCTCCCTCCCCGCCGACGACGTGGCCGCGGCGGAGGACGTGCCCGTCACCTCGGCCGCCCGCACGCTCCTCGACCTGGCGGGCGCCGCAGACGTGCGTGAGACGGAGCGTGCCCTCGAACGATACCTGACTCTGCAGCTCGACACGCCCTCCGCGCTGCGGGCGATGCTCCGCCTGAGTCCTCCCCGCAGGGGAGCTGCCCGGCTCAGCGAACTGTTGGATGGCGGGCCGCCTGCGCTCACGCGCTCCGAGGCCGAGGAGCGGTTCCTTCATCTCGTCCGGCGCGGTCGGCTCCCCGTGCCCGCGACCAACGTCATGGCTGCCGGCTACGAGGTGGACTTCCTCTGGCGGAAGCACGGCTTCGTGGTGGAAATCGACGGGCACGCGTTCCACGCCACCCGACGAGCCTTCGAGAGCGACCGGCGCCGTGACGCCGTCCTTGCCGCGGCGGGGTTCCACGTCGTGCGTGTGACGTGGCGCCAGATCACGGACGAGCCCGAGGCCCTCCTCGTCCGGCTCGGCCGGGCGCTCCTGCAGGTGGAACGCCGCGCGACCTGACGGCAGGCGATGCTCGGCGGAGCGCTGCACCGAGCGCGCCCAATGGGCGCGCGTCGAATTGCAACGCCGCTGTCTCAGGTGAGCAGCGCCGTCACCGTAAGCCCGGCGAGTCCGAGGACCAGGACGATCACGTAGCTCCAGCCGAGCACCCACCACTTCGCCGTCGTGCGGAACCAGCCCTGCCCGTATACGCGCTTCATGGCGAGCCACACGTACGCGGCCATCCAGAGGATGAGCGGGCCGTTCACGTTGTCCCACGGCAGCAGGAACATGATCGTGAACATCACGAAGAAGAACGCGTGCACGTGCAGGGCGAACGTGAAGTGTTCGGCGTAGTACCGGCGGCGGCGCACGTACAGGAGCTTGAGCAGCAGCGCGAAGACGGGCAGCAGGACGAACACGAGGTGCGGTGCGTAGTCGAGCATGTCGGACAGGATCGTCCGGATCGCCTCCCGCTGGGAGAGGTGGCCCACCTGCGCGAGCTTCCGGTCCACCACGCCCTGGAGCCAGTCGCTGCCCGCCTGGACGCGGATCTGCTCCGCCCACGGCTGCATGCCCGTCGTCATCACGGGCGTGTCGCCCCGGGCACGACGCACGAGCTCCGCCACCGTGCCGGCGGGAATGGCACCGGTCGTGTCGTCCAGCGCCGCCAGGGCGCGGGCATTGTTGTCCAGCGACATGCGCAGGACGGCACGCCCGACCTCCGGCATGGTCACGGTGTCCACGGCCTCGAGCTCCGCCCGCTGCACCAGCAGCGCCGCCCGCGCGCTGTCCGCGTCGGCCGCGCCATCGAACTGAATCGCCGGCGCACGGTCCAGCGCCCGCAGCCCGACGAACGAGACCATCAGGAAGAACACGACGCTGGCGACGAGGTACAGGCGCAAAGGCGGGATGTAGCTGGCCATGCGGCCGCGGAGGTACTCGTCCGTCAGGTGCCCCGGCCGGAAGAGCAGCGAGGCGATGGTGCGGGGCGTGGCCCGGTTGAGCAGCAGCTCGTCCTGCACAACATCGCCGATGATCACCCGCAGCGATGCGCGCATCTCCACCTTGCGCTGACCGCAGGCGGGACAGAACCGTCCCGGTGTCGGATCGCCACAGTTGCGACACGGCTCTTCCGCCGGCCGCCAGCGCGTAACGTGCCGCGGCGAGAGGTCGCGACGATCTACGGCCATGAACGCCGCCGTGGGAAGTGAACGGGTCGGGAGACGGACCCCTGAATATGCTCAGGCGGGCAAAGCGGCGGCAACGTCATCGTGCAGGGCCGCGGACAGGGGGCCCGCTCCGGGTCCGCTCCGGGTCCGCTCCGGGTCCGCTCCCGATCCGCTCCGGGTCCGCCCCGGTCGCCGTGTCGGCGCCGGGAGGCCGGACGCCGGAGAAAAGTCCCACACTCGTCATCGCTGCGATGCGTCGTGCTGGAAATTCATCGCCAGGAGCGGTTGAACCGGCACGCGCGAGACCGGCGGCGGGCGCGTGCTGGATCGTCATCGCTATCCGATGGAAATCCGGCAGCCGGCCGCTACGGACGGGCGAGGCGGGCGATTTTCGTCGCGGGCGAGCGCCACGCGGCCCGACCTGGCCGATCCGCCCGACCCGCCGCGCCCATCGCCGCCATCACGCCCCGCGCGCCGACCCGCCGCCATCACGCCCCCGCGCGCCCTACCCGCCGCCCCCATCGCCGCCATCATGCCCCCGCCGCGCGGCGGCCCTTGCCCCGCGCCTACCGGTACAGCGCGTACTTCCGCCGAACATCCTCCCACGCATCGAGTTCCTGTTGCCAGCGGCGCCATGTCGCCTGCGGATCGTCGCCGCGGTCGAGGGCCTGGCGAGCCCAGCGCGACCCGAGCATCTGCGTCATGCCGTCGTTGGTCACGCGGAACCGGTCGGGGTGCTGCCGGCGGATCTCCGTCATGATGACCAGGGCGAGCCACACGGGCCGGAATGCATCGCGGTCCGTGATGCGGAGGCGCACGGCCTGCACTCGCTCGCCCCGGAACGGAACCCAGCCTTCGCCAACGGGGATGAACGACGTAGTGTCCAGCACCACGCCGGGCAGATCGTGCTGCGCCGCGCGCCGGAGCAGCGCCGCGGCATCGAGCCAGGGCGCGCCCACGACGGAGAACGGCGCAGCGGTGCCGCGACCCACCGTGAGGTTCGTCGCCTCGAGGAGGACGAGGCCCGCATACGCGAGGGCCGCATCGAGTGAGCGGATGTTCGGCGACGGATCGATCCATGGCAACGCGGTTTCGTCGAACCACTGCCCCGATCGCCAGCCGGAAACGGGCACTACCGTGAGGTCCGCGCCGACATCGAATTCCGCGTTCACGTAGCGAGCGATCTCGCCCACGGTCATGCCGTGGCGCAGGGGGACGGGATAGTACCCGGTGATGGGCTGTCCGACGGTGCGCATCGCCATCTCCATCAGCGGGCCTTCCGCCCGGTCCGTGCTGGGGTTGGGGCGGTCGAGCACGACGAAGGGGATGTTGTGGGCCGCGGCGGCCTCCATGGCCATGGCCATGGTCCACACGAACGTGTAGGGCCGCGCGCCGATGTCCTG
>DATHVO010000153.1:0-5435 GCA_035461265.1 Longimicrobiales bacterium
TACCACCTTCGCGTCCAAGTACGGCGGCTCACGCCACCGCGACATGCTGGCGCAGCACCCCGAGATGGTCGTCCTCTGGGCGGGATACGCCTTCGCTCGGGACTACAACCAGATCCGCGGCCACTACTACGCGGTGCTCGACATCCACGAAACGCTCCGCACGAACATCGACCAGCCGGCGACGTGCTGGACGTGCAAGAGCACCGACGTGCCGCGCCTCATGAACCAGTACGGCGTGGAGGGCTACTACGCCCAGAAGTGGCGCGACCTGGGCGACGAGGTGGTCAATCCCATCGGCTGCCAGGACTGCCATGACCCGACCACGATGCGGCTGCGCATCACGAGGCCGGCCCTGATCGAGGCATTCCAGCGCATGGGCCGCAACATCGAGCAGGCCTCCCACCAGGAGATGCGGTCGCTCGTGTGCGCCCAGTGCCACGTCGAGTACTACTTCCGGCCGGGCGACAACTACCTGGTCTTCCCGTGGGACGAGAACGGCGTGGATGCCGACGCCCAGGAGGCCTTCCTCGACCGCGTCGAACACGTGGACTGGGTTCACACCGTCAGCCGCGCGCCCATGCTCAAGGTGCAGCACCCGGACTGGGAGCTCTATCAGTCGAGCATCCACGCGTATCGCGGCGTCGCCTGCGCCGACTGCCACATGCCGTACCGGCGGGAGGGCGGCGTCAAGTTCACGAACCACCACATCCAGAGCCCCCTGGCCGACATCGCCTCCTCCTGCCTGGTCTGCCACGGCGGGTCGGAGCAGGAGATGGTCCAGCGGGTCAACGACACGCAGGACAAGGTCTACGAGCTGCGGCGCGGTGCCGAGCGCAGCCTTGCCATGGCGCACATCGAGGCGGGCGCGGCATGGGAGGCGGGTGCGACGGAGGCAGAGATGGCGCCGGTCCTCCAGCTCCTCCGGAGTGGCCAGTGGCGGTGGGACTGGACGGCGGCGTCGCACGGCGCGGCGTTCCATTCTCCCGTGGAGTCACAGCGGCTCCTGGGCAAGGCCATCGTCATGGCAGGCGAGGCGCGGGTGCTGCTGGCGCAGATCCTGTCACGCCACGGCGTGGCGCAGCCGGTGCCCATGCCGGAGTGGAACAAGGATGCACTCCAGGCGTTCATCGGCCTCGACATGGCGCAGCAGCGCTCGCAGAAGGCGGCGTTCCTGGCGGACACGCTGCCGCGCTGGTACGAGTCGGCGGCCCACGTCCAGCCGGGGCCGACGGATTACGTCCCACGTGTCGGCAACGGCCAGCGCCGATAGAAACCGGGCGCCTTCGGCAAGGAGTCCGGTCGCGCCTGGCGTGGGCGGCCGGACTCGTTGATGCCAGGACCTCGTTCATCTTGCGCGCGGGGGCGCGGGGCTGCATGAGTACGGCACGACCGACAGGCGAGAACCTGAGGCCGACCGAAGGAAGGAACCGCACATGACGCCCCGTTCCCCGTTCCTCCTGCTCACCGCCACGCTCCTGGCCACCGCCTGCGCCGGCCAGGACCGCACCTTCGTCGTGGAGCTCGAGCCCGTTCCGCTCCCGGCCGCGAACGGCGATGCCCACGTCATGGAGCGCACGCCCCTCGCCAGCGCACGGCTGCCGGCTTCGGGCTGGCTCACGCGCTTCGAGGTGGAGCTGGTGGATGGTAACGGACGACCCCTCCCGCAGTACATGCTGCATCACGTGAACGTGATGGTGCCCGAGCAGCGCGATCTCTTCCGCCCGATCATGCAGCGGCTCGTCGCCGCCGGCGAGGAGACCGAGCCCATCGATCTGCCGTGGCCACTGGGTGTACGGGCGGCGGAGGGACAGGAGCTCCTCGTCTTCGGCATGCTCCACAACCCGACGGACATCGACCACGGCGACGTGACGGTACGCGTCAAGCTCCACTACGCCCGCTCGCCGCGCCTGTCCGTCCAGCCCCTTTTCATCGATGCGAGTCCGCCCCCCGGCCCCGCCGGCTGGGACCTGCCGCCGGGACGGTCCACCCGGAGCTGGGAGGGCAGGGCAGCGGTGGACGGCCGCATCCTCGCTCTCGGCGGCCATCTCCACCGGTACGGCGTCGAACTCGTCCTGGAGGACGTCACGGCGGGCAGGGTGCTGTACAGGGAGCGCCCCGTCCTCGATGAGGACGGCGCCGTCGCACACGTCCCGCGGCGCACCTTCCTGGGCCGGATGGGGCACGCCATACGGCAGGACCACACCTACCGCATCACGGTGGTTTACGAGAATCCCACGGGTGAGACCATACCGGACGGCGCCATGGGCGCCGTGGGCGGCGTCATCCGCTCCCGTCGGGGAGGCTGGATTGCCGCCGACCCCGACGACCCGCTCTATCGGCAGGACCTCACCGGTCTCGACAGCGGCCTGCCCGGTCATGATCACCATGCCGGCTCGGCGGCTCCGGGTGACGTTGACCCGCACGCCGGCCACGATGGGCATGATGGGCACGTCCACTGACATGACCGCCGCGTGACCCGGCTGGTTTCCGTACTCGTCTGGATCTTCGTCCTGCTCCTCGTGGTGGTGTGGGTGCCGCTCATGGCGGCGGTCTACGTCGTGACGGTCCCGTCCGATCCCGGTCGCTACACCGTCGGCCGCTGGTTCAGGCGGGCCGCCGTGATCATGGTGACCGTGAATCCACTCTGGCGATTCCGGACGTCAGGCGTCCACATCGCCGATCCGCGCAGGCCCTACGTCGCCGTCTCCAACCACGAGTCCGTCTCCGACATCTTCCTCATCAGCCACCTGCCCTGGGAGATGAAGTGGCTATCGAAGGTGGAGGTGTTCAGGATTCCGTTCATGGGGTGGATGATGCGCATGGCCGGCGACATCGGCGTGAGCCGCGGCCGGGCCACGAGCCGCGCCCAGGCGCTGGAGGGGATTCGCGACCGGCTCCGGAAGAGGGTCTCCGTGATGGTCTTCCCCGAGGGTACGCGCTCCCCGACGAACGAGATGCTCCCGTTCCGGGAGGGCGCATTCCGCGCCGCCATCGAGTTCGGTGCGCCAGTCCTTCCCATGGTCGTGGCCGGGACGCGTCACGCCATGGTGAAGGGGTCGCTGTTCTTCAATCGCGCCCGGGCGGAAGTCAGGGTGCTGGAGCCGGTCGAGACCGCGGGCATGACGCTGGACGATATGCCCACCCTCATGGCGGATGTCCGCCGGCGGATGGAGGTGGCGCGTGACGTCCTGAGGCGGGAGCTCGACGGCGGTGGGGGCCGGGCCGGCGGGGGCGGATGACAGCGACCCGGGTGGTGGCCGAAGCCGCCGCCCGGGTCGAGGGGTCTCTGCCGGCGTCGTGTCCCGTTCCGTCGCCGCCCGGCTACCGCATACCGGCCCCGCTGAACGCAACGCCCGCCTCGCGCGGTGGCGGCACGGGTTGTGACACGGGTCCGAGAAGGTAGTCCACGACGTCGCGCGCACTGTACCGCGTGCGACCTTCCTCGATGAATCGGCCCAGGCGGATCAGGTCGTCACCGCTGGTTATGATCGGTCGCTCCAGCTCGCCGCCCTCACGTACCTGCGCCATCCCGATGTCGGCCATGAGGGCATTGCACAGGCACTTCCTGCCGGACGTGTCGTCCAGCTCGCCGCCCTTCTTCACGTACGTGTCCACCGGCTCCGCCGCGCAGCGGTAGTCCAGCCGTCCGTCCGGCCGGCGGTATGCCGTGCGGAGGTAGCCCAGGTCGCAGACCCGCTTCCGCGCCATGTACTGTTCCCTGGACGAGTTGGTCGTCTCGATCTGCACGATCTTGAACGGGTAGCCCGTCGGAGAGGCGCGGGCGTCCGTGAGCACATCCACGTCGCCGCTCAGCACCTGCTGCAGGACCGTCTGCTTGATGTCGTCGGCGAGGCCCGATTCCTCGGAGTAGGCGAAGAGGGTGCCCACCTGGACGCCCGCCGCACCCTCGTCCACGGCGGCTCGCAGCGCGTCCGGCGTGGCCGCGCCGCCCGCCAGATAGAACGGCAGGCCGATTTCCCGCATGTGCGCGAAGTCCACGCGGTCACGCTCGCCGTAGACCGGCTCGTCCCGGTCGTTGTACGTCGTGGTGCCCCGCGGCGGCGCATTGTGGCCGCCCGCAGTGGGACCCTCGACGATGAAGCCATCCACCCGGCCCGTCGACTTCCGTGCGAGCATCTGGGCGAGGGAGCTTGCTGACACAATGGGAAAGAACTTCGGCCGGCGCAGCTCCACGGGGGGCGCGCCGTCCCAGAAGTCGGCCGGGCAGAACTCGAGATACGCCGTCGGCCCCGTCCCCTCGACGTCCAGCTTCATGGATGCAGGCTCATGCACGGCCATGCGGTCCAGGACGCCGGGGATCTCCTTCGGGATCCCGGCACCCATGAGGACGTAGTCCACGCCGGCCAGCATCGCCCCGTACAGGGAGGCGAGGTTGGGCATCTGGACCTTCGTGAGGAGATTGATGCCCACCGGTCCGCTGTGCCCCTGCCTGGCCAGCCAGACCTCGACGAAGTTCGCCAGGATTGTGACCTCGTGGCGTGCGCGGGACACCGCACCTCGGTACATCGACAGGAGCTTGTACGGCTGGTCAGCGGCCTTGCCGCCGTCCACGAAGTACTTCCGCAGGACATCCGCGCTCACGGCCGGCCACGGGAAGTGCTCCATGGCCTGGCGGACGTACTCGCCCGGATCCCCGTCCTGGAGACGCCGCACCAGCACCGAATCCACTGCGGTACCGGATATCACGCCGAGCTGTCCGAGGGAGGAAACCGCCTGGGCGAGCCGCCAGTTGGAGACGGCGATGCCCATCCCTCCCTGGATCACGAGTGGAAGTGCCGCGCTTACGCTCATGTGCCTGCCATTCTCCACGGGTGTTGCACAACCGACCGTCCCGGCCCGCTTTCCGCGATTTCCGGGCCGGCCGTAGCTCGTACCCCTCACCGGCCGTTGAGGTCACGGACCCCGTACCCGGCCGCGGCCGGCGGACTTCGCCCCGGGCCACTCATGGGGGCCTGCCCTCCGGATGCCTTGCAGGGTCGTACCCTTGGCGCAATTCTGAAACGCATGGATCGGATACCCTGCAGGACCGTGGGGCGGGAAGATCACACGGTCCCGCGCCGCCGGCCCGCCTCGCGCGACGGCCCTGCTATAGTGCCTCCGGACCTGCGGTTCCGGCAAGCACGCCGTGGCAGGCGGCCCGCGCCGGGTCCGTCGGCTGCACGCGCCTCACATCGGAACGGACGACACCCGCCATGCGCTACGACGTACGCGATCTCCTCGAGCTCCTCGATCTCGAACCCATTGAGCACGACATCTATCGCGGCCGGAACAGGGACATCGGGTCGGGACGGGTATTCGGCGGGCAGGTCATGGCACAGGCCCTCGTGGCCGCGCAGCGGACCGTCGAGCCGGACCGGGCCGCGCACTCGATGCACGGCTACTTCATCCTGCCCGGCGACCTGTCGACACCCATC
>DATHVO010000154.1:0-6458 GCA_035461265.1 Longimicrobiales bacterium
GTTGCGCCGCTGCTGGAGCGCATCCTTCACCAGACGCTTGCCGTCACTGAGTCGGAGGCGGGGGCGCTGTGGGTGCGTGAGGGTGACCACGTGCGGTGCACGCACGCGGTGGGTCCGGCTGCCGGCGAGCTTGCCGGCGCCCGGCGGCCGGCGGACGAGGGTTCGGTGGGCGAGGCGCTGCGGACGGGCGCGTCCGTTGTCTCCACGAATGCCCTGGACGACCCGCGCTACGCGGCGTATGCCGGCGGTGCGGGCGGACTGCGGACGCGTTCGGCCGTGAGCATCCCCCTCTTAGCGGTGGGGGAGGCGCTGGCGGTCATGGAGCTGGTCAACGACGTCGGCGGCAAGGACGAGTTCGACGAGCGGGACGTGGCCTTCCTCGAGCTCGTAGCGGATGATGCGGCGGCCGCGCTGCGGAACGCCAACCTGCTGGCGGAGGCGCGGCGGGCGGACAACCTGCGGGCCCTGCTGGAGGTCAGTCACGAGATCACGTCGACCTTCGACCTGGAACGCGTCCTCTTCTCCATCGTGAACCTGGCCGGGCGCGCGCTGCACTTCGACCGCTGCGTGATCGCCCTGGGCGAGGACGGGCGGCAGGAAGTGCGGGCCATCTCGGGTGAGACGCACGTGGATGGGAAGTCCCCGTCCGTTCGCCAGCTCGCGGACCTGCTCGCGTGGACGGCGGACCGGGACGGTGCCCTCCTCATCCAGGACACGAACGCGGAGGATGACGAGGGCGCGGCATCCCTCCGCCGCCGCTTCCCGGACTACCTCGCCTCGAGCCGGGCCCGTTCCGTCCTCGTCCTGCCCATAGAGGACGCGGAGAGCGAGTTGGGCCGCCTGGTCTTCGAGTTCGCCGAGCCGGACGCGCTGGACGCGTGGACGCGCGAGGCGGCGGGGCTCCTTGCCACGCAGGCCGCGCTGGCCATCCGCAATGCGCAGCTGTACGCGGACGTCCCGTTCATCGCGCTGCTGGAACCGCTGGCCCAGCGGAAGCGGGCCCTCATGGCCCTGCCGCGTGCTACGCTGCTGCGCTATGCGGGCGTTGCGGCCGCCATCTTCGTCCTCCTGTTCGTGATCCGGATCCCGCTGCGAGCCGGGGCCACGGACGCCGTGGTGCATGCCGGCATCCAGCGGCCGGCGCGGGCCGGTGTGGGCGGCACGCTGGCGGAGGTCCTCGTCCGGGAGGGCGAGACCGTGGCGGCGGGCCAGGTGATGGCGGTCATCCGCAACGATGCGCTCCAGTTCCGACTCGCCGACGCGGAGGGCGGTCTCCGCCTGTCCGAACGTGCCATGCTGGCGGCCGAGGCGAGGGGCGACGCGGCGGGGGCCGCGTCGGCGCGGCTGCAGGCGGTCCAGCTCAGGTCCGCCGTGTCGCTGCTCCGGGAGGAGGAGGCTCTCGTCCAGGTCCGCGCCCCCGCCGCCGGCATCGTGCTGACCCCCCGGCTCGAGGAACAGGCGGGCACGTGGGTGGGGGCGGGTGAGGCCGTCCTGTGGGTGGGCGACGCCGATTCGGCGGAGGTCCGGCTCCGGGTTGCGCAGCATGACGTCGGCCTGGTCCAGCCCGGCGACCGCGTGCGCGCCCGCGTGCCCTCCCGGCCCGACGTCCGCCTGGAGGGGCGCGTCTTCTCCGTGGCGCCGCGGGCGGAAGTCATCAACGGTGTCCCGTACTACACCATCCGCGCGGCGTTCGACAACTCCGCCGGCCTGCTTCGTCCCGGGATGACGGCACGCGCCCGCGTGCTCACCCGGCCGCGACCCATCATCCAGCACGTGGTGCGCCGGCCGTGGCGCTTCGCGCGCATGCACCTCTGGTGGTAGGAAGATGCCGAGCCTCCGACCTGGCCTGATGCTCGCGACCGCCGCCGCGGTCGCTGCCGCCTGCGGGAACGACGTCAGCGCGCGGCACGCGGCGAACGCGGAGCGGGATGCGCCGCCCGTCGCGGAGCCGGCCGGGGACGTGCACACGTCACCGCTCGCGCCGCCGGTACCTGAACTCACGGGACATCGCGCCGGCGCCGCGGACGGGAGCGCGTACGTCGCCGTCCTCTATTCCGATCAGGACGCGGAGGTGGGACCGCGCATGGACGGCATCGTCCGGAGCGTCCATGCCGATCTGGGCGACGCAGTCCGGGCAGGGCAGGTGCTGGCCGTCCTCGATGACGGCCGCCAGCTCGCACGGGTGGAATCCGCCGCCGCGGCGAGGGACATGGCCCGGTCCGAGTTCAGCCGCATGGACGGCCTCGTTGCCAGCGGATTCGTGACGACGGCGCAGCACGAGGAGGCGCTCTACCGCCTGCGCATGGCCGAGGCCGCGCTGAAAGAGGCGGAGGTGGAGCTGCAGCACACGCGCGTCGTGGCGCCCTTCGCCGGCGTGGTCACCCGGCGGATGACCGGCGCCGGCCGGCCGGTGGACGTGGGGGACCCGCTCTTCCGCATCACCGCGCTGCGCCCGCTCCGGGCCCTGGTCCGCGTTCCGGAGCGCGACGCGCGGGCCATACCGGTCGGGTCGACGGCACTCCTGACGGGCGACGGCGGGGACATCGTGGAGGCTCGCGTGGTCCGTGTGTCGCCGGCGGTGGATCCTGCCAGCGGGACGGTGGAGATGATACTGAGCGTCACCAACCCCGGACCGCTCCGCCCCGGCTCCGGAGCCACAGCACACTTCGGCGTGATGCCGGATGCCGCGCCGGTGCTCCGGCCTGAGGGAGGACGCCCCTAGTGCAGGCCGGCGAACGGCCCCGCCTGCGGCCCGGCCTGAAGTTCGTCCGGCACGAGAACGACGCCGGCGTGTCATGGGTGGTGAAGGACCCCGCGACGCGGAAGTACTTCCGGTTCGGGCAGGTCGAAGCCTGGCTCATGCAGCAGATGGACGGGACGCGTTCGCTCCAGGACATCTGCGACGCGCTCCTCCACGAGGTCGGCCTGTCCGCGAGCCCCACCGCCCTCGATGTCCTCGTCCGGCGGCTGAAGGAGCTGGGCCTCGCGGAACGATCGGTCACGGAGCGGAGCGCCATGCTCGTGGAGCATCTCCGGACCGGCCGCCGCATCCGGCGCGAGACCGACAACACGTTTCTGCGCATGCGGTTCTCCTTCGGCGACCCGGATGCCCTCCTCTCCCGCATGGTCCGGCGCATGGGCTTCTTCTGGACGCGCGGGTTCGTCGTCGCGTCCATCGCGATCTTCGCGGCGTACGTCGTCATCGTCGCGGCGTGGTGGGGTCCGTTCTCGTCGTTCATGGTCCAGCTCTACAACCCGGCGAGCCTGGGCCTGCCCGTGATCATCCTTTCCTACGGTGTGTTCACCGCCGTGTCCGTCGTGCACGAGTTCGGTCACGGCCTGACGTGCAAGCGGTTCGGCGGCGACGTGCACGAGCTGGGCGCCATGCTCCTCTACTTCACGCCCTCGTTCTACTGCAACATCTCCGATGCGTGGATGTTCGAGAAGCGGTCGCACCGGCTGTGGGTGACGTTCGCGGGGGGCTGGATCGAGCTGTGGGTGGCGGCAGTCGCGGCCATCGTCTGGCTCCTCACCGAGCCGGGCACCGCCGTCAACGTGCTGGCCGCGCTCACCTCCGCCACGGCGGGGGCGCTGGCCCTGCTGCTCAACTACAACCCGCTCATCCCACTGGACGGATACTACGCGCTGGTCGACTGGCTGGAGATGCCGAACCTCCGGGGCCGGAGCTTCCGCTACGTGGGAGCACTCGCGAAGCGGCACGTGCTCCGACTCGACGTCGCCGTCCCGGAGGTGACGCCCCGGGAACGACGCGTGTTCATCCTGTACGGTGTCACCGCCGTCGTCTACAGCGCCTCGCTCATCGGCCTCATCGGGCTCTTCGTGGCAAGGCTCCTCGTCGTGCGCCTGGGGCTGTGGGGCGCGGCCATCGTTTTCGTACTCCTCTTCAGCATGACGCGGAGGCCGCGCGCGGGCCTGGCGGCCCTCGTCCGCCGTCTTGCCACCGAGACGCTGCCCCGCGGACCGCGCCGGCAGCGCGCCGCCCTGGCAGCCGGAGCGGCAGCGGTCGTGCTGGCTCTGGCGGCGGCCGCCACGCCGTGGACCGTGCGGACGCCAGCCACGGTACTCGTGGAACCCGCCGCCCGGCTGTGGCTCCGCCCGGCACTCGATGCCCGCCTCGTGGAGGTCCGGGCAGCGGAGGGTGGCACCGTCCTGCCGGGCGACACGGTGGCGATCCTGGTCGATCCCGATCTCGAGCTCGAACGGGTGGAGGCAGCAGCCGCCGTGGACGGAGCCGCGAGGCGGGCGAGCGCGGCGCGGGCGCTGGGCGATGCCGCGGTCGTCCGCGCCGCCGAGCTGGAAGGGGACGCCGCACGCGCGCAGCTCTCCCTCCTCGACGCACAACGATCAGGGCTGGTCCTGGTCGCGCCCGTCCGCGGCGTCGTGGCAACGCCCCTCCTCGACGAGCGCGTCGGCGACGTGATCCGGGCCGGCGAGGACCTTGTCGAGATCTGGGAGGATGGCCCGCTGCGCGCACGCCTCGTGGTGCCCGCGAGCCGCGGGGGCGAGATCCGGCCCGGCACGGCCATGCGCGTCCGGTTTCCTGCACACCCGGGGGCGACGTGGCACGCCGTCGTCGCGTCCATCGAGCCGGCCGCCGGCGGGGCCGTGCTCCATGCCATCGCCGAGCTGCCCGAGTCGCCCGACTTCCCGCTTTACGCCGGCATGGTGGGCAGGGGGAAAGTGGACATCACCCGCACCACGGTGGCCGGCGCCGCCGCCCGTACCTTCTACCGCCTCAAGAGACTGGACCTGCTGCTATGAACGAGATCTACGGTGTGCTGGACCGCGTGGCGTTCATTGCCGGGGAGGATGAGGAAACCCGCCGCTCGTTCGCGAGCCTCGGCACGTGCAGGTCCGTGCCCCGGGGCAACATCCTCTTCCACGACGGCGACCCGTGCCTCGCCCTGTACATCGTCGTGAACGGCAAGGTCAAGGTCGTCCTGGCCGGGGAGGACGGCAGGGAGCTCGCCCTCGACGTCCTCGGGCCCGGCAACGTGTGCGGCCTGGTGGCGGCCGTGGATGACGGCCCGCACACCGGCACCGCCATCACGCAGGCCGCATCGCGGATCGCCATGATCCCGAGGGAGCGGTTCCGGGCGTGGCTCGGCGAGCGGCCCCTGCTTCAGGGGCGGATCCTCATCCAGATGGCGCAGCTCCTCCGCGGCGCCTACGCCCGTGTCGGCAGCCAGTCGCTGCTGTCCGTGAAGGACCGGGTGAAGGCCGCGCTCCTCGACATGGCCCGGGAGGACGGGACCCTCTCCGCCCTGGAGTACCTGGTCCTCCCCCGGCCCACACACCAGGAGCTCGCCGAGCGCGTCGGCTCCACCCGCGTCGTCGTCTCCCGTGCCATCAAGGCCCTCCTCGAGGAGGAGGACGGCATCGACATGCAGGGCCGGGTGCTCCGTGTCCGGCTCACGTCCGTGGATCCGCAGGAATCTGGCACGCCGCTCGCATGAGGACCGCCGCGCCGGACACGCGTCCGGCGAAGCAGGTGCGTCGGATGCGCCGGCATCCCGCCGGGCTCCGCACCACGAACAGCGGGAAGACGAACATGTCCTTCGCCATCTACCTACTCGGCTTCGTCGTGCTCCTGGCCGGCGTCATCTGGGCCATGACCGCGGCCGGCATACCGTCGATGTGGATCGGTATCGCGGCGCTGATCCTGCTCGGCCTCGGCATCATCACGGGGGTGAGCAGCACCCGCTCGAAGGATCCGCCCCAGACCTGACGGCGCCGCCGCCCGCCCCGGGCGCGAATCCGGAGACGGCCCCCGTCGGGTTCGGATCGGCGGCGAGGACGGACGCAGAAGGTGGCGCAAGACAGGCACACGCTGTATCCGTGGGAGGAGAAGCTCGCCCTCGACGAGGTCGAGGGGATGATGCGCCACTACCTCATGGACGACGTGGCCTCCATGCCGACCTACGAGGTGCTCATCGTGCCGCAGAGCGAGCCGCAGATCGGGTCCGTCCGCACGCTCCTGCCGACGGCAGAGGAGAAGCAGGTCCGCGGCGGACGGGTGTTCTCCGTGGGTCACTACTACTCGGCAAACTACGCGGAGATGGTCTGCCAGAAGTACATCGCACTAGGCCTGTTCACCACCCTCGTCACTCCCGACCAGGCCGTGGAACCGCTGCAGCCCCACGTCGCCGGCTAGACGGGCACCCGCCCGGCCAAAGACTCCGACCCGCCCGCGACCAGAATCCCCCGACCGCTCCCGCCGTTTGTAACCTAAGTCACCATGGCCGCGGCACTCCGGGCATTTCGACAGCCCCGGCGGCGGGTTATATAGGAGCGAACACAGCACTGTCGTCATCGCGTCCCACGGAGATCACCATGGCCGACACACCGAAGGACACCATCCGCATCGTCCTCACGGAGGAGCAGAAGAAGGCCCTCCGGGAGAAGACCGGCCAGGACGCTTCCGCCATCGAGTTCAG
>DATHVO010000155.1:0-18557 GCA_035461265.1 Longimicrobiales bacterium
GATACAGGCGGTCGTCGTCCACCGCCCGTCCCGCGGCGAAGTACCGGTTGAAGATGAGGTTGCGGTTCAGGAGGTCGGCCCAGCGATGGTCCTGCCCCGCGCGGATCGTGTACGAAAGGTCCAGGCGCGCCTGACGGAGCACTGCGTCGCCGCCGGCCCGGCGGAGTGCGTGGGCTGCGGTCGATGCGCCGTCCCGCTCACGGCCGACACCGACGTAGAACTCCGCGACAGTCCGCCTGTTCGGCACGAGCGTAAGGGCCTGTTCGACTGCCGCCAGCAGGAGCGTCCCGTTCGCCGCGTCGATGCGTGCGTCCGCCGGCATAGCGGCGCCTCCCGCGCCGCACGGCCCCTCCCGCAGGGTCGGCGTCCCAGCGGCTGTGATCGCCATGGCCGGGCCGCGCCCCCCGTCCGTCTCCAGCAGGAGGGCGCGACCGGCTCCGTCGACGCCCAACCGGTTCGGTCCGGGGAACGTGCGGGGCGTCGCGACCCAGTGCCGGCTCGAGCGCCAGGCGATCTCCACCGCCACCACGACGTCCACCGGTGCCCTGCCCCGGTTCTCCAGCTCGAGGCGCACCATGAAGCCGCGCTGTGCCGGATAGCCGCCCGGCGCGCAGATGGTGCCGTGAATCGCGAGGTCGGGGGAAGCGGTCACGCTGAACGTTGGAATCCAGCGGTCGAGTCGCCGCCAGCGCGCACCATCGAGAGACACCTCGGCGCCGTCGATCCGGACCACGGGCCGGAGGAATGCGCGGTCGCTGCCGCCCACCCACTCCACCAGGCCGGCCAGTCCGCCGTGCAGCACACTCACCCCGTCCATCGAGCCGTCGGCGTCGATGAACGGGAGGGTCACGTAGTCGTTGCCGGTCAGCTCGCCGTCAGCAGGCACCATCAGTTCCCGGATCCAGGGCGCGCGTAGTATCGCCTGGCCGCCAGCCGGCGTCAAACGCGGATTGCTTGACTGTCACGACGCGTCTCGAATATACTGGACGGCATCTCACCAAGCTGCGGACCGGATACCGGGGGTTCGCCAACCAGATCCCAGGCCATGCACCGCATCCTAGAGGTCGGGAACATCCGGAAACTCGAGTCGGGCCGTGCCATGACAGGCTACTCCGGACACCGGGCGCGCCCATGCCCGGGCCTTTCCCACTCATGAAGAGGTTTTTATGAGTTCGAAGCGTCGCTCCCTCACCCTCGCCGTTCCGCTTCTGCTCTTCGCCGTGGCCGCACCTCTGCAGGCGCAGACGGGCGTGCTCATGGGCCGCGTCACGTCCACGGACGGTGACATGGCCGTGGGCACGGCGCTGGTCGAGGCAGTCGTGGATGCGGGACGCCCCATGGCGCAGACGACGACGGACGCGAACGGGCGTTACCGGCTGGCCGGACTCCAGCCGGGACGCTACACGGTGGTGGTGACGGCGGTGGGCTTCCGGACGAACCGGGCCACCGACGTGACGGTCCAGGCGGGGGCGACGGCCACGGCCAACGTCATCCTGGAGGCCGCCGCATTCGAGCTGGACGCCGTCGTCGTGTCGGCTTCCCGGCAGGTGGAAAAGGCGACGGAGGCGCCGGCAAGCCTCTCGGTCATTCCCGAACGGGAGATCCGCGAGCAGCCGTCGATCACGATGGTGGACCACCTCCGGTCGACGCCGGGCGTGGACATCATCACGACGGGCGTTCAGTCGCGCAACGTGGTGGCACGGGGCTTCAACAACATCTTCTCCGGCGCGCTCCACACGCTGACCGACTACCGCATCGCCAGCGTACCCTCGCTCCGGGTCAACTTCCTCCAGTTCATTCCGCAGTCGGACGAGGATGTCGGCCGGATGGAGGTCGTCCTCGGGCCGGGGTCGGCGCTCTACGGCCCCAACACGGCGAACGGCGTGCTCCACATCCTTACGAAGTCGCCGCTGGAGGAGTCGAACACGGTGGTGAGCCTCGCCGGCGGCGAGCAGGACCTGTGGCACGGCAATTTCCGCACGTCGCAACGTCTGTCGGATCGATTCGGCTTCAAGGTGTCCGGACAGTACGCCACGGCCACGGAGTGGAACTACCGTGATGCGGGCGAGGACAGCGTACGGGCAATCATTGGCACGCCCGCGGCCGGCGCGCTCTTCCCGCCCACCATGCCGCAGGCCGAGCGGGAACGGCGGTCGGCCCTCATCGCAGCCCGGGACTTCGACATCCGTCGCTGGTCCGGTGACGTTCGTGCCGACTGGCGGGCCACGGACGACATCACGGCGGTGTTCTCCGCCGGCATGACGAACAACAACAGCATCGAGCTGACGGGCATCGGCGCAGGACAGGCCGTGGACTGGAAGTACAGCTACGCCCAGACCCGCCTGACGTACCGTGACTGGTTCGCCCAGGCATACTTCAATCTCAGCGATGCCGGCGACACGTACCTCCTCCGGAACGGCGCACCCATCACGGACAAGTCCAGGGTCTTCGTGTCCCAGATTCAGCACCGCGCGAGCCTCGGCCGGCGGCAGCGCTTCGCCTACGGCATGGACTTCGTCCGGACGACGCCCATCACGGAGGGCACGATCAACGGCCGGAACGAGGATGACGACCAATACACGGAGATCGGCGCGTACCTCCAGAGCCAGACGGAGCTGCACCCGATGTTCGACCTCGTCCTGGCCGGTCGCGTGGACGACCACTCCGAGCTGCCGGACCCGGTCTTCTCGCCGCGCGCCGCCCTCCTGTTCAAGCCCCACGAGAGCCATACGCTGCGGGCTACGTTCAATCGGTCCTTCTCCACGCCGACGTCTCTGAACCTGTTCCTCGACATCGACGCCGGCCCGCTTGGCGCCCTGGGGCCCTTCGGCTTCCGGGCCCACGCGCAGGCGCCGGGCCGTGCGGGCATCAACCTGCACGCGCCCGACGGCAGCCTGCAGATGCGGACGCCCTTTGCGGGCGACGGCGACGGCGTCACGCTTCGTTCCATCACGGCGGGGAGTGTCTACGACAACCAGATCCGCGCGTTGGGCCTTGCGAACCCGGCCGTGACGGCGGACCTGCGGCTATACCTGATGAGTCTCAAGGCGGATCCGGCTTTCGGGGCGATCCCCCTCATCCTGCTGGACCCCCTCACGAGCAGCGCCACGCCGTTCAGCAACGACGCGGTGAACGACATACCGGGCATCAAGGAGTCAACCACATCGACGGTCGAGTTCGGGTACAAGGGCCTGATCGCGAATCGGCTGCTCCTCGCTGCCGACGTCTGGTGGTCCCGGCAGAAGAACTTCACCTCGCCGCTCATCACGGCGACGCCCCTGGTGCTGATGGCTCCGCAGCAGCTGGCGCAGTTCGTGGTGCCGCGCCTGGTTCCCGTATTCATGGCCCAGGGCATGGATCAGGGGACGGCGACGACTACGGCCACGGCCATCGCCACGGGTCTGGCCCAGCTGCCGGGCGGAATCATCGCATCCGCCGACGTCAGCGCTGGCGGGCCGGCCCTCGCGCTGACGTACATCAACTTCGGCGAGGTGGACCTGTCGGGCGTGGACGTTGCCGCGACGGCAATCCTGTCCGACCAGTTCCAGCTCGGCGTCACCGGCTCCCTCGTGAGCGACGACTATTTCAACCTGCCGCTGGGCAACGGCGACAGCACGGTCGTGGCGCTGAATGCGCCCAGGAAGAAGGCGTCCACGAGCCTGACGTACAGAAACCTCGATCAGGGATTCAACGCCCAGGTGCGGCTCCGGTGGACGGACGAGTTCCCGGCGAACTCGGCCGGTTACGTCGGCCTGAACTGCGTGGACTCCAGTCTCGCCGGCGACTGCGTGAAGTCGTACACGCTCGTGGACCTCACGGCGGGCTACCAGCTGCCGTTCACGGGCGCATCGCTTCAGCTGTCGGTGTCCAACCTGTTCGACGAGGCCTATCAGAGCTTCATCGGCGTGCCCACGACGGGGCGGATGGCGATCCTGCGCATGCGCTACCAGTTCTAGGTCCGCGCGACTCGACGACGGGCCCCGTCCGCACGATGGTGCGGGCGGGGCCCGTTCAATTCATGGTCGGCCGATCAGCGTGATGCCAGAAGTTCCCGCGCATGCTGCCGGCTGACGTCGCTCTCCGGGTCACCGCCGAGGAGGCGGGCAAGCTCCCGGACCCGCGCATCGCCATCAAGCCGCTCCACGTCCGTCGCGGCAATGCCGGCGCTGTCGGTCTTGCGCACGAGCAGGTGGTGGTCGGCCCGGGAGGCGATCTGCGGCAGGTGCGTGATGACAAAGACCTGGTGCGAGCGGGCCACCTGCTGGAGCTTGTCGCCAACCTGCCTGGCCACGCGGCCGCCGATGCCGGCGTCTATCTCGTCGAAGATGAGCGTCGGGATCCGGTCCAGGCGTGCCAGGCAGGTCTTCAGCGCCAGCATCACGCGTGAAAGCTCGCCGCCGGATGCGACGCGGGCGAGGGGCCGCGGGTCGAACCCGGCGTTCACTGCGATGCGGAGCTCCACGTCCTCCGCACCGGCCGGCCCTGCCTCGGGTAGTGGCGTCAGCTCGATGGCGAACCGGGCGCCTGGCATGCCGAGACCGGGGAGGGCGGCGGCAATCTCGTCGGCCAGCCGACCGGCGCCGTCCGTGCGGGCGGCAGTGAGGCGAGTCGCCGCGGTGCGGAGGTCCTGTTCCTCCCGGACGATCTCGCGTTCCAGCTCGGCGTGGTCCATCTGCGCGCTGTCCAGCCGCGACAACTCGCTCCGTGCGGCCTCCGCCGTGCGGAGCACGTCCTCGAGGTCCGGGCCGTACTTCCGCCGCAGGCGCTGGAGCAGGTCCTGCCTGCGCCGGATCTCATCGAGCCGCGCGGGATCATCCGCGATCCGGTTGCCGTAGCCGCCCATCTCCCGCCCCAGCTCCTCCAGGCCATACAGCGCGTTCTCCACAACCTCCCGCCACGGCTCCAGGGCGGGATCGATGCGGATGACCTGCTCGAGGATGCGCCTGATATCCGTGAGACGGGACGCGACGGCGTTCTCTCCGGCGTAGAGCTCGGTGTGGAGCCCGTTCGCCAGGCCGGCCAGCTCGCTGGCGTGGGCGAGCCGCCGCGCCTCCACCTCGAGCTCCTCCTCCTCGCCCGACCGTGGGCGGGCGCGCTCGATTTCGTCGACCTGGAAGCGAAGGAAATCCGCTCGCTGCTCAGTGACCCGGACCTGCGCTTCGAGCTCGGCCAGGCGCGTGCGGGCGCTGCGGACGCGGGCATGCCGTTCGGCCACGTCGGCGGCGAGGTCTGCAGCGCCGGACCAGGCATCCAGGAGCACGCGCTGCTCGCGCGGGTGAAGGAGCGACTGGTGCTCGTGCTGGCCGTGCAGGTCCACCAGGTGCGTGCCTAGCTCTCCGAGGAACGCCACCGTCGCCGCTGCGCCGTTCACCCAGACACGGCCGCGGCCGCTGGAGGAGATTTCCCGCCGGAGGATGAGGAGTCCGTCTTCGGGCTCGACGCCGTGGTCCGTCAGGATCGACTGGACGGCAGGAAGCCGCTGGACATCGAATACGCCCTCCACCTCCGCCCGGGCCGCGCCCGTTCGCACCGCGTCCGAGGACGCCCGCTCGCCGAGCAGCAGGGAGAGGGCCCCGACGATGATGGACTTCCCCGCCCCGGTCTCGCCGGTGAGGACGTTGAGTCCTTCGCCCAGTTCGAGGGTCAGCCGGTCGATGATGGCGAAATCGCGGACGCGCAGTTCGGTGAGCATGTGCAATTCTACCGGACCCGGTCGGGGCGGTTCAATAGCCCCGTGGCGCGATGGCTACGCGCCCCTGTCCGCGTATTCCAGGGCCCAGTGGAGCTTGTGCCGGAGCGTGGCGAAGAAGTTCTGCCCGGGGAACCGCACCAGGGCGACGGTGGGCTCACCCCTGCGTACGGACAGCCTGTCGCCGGGTCTAAGCTCCGCGCCGTCCTGCCCGTCCACGGTGAGAATCACCTCGTCTACGCCGGCCAGCGGCGTCACGGTCACCTCCGTGTCCATGGGCAGCACCATGGGCCTGACGACCAGGGTGTGCGGGCAGATGGGCGTCGCAATGAGGCACTCCATGGATGGAACGACGATGGGGCCGCCGGCAGAGAGGGAGTATGCCGTCGAGCCCGTCGGCGTCGACAGGATGATGCCGTCGGCGGTATAGGTGCCGATCTCCTGGTCATCGGGACCGACGTGGACGGTGAGGCGGATGACGCGCGCGAAGCCCCCCTTGTGGAGCACCGCGTCATTGAGGGCGACGAAGCTGGCGTCGTGGACGCCGTCGGCGCTCGTGACCCGCACGTCGAGGGTGGACCTGACATCGAGCCAGTAATCGCCGGCGAACAGGCGTTCGAGGGCGGCCGGCAGGTCGGTCCTGCCCACCGACGTCATGAAGCCGAGGCGTCCCAGATTCACGCCCAGCACGGGCGTGCTCGTGCCCGCGACCATCCGGGCACCCCGAAGCATGGTCCCGTCGCCACCCAGCGTGACGAGCAGGTCGAGGTCCGCCGCGCCCAGAGGCCGGGTCCCCGGAGCGTGCTCCATGAGCTCAGCCTCGACCAGGAGTTCGCTACCCCGGGCCTCCGCCGTGCGCCGCACTTCGTCGATGATGGCGCGCATTGCGGCGTGGCGCGGATGCCCCGCGACACCGATCCGCCGGAACGCGCCAGTCGCCATCAGGCAGTCTCGCGAACCGGCACCACCGCCACGCGCATCGCCGCGGCGCGTACCCGCGCGACAATGCCATCCACGTCGAGGCCACACGCCGCGAACTGTTCCGACCGGGACGCATGCTCGATGATGCGGTCCGGCACACCAAGAACGTCCATTACCGGGGCGTGACCGCCCATGGCGGCGACATGGCGCGCGAGGAACGCACCGAATCCGTTCGTCTCCGTCCCCTCCTCCACGGTGACGACGGCACCGTGCCCCTCCAGCACCCACGCCAGCGTGGCGTCATCGACGGGCTTCAGGAACCGGCAGTTCACAACGGTCGGGTTCAGACCTTCGGCCTCCAGCCGGCCCGCCGCCTCCAGGGCGGGAAGCACCATGGTCCCCACGGCCAGGATTGCGACGCCGTCGCCGCGCCGCACCACTTCCCATGTGCCGTACTCGACGGGCGGGATGTCGTCGAGCGGCGGGACGGCCTCGGGCACGGTGTCCCTGGGGTACCGCAGTGAGAACGGACCGTCCGCCCGCTCCACCCCAAGCCGCAGAAGGGCGAGCATCTCGGCGCCGTCCTTCGGTGCCGTGACGGTGACGTTCGGGACCGCCAGCAGGTAGGCGATGTCGTAGAGGCCCATGTGGGTCGGCCCGTCGTTGCCGACGAGGCCGGCGCGGTCCATGGCGAAAACCACCGGCAGCTTCTGCAGGGCCACGTCGTGGATGATGGAGTCGTACGCCCGTTGCATGAACGTGGAGTAGATGGCGGCCACCGGAACGATGCCCTCCGTCGCCAGACCTGCGGCGAAGGTTATGCCGTGGCCCTCCGCGATGCCCACGTCGAAATGACGATCCGGGTACGCATCGCCGAACATTCCCGTCCCCGCGCCGCTCGGCATGGCCGCCGTGATGACCGCCATCTCCGGGTGCGCAGCTCCGAGCTCCACCAGCCCCTTCCCGAACACGTTCGTGTAGCCCGGCAGCGCGCCCTTCTTCTTCGGCATCTCGCCGCTGATCTTGTCGAACGGGGTCGCGCCGTGCCACACCACCGGGTTCTGCTCCGCCAGCGGGTAGCCCTTGCCCTTCCTGGTGATCACGTGGACCAGGCGGGGCCCGGTCCAGTCCTTCACACTCCGCAGGGTCGCAGTCAGCGTCGGGAGATCGTGACCGTCGACAGGCCCGACGTAGCGGAAGCCGAGTTCCTCGAAGAGGACGCCGGGCGTGAGCAGCGTCTTGCCCGTCTCCTCCATCTTCAGCACGAGGGACTGCATTACATCCCCCAGCGTGCCTGTCTTCTGCATGATGTGCTTGATCTCCTCGCGCATCCGGTTGTAGACCGGACTGGTGACGACCCGCGTGAGGTACTTGTGGATTGCCCCGACGTTGCGGGATATCGACATCTCGTTGTCATTCAGGATGACGATGAGATCGCGGTCGGTGTGTCCGGCATTGTTCAGGGCCTCGTAGGCGATGCCGCTCGTGAGGGCGCCATCGCCGATGACGGCGACGACATCGAAGTCGTCGCCCTTCAGGTCGCGGGCGGCCGCGATGCCGAGGCCGGCGGATATTGACGTTGCGGCATGGCCCGCACCGAACACGTCGTACTCCGACTCGGACCGGGCCAGGAACCCCGACGGTCCGCCTCGCTGGCGGATGAGCGGGAAGCGGTCATTCCGGCCGGTCAGGATCTTGTGCGGGTAGCCCTGGTGGCCCACGTCCCAGATGAGCTTGTCCCGCGGGGTGTCGAATACGTAGTGGAGGGCGATGGTGAGCTCCACGACACCGAGGCCGGGCGCGAAATGCCCGCCGACCCGGCTGATGACATCGACCATGCGGTCGCGGACGTCCTGGGCAAGCTGCGGAAGGTCGGCCTCATCCAGCAGCCGCAGGTCCGCCGGTGATGCAATCCCGTCGAGTAAGGACACTTTTCCTCCTGAAATGCGATGGCCGGAATCTATCATCGATCCCGGCCGACCGCGAACTCCGCGAGGGCCGTGAGCACTGGGCTCGAAATGCCGGCCCCGTATAGTGTTTCCGTCGCAGCAGCAGCCTCTGCGGCAGCTGCCCGCCGGGCAGATTCGACGCCGAGAGCGGATGCAAAGGTTGCCTTCGCCGCGCCGGCGTCCTTGCCCGGTGTCTTGCCCAGAATCCGGGCGTCGGTGGTGACGTCCAGGACGTCGTCCGTGATCTGGAAGGCGAGGCCGAGGCGCTGGCCGAAACCGCCGAGGGCAGCGAGGGCAGCGGGTCCGGCTCCGGCCACGATGCCGCCGATGCGGAGGGCGGCGCAGAAGAGCGCCGCCGTCTTCATGGCGTGGATCTCCCGGAGGCCGGCGACGTCGAGGTCGATACCCTCGGCCTCGAGGTCGAGGACCTGGCCGCCCACCATGCCGGCGGCGCCGGCGCCCCTGCACAGCTCGCCGACCGCGGCCGCGCACGCGCGGTCGTCGAGACCGAGCTGCCGGGCCGCGGTTGAGAGGATGCCGCAGGCATGGGGGATAAGCGCGAAGCCGGCTGCCATCGCCGGCTGCGTGCCGAAGACGCGGTGGGGCGTGGGACGGCCCCGGCGCAGGTCATCGTCATCCATGCACGGCAGGTCGTCATGGACCAGGGAGTACGTATGTACGAGCTCGATGGCCGCGGCGACGCGGAGGCGCGCCTCATCGTCGGGGCGTTCCGCGCGGACGGCGTCGGCGGCGGCGAGGCACAGGATGGGACGGAGCCGCTTGCCACCGGTATCGAGGGCGTACCGCAGCGCCGACGCCACCGGGTCCATCCCCCCGACCTCATCGCCGAGGGCGAGGAGTGTGCGATCGACGGCGGTGCGCCACGATCTCAGACGCTGCTGCACGTCCGGCGGCGGCACCATGGGGTTCACCCGCCGCTGTCGACCGGCCGGGCCGGATCGAGGGGAACGACGCTGCCGTCCTCCAGAAGGCGCTCGATCCTCAACTCGGTCTGTGCGACCAGAGCTTCGGCGGCACGGAGATGGGTGACGCCTTCCTCGAAGAGCTGCATCGCCTCCTCGAGCTCGATATCGTCGCGCTCGAGATCCGCCACGATGCGCTGCAGCCGGTGGATGCGGGCGCCGAGGGGCATCTCCGGCGGGTCTGCCTTCTTTCTAGCCATCGGTCCTATCCCCCTCACTCTCCACGCGGCACGGCACGGATCCATCCAGGATTCGCAGCCGGAACGGACGCCCGGGCGCGAACTCGCTCCGCCGTCTCAGGATCCGTCCATCGTCCGCCAGCGGAACCGCATAACCGCGCGCGAGCGACTGGAGCGGAGACAGGGCATCGATCTTGGCGGCGACCCTGGCGAGCAGGGCTCGCTTCGCCTCGATTATGCGATGGGTATGCCGTCGCAGGCGCTCATCCGCCAGACCCAGCTCGTCGCGCCGCCGGCCGGCCAGACGCCGGATGCGGTCGCCAAGGCGTTCCCGGGCCCACGTGATGCGCTCACGCCGACTGGCGGCATACGTGCGCAGCGCCCGGCCGAGGCGGGTCCGGTGCAGCCGGAGCTCCTGGCGCAGGGCGACGCCATCGGGGACGGCGTGCTCTGCGGCCGCTGACGGCGTCGGCGCCCGCAGGTCAGCCACGAGATCCGAGATCGTCACGTCGACCTCGTGTCCCACCGCACTGATTACGGGGACCGGGCATTCCGCGATGGCCCGGGCGACGGGCTCCTCGTTGAAGGCCCACAGGTCCTCCGTGGAGCCGCCGCCCCTGCCCACGATCACGACGTCGGGTTGCACTCCGGCGTTCGCAAGGAGACGCAGAGCCCGGGCAATGTCCTGCGACGCACCCTCACCCTGGACCCGTGCCGGGGACAGGAGGACGCGCGTCCACGGCGCCCTGCGGGATACCACGTTGAGGATGTCGTGGAGCGCGGCGCCGACCGGCGACGTGACGATCCCCACCACCCGCGGATAGAGCGGAATCGGCCGGCGCCGGGCAGGATCCAGGAGTCCCTCCGCGTCGAGGCGTGACCGGAGTCGCTCGAACGCGAGGCGCCAGAGTCCGCCGTCACCCGTCGCCTCAATGCGGCGGACGATGAGCTGGAAGTCGCCGCGACGCTCGTAGAGGGACACACTGCCGAAGGCCCGGACGTGCATGCCGGTTTCCGGCTCCATTGGAAGACGCTGTGCGTCGGACCGGAACATGACGGCGTTGACCTGGGCGCTCCCGTCCCGGAGGCAGAAGTAGCAGTGTCCCGATGCGTACCGCTTCCAGCTGGAGACTTCACCCTCGACCCAGAGCGGCGGTACGCGCGCCTCGAGGACCTCCCGCACGAGCGCATTCAGGGCGGCAACGGTGAGGACGGCAGATTCGGCCGCCGCGCCGTCTGCCGGCGCGGACGGGGCACGGCCGGTGCCGAATTCGAACGACTCCTGCATCCGCGTCAGGCGTCGTGCAGCGCGCCGTGCCGCAGGTCGGCTGCATGCTGCTGGCGGGCGGCCTGCAGCGTGTTGCGGAGCAGCATTGTGATGGTCATGGGGCCGACGCCGCCGGGCACGGGCGTGATGGCCTCCGCGACCTCGGCGACCTCGTCGAACGCCACGTCGCCCACCAGGCGGTAGCCCCTCTCCGACGCGCCGTCGTCCACGCGGTTCACCCCCACGTCGATGACCACGGCCCCGGGCTTGACCATGTCCCGCGTGATAATGGCGGCCCGCCCGACGGCGGCGATGAGGATGTCCGCCTGCCGGGTGACCGCGCCGAGGTCCGGCGTCCTGCTGTGGGCCACCGTCACCGTGGCATTGCCTCCCCTGCCCGTCCTCAGCAGCAGCAGGGCCACCGGCTTGCCGACGATGTTCGACCGGCCCACCACCACGACATGCTTGCCGGACGGGTCGTAACCCGACCGCAGCAGCATCTCGATGATGCCGGCGGGCGTGCACGGCGCCAGCACGGTGTCGTCGCCCGTCGAGAGTCGTCCGGCGTTGACGGGGTGGAAGCCGTCCACGTCCTTGGCCGGGTCGATGGCCATCAGGACCCTGGACGAATCGATGTGTTTGGGCAGGGGCAGCTGGACGAGGATACCGTGCACCGCGGGGTCCGCATTGAGACCGTCGATGACGCCGAGGAGCTCATCCTCGGGCGTGTCCGCGTCCAGCGTAATCTGGCGGGACACGAGGCCGGCCTTCTCCGCCGCCTTCTTCTTCATTCGGACGTACACCTGACTGGCCGGGTCCTCCCCGACCAGCACCACGGTCAGGCCCGGCGGCGTGCCCGTCTCGCTGGTGAACGCGGCCGCATCCCCGGCGATTTCCGCGCGCATGGTCTCACTGAGGTCCTGACCGCTGATGATCTTCGCCATGACATCACTTTCGTTGTGCATCGCTCAGCGCGCGAAGTCGATGGCGCGCGTCTCGCGTATGACAATGACCTTGATCTGACCCGGGTACTGCAGTTCGTCCTCCAGTCGGCGCGCGATGTTCTCGCTCAACTCCGCCATGGCGACGTCCGACACGTCCTCGGGGTTCACCATCACGCGCACCTCGCGGCCGGCCTGGATCGCGAAGCAGCGCTCCACGCCGCTGAAGCTGGTGGCGATCTCCTCCAGCTTCTCGAGGCGCTTCACGTACGTCTCGAGCATCTCGCGCCGGGCGCCCGGACGGGCGCCGCTCACGGCGTCGGCGGCGGTCACGAGAAACGTCTCGGAGTACCGGTGAGGCTCCTCGTCGTGGTGCGCTCTGATGGCGTTCAGGACCTGGTCCGGCTCGTTGAACTTCTTGCACAGGTTCCAGCCCAGCTCCACGTGGGTGCCCTCATGCTCGTGGGTGAGACCCTTCCCCACGTCATGGAGCAGCGCCATGCGCTTGGTCATGGTGGCGTCCAGCTTCATCTCCGCCGCCATGTTCCCGGCCACCAGGGCAACTTCCTTCGCGTGCAGGAGCTGGTTCTGGCCGTACGATGTCCGGTAGCGCAACCGGCCGAGGACCTTGAGGACCTCGGGGTGGATGCCGTGCACGCCCAGCTCGTAGCAGACCTCCTCGGCCGCCTGGAGCATCGAGTCGTCCACCTCCTTCCGCGCCCTGGCGACGGTCTCCTCGATGCGGCCGGGGTGGATGCGGCCGTCCTGGACGAGGCGGTCGAGGGCGATGCGGGCGGTCTCCCGGCGGATGGGGTCGAAGCCGGACAGGATGACCGCCTCCGGCGTGTCATCGATGATGACGTCCACGCCGGTGGCCTGCTCGAATGCCCGGATGTTGCGACCTTCCCGGCCGATGATCCGGCCCTTCATCTCGTCCGACGGCAGGCTCACGACGGAGACGGTGCTCTCGGCGGTGTGGTCGGCGGCGATGCGCTGGATGGCGAGGGCGAGGATGTTGCGGGCTTCACGGTCGGCGTCCTTCCGGGCGTTCTCCCTGATCTCCCGGATGGTATTGGCGGCCTGGGCCCGTGCGTGCTCCTCCATCTGCTGCACGAGCATGCGCCGCGCATCCTCCTGCGTCATGCCGGCCAGGGCCTCGAGGCGAGCCGCCGCCTCGTGCTGGAGGCGCGCGTACTCGGCGCGCTGCCCCTCGACCTCCTCTCCCCGGACGTCCAGCTCCTTCAGGCGGGTGTCGAGCTGGCGGTCCCTCTCAACCAGGACATCGTACTTCCGGTCGAGGGAGCTGCGACGCTCCTCGATCCTCGACTCGGCGCGGTCGAGCTCCTCGCGCCGGCGCGCCTCCTCCCTCTCCCACTCCTGCTTGGCGCGGAAGGCCTCCTCCCGGCCGGCGAGCTCGGCGGCCCGGCGGATTCGCTCGACGTCGGCGTCCGCTGCCGCCAGGATCCGCGCCGCCTGCGACTCCGCGTCCTGCCGGCGCCGGCGAGCCCGTGCCTGGAGGATGTACCAACCGAGAACCGCACCCAGCAGAACGGAGCCGGCAACGGCGCCGATCAGCAGAGCAGTATCCATGAGCTCTCCAGAAGGGCGCATGCGGCGCCCGGGGTAGGCAACTTCTTGCGTTCATGGCACTTGGGCAGCCTGCACGGAGGCCGCAGGTGGCAAACTAGCGGCTGCTAGAGATTGGCCGCAAGATCGCTGCCGGCCAGGCGGGTCTCGATTTCGTGGTTGAGGGCATCGGATCGCAGGGTCAACTCGGCCTGCAGCTCCTCCAGCTCCGTGCGGGCCTGGAACAGCTCATCGGCGAGGGCCAGGGCGGCCAGGATCGCGCCCTTGTGGACCTGGATGAGGGAGCCCTGCCGCATGATCTCGGAGAGCGTGCGGTCAACATAGGCCGCGCACTCGCGCGTGTAGTCGGCGCTGGCCTGTGCGCGGATGCTGTACTCCTCGCCGCCGATCTCGACGGTGACGATGTTGCGCTCGAGGGGCTGGCTCACTTCTCCTCCTCTGCAAACTGGAGCCGGGCCAGCATGCGCTGGACGGCAGTCCGAGCAGTGTCCATCCGATCCTGCAGGGCGCGGTTGCGCTCATCCAGCGCCCGGACCTCGTCGGTCAGGGCGAGGGGGTCGAGCCGTCCCGCCGCGAGTTCGCGGATCGTGGCCTCGAGGTCTCGGGCCCGGACTTCCGCGGATTCGGCGCGCCTGCGCCATGAGTCGTGGGCGTCAAGCAGGCGCCGGACCTTGAGTTCCAGGCGATCCAGCTCCGGTGGCGTTCGAGTGCGAGGTCTAGGCACGCTGCTGCACTCCCAGGTCGTCGTTGAGGCGGCGGAGGATCCGCCGCACGGCCTCGTCCACTTCGGCGTCGGTGAGCGTCCTGTCGGCGGCGCGGAAGCGCAGCCGGTACGCCACGCTCCGCTGGCCATCCGCGACGCCGGCTCCCACGTAGACGTCGAAGGGCGCGACATGCTCCAGGAACTCGCCGCCGGCGTCGCGGACCGCGGCGGCAACGTGCGCGGCCGGGAGCGAAGCCGGCAGGAGCAGCGCCAGGTCGCGTTCCACGGACGGGTGCGCCGGCAAGGGGCGGAAGCGGACGGGATGGGCTTCGCCCGATGCCGTCAGTTCCACCTCCAGGCCCCAGACGTCGCCGGCCCAGGCCGGCGCGTCGACGAGATCGGGCCGTATCCTTCCCGCCGAGCCCCGGACCTCACCATTTTCGCCCGCGAGAAGGCGGAAGGAAAGGGCATCATCAAGGATGGGCGCGGCGGGACCGGGCGCGAGTGCGAGGCCGAGCTCGGCGGCGATCTCCGAGGCGATACCCTTCACGTCCCAGAGATCGAACGTCTCCTCGGTGCCCGACCAGTGCGCCGGCTGGCGCGGCCCGGTGAGGACAAGGGCCAGGCGCGTGGACTCGGCGGGGACGTCACCACCTTCCGGCCGGGCGAAGGCAGTACCCAGCTCGAAGAGCCGGATGCTCCGTGCCCCCCGGGCGAAGTTGTACTCGACACGGCGAACCAGACCCGGCAGTAGGTCACGCCGCAGGCGGCTCTCCGTTGCGGCCAGGGGCAGGAGCAGCGCGACATCGCCCGCATCCTCCGGTGCAAACGCGGCAGTGCGCGCCTCCAGACAGCCGCGTCCGACGAGGACCGTCCGCAGGCGGTCCTCCAGTCGGAACAGCGGGTGCGTCGGCACTGCGGTCGGTCGGAACGGGCGGAGCTCGTCGGAGAACCTGTCATAGCCGTGGCGCCTGGCGATCTCCTCGATGAGGTCTTCCTCCCGGCCTACGTCATGGCGCCGATGGCCAGGGACGGTCACGCTGATCGACGCGGGCGCGGCCTCGACTACACCGAATCCGAGGGGCGCGAGAAGACCGGCGACCTGGTCCGCGGTGAACGGCTCGCCGAGAACCTGCGCGACCCGTGCGAGACGCAGCTGCACGCGTGGAACCGGCGACAGGCCGGGGCCGGCCACCGCTGCCGCCGGCTCCACGGACCCGCCCGCCACCGCGGCGATCAGCTCCGCAGCGCGCTGAATCGCCAGGCGCATCCCGTCGGGGTCCACACCCCGCTCGAAACGATAGCTGGCGTCCGTGCTGAGGCCGAGGGCCGTGCGCGTTGCGCGCACGGATTGCGGATCGAAGAGCGCGCACTCGAGGAGGATCGCAGTCGTGCTCTCCTGGACCTCGGTGTCCGCGCCGCCCATGACGCCGGCGATGGCGACGGGGCGGCGGTCATCAGCGATGACCAGCATCTGCGGGGAAAGTGCCCGGTCCACGCCGTCGAGGGTGATCATCCTCTCCCCGTGCCTCGCCCGACGGACCACGACGCTCGGGCCGAGGCGGTCGAGGTCGAAGGCGTGGAGCGGCTGGCCCAACTCGTGGAGCACGTGGTTCGTGGCGTCCACCACGTTGCTGATGGGGCGGAGCCCGACGGCGCGCAGGCGGGACGCCAGCCATTCGGGGCTGGGTCCGACCTTCACGCCACGGATGACCAGGCCGAAGTATCGGGGGCAGAGGTCGACGTCATCGATGCGAACGCTCACGCCGCCCGCGGCCGGGTCGGCCTCCGCGCGGGCATCGCCAATGGGCGGCAGCGCTGGGGCACCGGACAGCGCATTGATGGCCGCATTCAGCCCGTAGGCGGCCGCCAGTTCACGGGCCACTCCCAGGTGAGACAGCAGGTCGGGGCGGTTCGGCGTCACGTCCACGGCGAGCCGGGCATCGTCGAGTCCGAGTGCGGCGACGAAGGACGCTCCCGGCGTGAACGTGCCCTGGAGCTGCATGATCCCCTCATGGTCCCGGCCCAGGCCAAGCTCCCGCGGGCTGCACAGCATGCCCTGGCTCTCCTCGCCGCGGATCCGGGCACGACGGATCACCACGTCACCCGGCAGGCGGGCGCCGACGGGCGCAAACGGGTAATACGCGCCCTCCGTCACGTTCGGCGCGCCGCACACGACCTGGACGGTGTCGCCGCCGCCTGCGTCCACCACGCACAGGGTCAGCCGGTCCGCGTTCGGGTGCCGGCCGGCGCGCTCCACGCGGCCGATGACGATGTCGCGCAGCGGGCCGCCCAGGTCCACGACCTCGTCCACCGGCGCACCGAGCATGGCCAGACGGTCGGCGCACTCCTGCGGGCCCGCATCAAGACCGGGAACGAGATCCAGCAGCCAGCGATAGCTGATGTTCATGAGGTACCCGTGAACTGCTCCAGGAATCGCACGTCGGTATCGTACAGCAGGCGGATGTCCGGGATGCCGTACCGCAGCATGGCGATGCGGCCGGGGCCCATCCCGAAGGCGAATCCGGTATACCGCTCGGGATCGTACCCGACGTGCTCGAAGACCGCGGGATGCACCATGCCGGCGCCCATGATCTCGATCCAGCCGGTCCCCTTGCACGCGCTGCAGCCGCCGCCCCCGCAGATCAGGCAGCTGACATCCACCTCGGCGCTGGGCTCGGTGAACGGGAAGTACGATGGCCGGAACCGCACGCGCGCGCGACTGCCGAACATGCCGCGGGCGAACTCGGCGAGCGTGGCCTTCAGGTCGACGAACGTAATCCCCTCATCCACCGCCAGCCCCTCTAGCTGATCGAAGGCCGGCGCATGTGATGCGTCGAAGGGGTCGCGCCGGTAGACGACTCCGGGCGCCACGATCCGGATGGGTGGCGCATGCGCCTGCATCGTGCGCACCTGGACCGGCGATGTGTGGCTGCGGAGGAGTACGCCGGGCGCGAGGTAGAACGTGTCGTGCATATCCGCCGCCGGGTGGTCCAGCGGTGTGTTGAGGGCCGTGAAGTTGTACCAGTCCGTCTCCGCCTCCGGTCCCCGGGCGCGACTGAACCCGAGGGTGGCGAGCACGTGGCAGATCTCGTCGATCACGAGAGTCACGGGATGACGGGCGCCGCGCCACGGCGTACGTCCGGGGAGCGTGAGATCCTCGACGGGCGCATCATCGCGCTTCTGCGCGTCGAGCCATGCCTGGCGCTCGTCGATGAGCCTTGTGAGCGTCTGCTTTACCTCGTTGGTCCGCGCGCCGGCGGCCGGACGGGCCTCGGCGGGGAGGGTGGCGAGCGTCCGCATGATGGCCGTGAGCCGGCCGTCCCGGCGGCCCAGCAGCCGGACCCGCGCTGCCTCCAGCTCCCGTTCGGTGGCGGCCTCACTGATGACCCGCCTGCCCTCCGCCTCCAGCGCTGCCAGGTCCTGCTCCAGATTCGATGTCATCGATCCGGTGGTTGTGGTTCACAAAGACGACGAGGCCGCCATCGCCGATGACGACCTCGTTCGTCACGACCGGCGGCGACCGCCGTCCCGCTCAGCTGAGACGGGACCTGGCCTGCTCCACGAGTGCACCAAACGAGGCCGCATCGCGTACGGCCAGATCGGCGAGGACCTTCCGGTTGACCTCGATCCCGCCCAGCTTCAGGCCGTGCATGAAGCGCGAGTAGTTGAGGGCAGGGTCGTGCTCGCGGACCGCGGCATTGATGCGCGTGATCCACAGCGCACGGAACTCCCGCTTGCGCTGCTTGCGGTCGCGATACGAATACTGCCAGCCGCGCTCCACCGCGTTCTTGGCGATGCGCCACAGCTTCGAGCGACCGCCGAAGTAGCCGCGTGCAGCCCTGAAGTACTTCTTTTTTCTGCGGTGCCGGGGCACCGCGTTCGTCGCGCGCGCCATGGTGTCAGCCTCCCAGCAGCATGCGCTTCATGCGCTTTGCATCGCCCTTGGCGGCGATCGCCGACTTGCGCAGGTTGCGCTTGCGCTTCGCCGACTTCTTCGTGAGGATGTGGCTCTTGAATGCCTGGCTACGCTTGACCTTGCCCTTCCCGGTCACCTTGAAGCGCTTGGCCACGCTCTTGTTCGTCTTCATCTTCGGCATGCTGCCCCCGTATCGCTGATCGACCCGCCGGCCGGGTCATGCCCGTGCACCGGCGAGGCCTGTGCCTTTCTCAACCTGCTGTCTTCTTCGGCGCGACGACCATGGTCATCGTGCGCCCCTCCATCGACGGCAACTGCTCCACCTTCCCGATATCCTCCAGCACGCCGGCCACCCGCATCATCACCTCGCGGCCCATCTCCGGGTGCGCGATCTTCAGGCCACGGAACATCATCGTGAC
>DATHVO010000156.1:0-2553 GCA_035461265.1 Longimicrobiales bacterium
CGTCATCGACGAGTTCGGCGGGACATCGGGGCTGGTCACGCTGGAGGACCTCATTGAGGAGATCGTCGGCGAAATCCAGGATGAGCACGAGACGGAGTTGCCCGATTTCGTGGGGCGCGATGGCCGTACGCTCATCGCGGGCCTCGTCCCCGTCTGGCAGGTGAACGAGCGCCTCGGCCTGGGGCTGAGCGAGGAGGAACACGACACCATTGGCGGCTACGTCTTCGGCGGTTTGGGCCGGATGCCGCGGGAAGGCGACGAGCTGGCGGTGGTGGGCGGGCGTTTCCGGGTGGTGACCATGTCGGGCCGACGGGTGGAGCGGGTGGCGTTCATTCCGGCGGGGTCGGCACCGGACTCCGGCACCAGGGCCTGACGGCGGCGGCAGGCGGTCAGGCCCGGGGGTGGGCCTTGTCGTAGACCTTCTTCAGGCGTTCCTTCGCGATGTGCGTGTAGATGCGGGTGGTGGACAGGGACGCGTGGCCGAGGAGCTCCTTCACAGCCATGAGGTCCGCGCCGGCGTCGAGGAGGTGCGTGGCGAAGGAGTGGCGGATGGAGTGGGTGGACAGGCCCGCGTCGTCCGCAACCCTGTCGAGGAACCCGCGTACGATGTTCTGGATCTGCCGGGCGGACAGCCGCCGTCCGCGTTCCGAGATGAACAGCGCGTGGCGGTCCGTCGTCGGGCCGACCCGGTTCATGACTTCCCGCCGCCGGAGCTCGTAACGCCTCAGCGCCGCGACGGCCGGCTGGCCCAGGGGCACGATCCGCTCCTTGCGCCCCTTCCCGATGACCCGCGCCTGGTCGCCGACGAGGTCGAGGCCCGCCGTGTCCAGGCCGTGCAGCTCCGACAGCCGGATGCCCGTCGCGTAGAACAGCTCGACGATGGCGTGGTCCCGCGTGCCGCGGAAGGTATTGGTCGCCGACCCCGCCTGGGCGACGTCGAAGAGCCGCTCCACCTCGCTCCGGGTGAGCCACGCCGGCAGCGACTTCTCCAGGCGCGGCGAGCGCATGGCGCGGGCAGGGTTCGCTTCGACGATCTCCTCGCGGTGCAGGTGCCGGAAGAAGCTGCGGACGGCGGAGAGCTTCCTGGCGATTGTCCGCCGTCCCAGTCCACGGCGGGACAGGTCGGCGACGTATCCCCGGAGGGCCAGGCGATCCACGCCGTTCCAGCTCCAGGTCTCTTCGCTGAAGTAACGGTCCAGGAATCCGGCCAGCTCGTACAGGTCGCGCCGGTAGGCCGTCACTGTGTGGGGGCTCAGTTGACGGCCGTCCTCGATGACCCGCAGGTAGTCCAGGAGCTGGCGGTCGTTCATGGTGCACCGGCTCCACCGTCCGGGCGCGCGCCGGGCATGGCGGCCTTCCCTGCGGACAGCAGCCCGTACGACTCGAGCCACAGGCCGAAATCCTGGCGGGCCCGCTCCACCACCCGGTCCCGCCGGGTTGCCTTGTCCCGGACGTGCTCCGCCAGGGGGTCGAGCAGTCCGAAGTTCGAGTTCATTGGCTGGAACCGCCCGGGCTCCGCCTCCCGCAGGTAGCGCATGAGCCCCCCGAGCATCGTCGTCGCCGGCGGCAGGGTCGCCGCCTCGCCCGACAGGACGCGGTGGAGGTTCAGCCCCGCGAGGATGCCCGAGGCGGCGGACTCCGTGTAGCCCTCCACGCCAGTGAGCTGCCCCGCGAAGATCAGGTCGGCCCGGCCCGGGACCGAGCCGTGGTGCGTGAGGCGCGCCGGGAAGTTCAGGTACGTGTTGCGATGGATCGAGCCCGTGCGCAGGAACTCCGCCGCGGCGAGGCCCGGGATCATGCGGAAGACGCGTCGCTGTTCCGCCGTCCGCAGACGGGTCTGGAAACCCACCATGTTCCACATCTGGCCGGTGCGGTCCTCCCGCCGGAGCTGCACCACTGCCCACGGCCGCCTGCCGGTGCGCGGGTCGCGGAGACCGACGGGCTTCATCGGGCCGAAACGGAGCGTGTCGTCGCCCCGGGATGCCATGACCTCGATAGGCAGGCAGCCCTCGAAGTACGGGATGTCCTCCCAGTCATGCCCCGGGTACACGTCAGCTGCACGCAGCGCCGTGAGGAACGCCTCGTACTCGTCACGGGACATGGGACAGTTGAGATAGTCGTCCTCCCCGCCCTTGTCCCAGCGCGATGCATAGAACGCCACGTCGAGGTCTACGGACTCGTGGCTGACGATGGGCGCAATGGAGTCGTAGAAGGCGAGGCCCTCATCACCGAGGGCAGCACCGATGGCCGCGGCGAACGGTCCCGACGTGAGCGGTCCGGTGGCGATGATCGCCGGGCCGCCGGGCAGCGACGTCACCTCGCCCCGTACGACGTCGATGCCGGGGTGGCCCTCCATGCGGTCCGTCATGGCCAGGGCAAAGAGGTCCCGGTCCACGGCCAGCGCCTGGCCGGCAGGGACGCGGGCTGCGTCGGCAGCCGCCAGAAGGATGGAGCCCATGTCCCGCATCTCGGCCTTGAGCAGGCCGTGGGCGTTGGCCAGTCCTTCGCTCTTGAAGGAGTTCGTGCAGACCAGCTCGGCGAGGTGGGGGGTCT
>DATHVO010000157.1:0-4592 GCA_035461265.1 Longimicrobiales bacterium
CGTGCACTTCAGCGCGGTCACGGAAGGTGTCGCACGCGTGCGCGAGATCATCGCCGAGGCGAAGCAGCGCCACCGGGCAGTGCAGCGCCGCACCATCCTGTTCTGCGACGAGATCCATCGCTTCAACAAGGCCCAGCAGGATGCCTTCCTGCCCCACGTGGAAGCGGGCACCATCGCGCTCATCGGCGCCACCACGGAGAATCCGTCGTTCGAGGTCATCGGCGCGCTCCTCAGCCGTTCGCGCGTGTTCGTCCTGAAGCCCCTCTCCGCTGAAGGTCTCGAGCTCATCGTACGCCGGGCCCTCGCGGACCGGGAGCTGGGGCTCGGCGGCCTCGACCTGAGCGTCGATGATGACGCCGTCCAGCTCATCGCCGCGGAGGCGGACGGTGACGCCCGCCGCGCCCTCAACACCATCGAGGCCGCCGCAACTCTGGCCGGCGCCGGCGGGACCATCACGGCGGAGATGGCGCGGGAGGCCATGCAGCTCCGCTTCGCCCGGTACGACAAGGGCGGCGAGGAGCACTTCAACATCCTGTCGGCGTACCACAAGTCCCTCCGCGGGAGCGACCCCGACGCGGCGCTGTACTGGATGGCCCGCATGATCGAGGGCGGCCTCGATCCCCTCACCATCTTCCGCCGGGCACTCGCCATGGCCGCGGAGGATATCGGGACGGCGGACCCCAATGCGCTCCAGCTCGCCGTCGCTGCGCGGGAGGCATTCCGGGTGCTGGGCCCGCCCGAGGGATTCCTGCCGCTGGCCGAGATGACCGTCTACCTGGCGACGGCGCCGAAGTCGAATGCGTCGTACCGCGCCCTGAACGCGGCCCTCGAAGCCGCGCGCCGGACACCGGCCGCGCCCGTGCCCCTCCACATCCGCAACGCACCGACGCGCCTCATGAAGGAGCTGGGCTACCACGAGGGTTACCGGTATGCGCACGACCAGGAGGGAGGCGTCGTGGATCAGCAGCACCTGCCCGATGAGCTGAAGGGCGCCCGCTTCTACGAGCCGGGGGCGTACGTCTTTGAGAAGGACATCGGGAAGCGGCTGGCGTGGTGGGAGGAGCAGCGGGAACGGGAACGCGAACGGGAACGGGAACGGGAACGGGAACGTTAACGGGGACGGGAACGGGGACGGGAACGGGGACGGGGACGGGAGCGGGAGCGGGTAGGATAGGGTCTGCCAGACGTGCGGGGCTGCTGCCACGGCGGCAAGCGGTTCAATCGGGGACGCGGTGGGGCTCCGCAATTCTGGCAGAATTCGCCGGCATGGCGGATGCTTCCGTGGCACGCGGAAGGCGGGACGGGAAGCCCGCCGGTGAACCCGAACCACGGAGGTGTGTGATGCTTCCCATGCAGCGGGGTCGGCATTCTGCCCTGGGTGCGCTCCTGGACGTGAGCCGTGAAATGGATCGCCTGGTGAATCGCGGCTGGGAGGGTGCGGAGAGCCCGAACGGCTGGCCTCTCCCGACGGAGGTGGTGGAGACGGACGACGAGATCCGGTTCGACCTGGAGGCGCCGGGCTTCCGGGTGGAGGACATCGAGATCACGCTGGAGAACAACGTCCTGACCATCGCGGGCGAGAAGCGGATGGAGCAGACGGAGGAGCGCAAGGAAACGGACTACCGGCTGTTCGAGCGCCGCTACGGTCGGTTCCAGCGCAGCTTCACCGTGCCGCCGACGGTCCGCGGCGACGAGTGCCAGGCGCGCTACGAGAACGGCGTGCTGACGGTCCGTCTGCCGAAGCGGGAGGAGGCGAAGCCCCGCAGGATCCACGTGGACGTCGGGTCCGGCGCGCGTCAGATCGAGACGGCCGGGGAGAGCCGCGAGGGCTGATCCCGCGCCGTACACCCGACGCCGCCGTCGTGATGGGCCGGTGCTTGCAGCGCCGGCCCATCGTCGCTGTGGCACCCGGCGCCCGTTCGTGATGTATACGGGGGCGGGACCGATCATGGATACTGTCGGAGGTTTGAGAATGCGAGGCACTCGAGCAGTCCTGCTGGCGGCAGCGCTCATGCCGCTGGTGCTCCCCGTCGAGGCGCGGGCCCAGACCGCCGCGCCGTCGGACACCGCCACTGCGCTGGCACTCTCGTCGGCGTTCCGGGCGGCGGCGGAACGGACGCTCCCCGCCGTGGTCTTCATCGCCGTCGAGCAGACGGCGCCCATGGCCCGCGGCGACCAGCTCGAGACGATCCCCGAGCCGTTCCGCGACTTCTTTCGCATGCCGCGGCCGGACGACCGACCCCGCCAGGGCACGGGCTCCGGCTTCATCATCGACGCCGGGGGTCACATCCTGACGAACGCGCACGTGGTGGCGGACGCCAGCCGTCTCACGGTGCGCCTCGTGGACGGCCGGGAGTACACGGCCCGCGTGGTGGGAAGCGACGTCTCCACGGACGTGGCGGTGATCCGCGTCGAGCCCCGCCCCGGCGAGACACTGCCGGTGGCGCCGCTGGGCGACTCGGATGCCCTCCGCGTCGGCGACTGGGTGCTGGCCCTGGGCAACCCGCTCGGCCTCGACTTCACCGTGACGGCGGGCATCGTGAGCGCCAGGGGACGGCAGATCACAGGCCCCACCAACCTGGAGTCCTTCATCCAGACGGACGCCGCCATCAATCCGGGCAATTCGGGCGGCCCGCTCATCGACCTCTTCGGCCGCGTGGTGGGCGTGAACTCCGCCATCTTCGGCAGCGACCGCTTTGTCGGCTACGGATTCGCCGTTCCCATCCGCCTCGCGCGACGCGTGGCGTCGGACCTCCTCGAGTACGGGTACCTCCGGCGGCCGCAGCTGGGCGCGGAGGTCCGCTCGGTCCTCGCAGTCGATGCCGAAGTGTACGACCTGGCCGAGGTCAGGGGTGCTCTCATCGTGGCGCTGAATCCTCCCGACGGTCCTGCCGCCACGGCCGGTCTGCGGGCGGGGGACATCGTTCTGTCGCTGGACGGCCAGCCGGTCCGTGACGACGTGCACCTCATCACCAGCCTGGCAGATCTGCGGCCGGGACAGGACGTGACGCTGGGCGTTCTGCGCGACGGCGGGCGCCGGGACGTCCGTGTCCGCCTCGGCGAGTTCGAGCGGCCGGCACGCCCCCAGGCCGGGCAGCCGGAAGCGCGGGACCAGCCGGAGCAGGTACTTGGCTTCACCGTGCGTGACATCCGTCCGGCCGACGCGCAGCGCGTCGGGTTCCGGGGCGAGGGCGGGGTAGTAGTGCAGGACGTCCCGCGCTTCGGTGCGGCCGCCGGCGCCGGGATCCAGGCCGGCACGGTCATCCTCGCGGTGAACGGCCAGCGGGTCCGCAGTGCGGAACAGGTCCGTACCATCGCCCGGACGATCCAGGCGGGCAGTGCCGTTTCCCTCGTCGTCCACCGCCAGGACGTGGGCGAGATGGTGGTGAACTACCGGACGCGACAGTAGGCGGGCGTCTTCGCCTGTCCTCTCCGGCGGTCAGGCGCGGCCCTGCGCCGACCCACAGGATGGTCGCCGCGTGGGAGCGGACCTGCTCGATTGCATTGTGCGCCAGGGGTTCCGTGGCGGACCGGCACTTGCACCCCGTCGCTGCCGCGACCGGCGAACTGCGACGCAGGCGTGGCCGGCAGATCATGGATGAACTCGAGGTGCGCATGAAGGACGGATCGAGATACCAGGGACGGACCCGGGTCACGCTGACGGCGGCCCTGGCGGCGCTGCTCGCGGTAGCGTGCGCGGGACCGCAGCAGCCGGAGGTCCGGCTCGAGGGCATCCGCGTGGGCGGCCTCGGCCTGCGTGGCGGGACGCTCATCGCGGAGGTGATGGTGACGAACCCGAATTCCTTCGACCTGGAGACGCGGTCGCTGTCCTACGACCTGGAGCTGAGCGAGTTCGGCGCAGCGTCGCCGAGCTGGGTGAGCGTCGCCACGGGCACCATCGACGAGCGGATGCGTGTGGACCGGAGGAGCTCGCGCCTCCTCGAGGTGCCCATCCAGTTCCGCTATGACGCCATGTCCGGCGCATTCCGTTCCGTGCTGGAGACCGGCACGTTCAACTACCGGGTGACGGGGGATGTCCGCCTCAGCGAGCCCATCGGCCGGACGTTCCCGTACCGGCGGAGCGGCACCGTGTCGCTGGACGGCGTCCGGGAGTAGACGTCCACCCGGGGCGCCGCACCCGGGAGCAGGGTACTCCGAGGCGCCGCGCCCGGGAGCCGGCCGGCGGCACGACTACTGGCCGGCGCCGCCGCGGGCGGTACATTGGTGTGGGAATCCCCCGACAAGGAGCGAACCGATACTCGAAACGAAGGATCCGGTGGAGCGCGCCGTTCTGGTCGCCGCGCCGCCGAAGTCGATGAGCCTCACCGATGCCGACGAGCATCTCGCGGAGCTGGGCCGGCTGACGGACACCGCCGGCGCCAGGATCGTCGGACACCTCCAGCAGCGGCTCGATTCGCCGCACCCCAAGTACTACATAGGCGAGGGGAAGGTAACGGAGCTGCGCGACCTGGTCGCGGAGACCGAAGCCACGCTCGTCATCTTCGACGAGGAGCTGTCCCCCGCGCAGAGCAAGAACCTCGAAGAGGCGCTCAAGACCCGGATCGTGGACCGGGCGGAGCTGATCCTGGACA
>DATHVO010000158.1:0-4284 GCA_035461265.1 Longimicrobiales bacterium
TGCACATGGTGGCCGGCGGCATGCTCGCCCTGCTGGCGGTATTCGCCGACCCGCTGCTCGGCAGGCCTCGCGAATGGGGAGCCGTCGAGTCCGTCACCCTCGCCGCCGGCGTCATCGTTGCCGCCGCCGGCCTGGTTCTCCGCGGCGGCCGGGTCGCCGACCGCGCCGCCGGCATCTGCCTGTCCATCATCGTCTTGATGGTCACGGTGGTGGCCGCGGAGGGCGCGGTCCGCATCCTCGACATCGATATTGTCGGGCAGGAGCACGCCTGGCGGAAGATGGCCCCCTTCTACCGCCAGCCCACGGTACCCACCGGCGACGTGTTCTTCAGGCGCGACGGTCCGAAGGTGTGGACGGGGCAGGTGATCAACACCCAGATGAAGCTCTACCGCGTGACTCCGAACCCGTACGTGGACGAACCGGTGATCACGGTGCGGTACGACTCCCTCGGCTTCCGCGCCGCGGGTGACCTCGACGACTGGGAGATCGCCATCGCGGGCGACTCCTTCACCGAGCTCGGCTCCCTCACGGACGACCAGCTCCACTCGACGATCATGGGCCGCCGCCTCGGCGTGCGCGTGCGGAACCTGGGCGTCAGCCAGACGGGTCCCCTCACCCACCTCCACTACCTGCAGGCCTGGGGCGTCGCACCGTCCACGCGGCACGTGGTCATCGCGTTCTTCGAGGGGAACGACCTCTGGGATCTCCGGGACGAGTTCCGGGCCCTCGCCCGCCGGCGCGCCACGGGCGAGCGGGAGTACCGGGAGATCGAGGGCGACGCCTCGATCCTCCGCGCGCTGGACGGGGTGTGGCAGGCGTACCGCCGGCCGGCCATCGGCCCGGACTCCGCCATCCAGGCCTGGTTCCGGGGCCGGGACGGCGACGTCCCGGTGACGCTGGCCTACGCGCCGGAGTCTTCCGCCGACGTGCTGGGGGACGGCGAATTGCTGGCGGCCCTGGACTACTTCTTCGACCGGTACGCCGACTTCGCGCGGCAGGCCGGCGTTACCCCGTGGCTGGCGTACATGCCCGTGAAGCTGCGGGCGGCGCACGGCCTCCTGCGCTTCCCCGACCCGAGGCGCGGCATGTACTCGCAGTGGGAGCCCACGGATCTTCCCGATTTCATGGCGGAGTATGCCGCGCGCCACGGCATCCGGTTCGTGGACCTCGCGCCGGCCCTCGCCGCGGCCACGGCGCGGACGGGGGAGCTGCCCTACGCCACCATCTACGACACGCACCTCAATGCGCTCGGCGCCGCGGTGGTGGCGCGGGAGCTGGCGAGGCGGATGGGGGAAGCAGTGGGCGGAAGCCGTTGAGCCCCCCCATCCGCGGCACCCGACTTGCCACAACCCGTTGCCGTGACACGCCTTGAACACCGTGATCGCGGAGCGGGATATGACGTTTGCATACACGCGGGTACTCGCCGCCGTCGCGCTCGTCCTGGCCCTGCCCCTGGCGGCGTGCGGCGGCGGCCTCGCGGCCGTGGGCGCCGGTGTGGCGGGAGCGGCGCTGCCGTCCGCCCGGACGCAGCAGGGCGAGGAGACCCGTGAGGTCCGGGTCACCGGCGAGGTCCGGGAGGTGGACGAGCTGCAGCAGCGGATCCTCCTGACCACGGAGGACGGCCGGTCGGGGTCGGTGCGCTACGACGGCGGCACCGTGGTGGTCCGGCAGCAGCAGCAGTACCCGGTCCGGACGCTGGAGCGCGGTGACGGCGTGGTGGTGGAGGCCCGGCAGGACCCCCAGGGGATCATTCGCGCCGTGCGCATCGACGTTCACCGTGCCGCGGCGGACGCCCGCCGGGAGGTCGCGGGGACCGTAATCCGCATCGACGCCGAGACCCGCGAGCTCGTCGTGGGGACGGAGGACGGCGAGGTCACGGTGTGGCTGCCGTCGGACGCGCCGACCGCTCTGGCCGAGCGGTTCCGGGCCCTTGCCGAGGGCGACGAAGTCCGCGTGGAAGCCACGTCCGTCACCGGGGGGCGCCTTTTCATCCACCGGTTCCCGTGAGCCGGGGGCGCCTGCCGGCCGTGCTGCTGCTGGCGCTCGCCGCGGCGGCGTGCGGCGGCAGTCCTTCCGGGCCGGCGCCCGAACCGCTGGTCATCGTCACGGAGTCCCTCCCTGCCGCCACGCGCGGCGAGCCGTATGCCGAAGGCGTCCATGCCGAGGGCGGCAACCGCGCGTACACCTGGGAACTGACGGCCGGGACGCTGCCGCCCGGTCTGGCCCTGACGGTGGACGACCTGGGTGTGGACGACGCCATCATCACCGGCACGCCGACCCAGACCGGGACCTTCACCTTCACTCTCCGCGTCCGGAGCCGCGACGGCCAGGCCGACACGCGGCAGTTCACCCTGGTGGTGATGCCGGAGCCTGTCCCGCTCGCCGTGCTGAGCCGGTGGCTGCCGCCGGCCCTCGCCGGCGCGCCGTACAACGTTCCGCTGCGGGCCTCCGGCGGCGACGGCCAGACCTACGCGTGGGAGGTCGTGGAGGGGCACCTGCCAGCCGGCATCGCCCTCACGGCGGACGGCCGCCTCGAGGGCACGCCTGCGGGCACGGGCAGCGCCACCTTCACCGTGGAGGTCCGGAGCGGCGGCGTGAGCACGCGCATCGCCGTCGAGTTGAGGGTCGTCGCGAACGACGCGAACGCGTTCCGCATCACCCTCTTCGAGGTCGCCAGCGTGCCGGCGGCAGTGCGGCCGCACCTCCAGGCCGCCGTCGGACGATGGGAGGCCGCCGTCACCGGGAACCTCCCGGTGGTGACTGTGCCGACCACGTTCTTCGGCGCCAGCCACTGCGGCGGATTCGGCAGCCACGTCAACGGCACGTCCGCCGACGATGTGCTCATCATCGTCAACATCATGCCCATCGACGGGCCGGGCCGCGTCCTCGGCCGCGCCGGCCCATGCGGGCTCCGGCAGACCGGGCTCCTGCCCTTCGCCGGGATTCTCACGCTGGACTCCGATGATCTCCTGCCCATCGCCGGCACGGAGACCCTCACGGACATCATCACCCACGAGATCGGCCACGTCCTCGGGTTCGGTACCCTTTGGGAGAGCCTCGGGCTGGTTGCCGGCGCCGGGTCCGACGACCCGCGCTTCACCGGGCCCATCGCCGTGGCGGAGTTCCAGGCGCTGGGCGGCGTCGGGGCCGTGCCGCTGGAGACGCAGGGCGGCGAGGGGACGGCGGAGTCCCACTGGCGGAAGTCCGTCTTCCGGACGGAGCTCATGACGGGGTTCGCCGAGCCGGTGGGCGTGAGCCAGCCCCTGAGCCGCGTCTCCATCGCGTCCCAGGCGGACCTGGGCTACACGGTGAACCTGAACGCGGCGGAGGCCTTCGCCCTCGGCGCCGCCCTCATCGCGCCGGATCTGCAGGGCGACCGCCACATGTGGGACGTCCTGGGCTACGACGTCGTGGAGCGGGGTCCCGTCCTGGTCCTCCGGGACGACGGCCGGGCCCGCGTGTTGGAGCTGAGATGATGGCCCGGCATACCGCCCCGCTCGCCGCCCTGCTCGGCGCCGTGGTACTCGGACTCGCGCCCGCGTGCGCGACGACGCCGGAGAACGGCGAGGCCGACCGGACCGGGTGCTGGTACTTCGAGCGGGACGCCGCCGCCGAGGCGCTCCGGCTGCCGTGGGGCGTCCGCCTGACGCCGGACTCCCTCACGGGCTGGCCCGCCCTCGAACGACTCCCCGGCGTCCGCCGCGCCACCACACTGGCCGGGCCGGGGGATGAGGCCGGCCACCCCTTCGGCTACTGGCGGCCCCTGGCCGGCGATTCCCGGACCCCCGACTCCCTGGAGATCGGCTACCCCGCCGGCGGCGGCCTCGTGCTGCGCCTCCACGGCGGGACCGACCGCGTCGCCGGCACCGCCTCGCCGGTGGGCGATGCCGTGGCGCCCGGCGCGGCGGCGCCGCAGGTCCGGCGCGTTGCCCTCACCCGCGCACGCTGCCCGGCGGGGTAGCAGGGGCAGGGGGCGGGGGGCGGGGGACGCGCACGCGCGCGCCCGTGCGCGACGCTCGCACCGCCACCGCTCCGTCGCTCCGCCGCTCCGCCGCGCCCCGTAACGCGCGCCCACGCACCGATCCTCCCGGCCGCCGTCAATCCCCACACTCGCCCACGCTCTGCTGCGAACTGCCGGATTTACATCGCCCGGCGATTTAAATCCGGCACCGGCAATCATCGCGGGAGTTGGTTTGCTGGTTTGTCATCGCGTGGCGATGACAAATCAGCAAACCAACTCCCGCGATGATTGCCGGTGCCGGATTCACATCGCCGGGCGATGTG
>DATHVO010000159.1:0-35849 GCA_035461265.1 Longimicrobiales bacterium
CGCGTCTCCGCCGCCGTGAGCTGATCCCGCGCCCGCTGCTGTCGCTGTTCCGCGGCATGCACGATGTCCGCCGCCGCCGCCGCCGCGTAGTAGACCTCCGTGGCGCGAAGGATGGTGGCGTACTGCTGCGTCTCGTACTGGGCATCCGCCGCGGCATACAGCGCCCGCGCGCTGCGCTGGCCGAGGAGGCGCCGGCCGCCGGTGAAGATGTCGATGCCGCCCTGGAGCTGGGCCGTGTAGCTCTCGGAGAAGAGCCGGCCCGTGGCCTGGTCGAATCGCTGGTTGCTCGAGTTGTTGTAGGAGGACACGACGTTGATGCTCGGGAGCCACGTCCCGGCGGCCTGGAGGGCGTCGGACCGCGCGTTCCAGACCGCGGCCTCCGCGGCCACCGCCGCCGGGTCGCGCTGGACGGCCAGCTCGACCACTTCGTCCAGGGTGAGCACCCGCACGGATTCCTGCGCCGCAGCGGCGGCGGGTCGGACGGCCAGCAGGACCAGGGCCGCCGCCATGAGGCGACTCCTGGCGGACTTCACCTTCCACGTCATCACGGAATTCTCCGGGTTCGGCAACGGCGGCGTCCCCACGTGTGGACGCCGCGTATCAGGGATGAGACGCATGGGGAGACGAATTCGTTGAGCGCCGCCGGGGCCGGCGGGCACCTGCAGGAGCCGGCCGGGGCGTCAGTCGCCGCCGGATGTCCCGGACGCCACGCGGGATGGGCGCTCCGGCCGGGCCGCCGCCGCCGCGGGCATGTACGCGAGTTCGACGTACTCCCGGACCATCCGGTGGGTGTTGAAGAACCCGGCGCACTGCCGGATGGCCGACCGCATCCGCAACGCCCACGCGCCGGGGACTCCGTCGGACCGGTCGTGGAAGAGCGGGACGACGTCGTCCTCGAGGATGCGGAAGAGCGCGTCGGCATCCGCACGGTCGCGCTCCCGGCGGCCGGCCTCCGGACCGTCCAGGTCCAGGCTGTCGGCCGGCTCCCCGGCCTCGATGCTCCAGCCGATGGGCTCCGGCAGGCGGTTGTGCTCCTCCCACGCCTCCGCCCACCACCCGTCCGGAATGCTCAGGTTGAGGCCGCCGTTGGCGGCGGCCTTCATGCCGCTGGTCCCGCTGGCCTCGTACGGCCGGAGCGGCACGTTCAGCCACACGTCGGCGCCCTGTACGAGGGAGCGGGCAATGCGGACGTCATACCCCTCGAGGAAGACGAACCGGTCCCGGAACTCGGACCGCCGCGTCATCAGGACGATCTCCCGGAGGAGGGCCTGGCCCGGGATGTCCTTCGGGTGCGCCTTGCCGGCGAAGATGAACTGCACGGGCCTGTCCGCATCCGTCAGCAGCCGGGCCAGCCGCTCCGGCTGGGACAGCAGGAGCGTGGCTCGCTTGTACGTCGCGAAGCGGCGGGCGAATACGATGGTGAGGGCCTCGGGATCCAGGGCCGACCGCGTCCACTCACACTCCTCGCCCCGCCGCCTGGCCTCCGCCGCCATGCACTCCCGCACGTGCTCCACCATGGCCGCGCGCTGCGCCGTCCGGGCGCGCCACAGGTCCGCCACGGGGATGTGGGCGGAGCGGTGCCAGTGCATCTCGTCGGCATCATCCTGCCAGTAGGATCCGATGCGGTCGCGGTACAGCTCCGCCATGGCCGGTCCCACCCACGTGGGCAGGTGGACGCCGTTCGTGATGTGGCGGATGGGTACATTGGCGGGCTCCAGGTCCGGCCAGACGCTCTGCCACATCGTACGGCTGACCACACCGTGCAGGCGGCTCACGCCGTTGCGGATGGACGACAGCCGGATGGCCGCGGCGGTCATGCAGAAGCGCGGGTCGCCCGGCGTATGGCCCAGGGCGAGGAACCGGTCCCAGGCCTCGCGCATCTCCCACACGTACCCGCCCAGGTACCGCTCCAGCACGTCCGGCGGGAAGTAGTCGTGGCCGGCGGCCACCGGCGTGTGTGTCGTGAAGACGACGCCGCCCGCGGCGCGCTGCGCCGCGTCGTGGAAGCTCTCCCGTCCGGTCATCAGACCGCGCGCCCGCTCCACCGCGGCGAAGGCAGCGTGCCCCTCGTTCAGGTGGATGACGTCCACGTCGCACCCGACGGCCCGCAGCGCCCGCATCCCGCCGATGCCCAGCGCGATCTCCTGCCGCAGACGATGCTCGTTGTCGCCGCCGTACAGGCGGTCCGTGATCCCGCGGTCCTCCGGCCGGTTCTCCGCTACGTGCGTATCGAGGAGGTACACCGGCACACGACCGACATCCGCCCGCCAGATGCGGGCGAACGCCTCCCGGCCCACCAGCGGGAAGGTCACGAGGAGCGGCGCGCCCGCCCCGTCGAGCACCGGCGTCAGCGGCAGCAGCCGTGGATCGAGCGTCGTGTACGCGTCGTGCTGGACACCGTCGGCGCTTATCTGCTGCGTGAAGTAGCCCTGGCTGTAGAACAGGCCGACGCCGACCAGCGGTACACCGAGGTCGCTCGCGCTCTTCAGGTGGTCCCCGGCGAGAACGCCGAGTCCGCCGGAGAAGATGCGCAGGCACTCCGTGAAGCCGAACTCCGCCGAGAAGTACGCCGCCAGGGGGCGGCTGTCCCGGCCATGGCGGCGGGGATGCCAGGCGTCGCCGCCGCCGAGGTATTCCTGCAGGTCCGCAGCCGCCGCCCGCACGTCGGCCACGAAGGACGGGTCGCCGGCGAGCTCCTCCAGGCGGAGCCCCCCCACCTCCACCAGCAGCCGGACGGGGTTGTGACCCGTCGCCCGCCAGTGCCCGGCATCGATGCGCTCGAAGATGTCACGCGTCGGGGCGTGCCAGCTCCAGCGCAGGTTGTGCGAAAGGGGCAGCAGTTCGGCGAGCGCCGCAGGCAGCTGTATGGCAGCGGGATCGGTCATCTTCAACCGTTCTGTAGAGAAGCCGGCAGAGGCGGCACGTGCGGGAAGTGCGACGGACGCCGGCGAATCGTCATCGCCGGCAGATCGCTTCCCGCGGCCCGAGTCGGAATGTGGTACAGGTTAATGGGGTCGGAGTTCCGGCGGAAGACCGACGTTCCGGGGGACGTGCGGCGCCGCCGCATGCGGTGCGGCGCCGCCGCGTCGGCCATCAGCCGGCGATGGCCTGGGCCACGGTCCGGCCCTCCGACCCGGCTGTGCCGTCCCCGGCCTCCCACGGCAGGTCCGGCTTGCCGAAGTGGCCGTAGTTCGTCGTCCCGCGGTAGATCGGGCGGAGCAGGTCGAGCCGTTCGATGATGGCAGCGGGCCGGAAGTCGAAGGTCCGGACGAAATCGGCGGCGGCGCGCTCGTCGCCCGTACCGAACGTCTCCACCTTGACGGAGATGGGCTGGGCGACGCCGATGGCGTACGCGACCTGCACCTCGGCCCGCCTGGCGAGGCCCGCCAGGACCAGCTGACGGGCCACGAGGCGGGTGAAGTAGGCACCACTCCGGTCCACCTTGCTGGGATCCTTGCCGCTGAAGGCGCCGCCGCCGTGGCGACCCATGCCGCCATATGTGTCCACGATGATCTTGCGGCCGGTGACGCCGGCATCGGCGCTGGGACCGCCCTGCACGAAGCTGCCGGACGGATTGACGATGAGCTGGATCGCCGGGTCGTACCAGTCGCCCAGCGCCGCCGGCACGACGTGCTCGGCCACGTATTCCGCGATGCCCTCGCGCTGGATGCTCTTCGTATGCTGGGTGGACACGAGGACGTGGGTGACGGCGACGGGGCCCGCATCTCCGTAAAGCACGGAGACCTGCGTCTTGGAGTCCGGCCGGAGCCAGTCCACGCGGCCGGCATGGCGGTGCTGCGCGAGAGCACGGGAGAGCCGGTGGGCGAGCAGGATGGGCAGCGGCATCAGCTCCGGCGTCTCGTCCGTCGCGTAGCCGAACATGATGCCCTGGTCACCGGCGCCCTGGTCGATGGCGGCGGCGCCAATGCGGTGGACGCCAGCCGCGATTTCCGGCGCCTGCTCGGTCAGCAGGGAGGTGATTCTGAGCTTGCTGGCGCAGAACGACTCGTCCTCCGCCGTGTACCCGACCTCCGCGACGGCCCGGCGGGCGACCGCCTCGGCCTCGACCTTCGCCTGGGACGTGATCTCGCCCGCCAGGATCAGGTTCCCCTCCTTCACGAGGACTTCGCAGGCGACACGCGCGTGTTTGTCCTGCTCGAGGTGGGCGTCGAGGATTGAGTCCGCAACGTAGTCCGCCACCTTGTCGGGATGGCCCTCCGACACGGATTCGGAGCTGAACGTGTAGCTGTGCGCGGAGTCTGTCATGGCCATGGGCGTTCCTCTCTCTGCTCCCGCTTTGCCCGCGCCGAAGAACGGCGCAGCGGGCGTTCACTGGTTGTTCGGATCGCCGGCCAAGAAAAAGGCCCGCGACTCGGCTCGTCGCAGGCTCATCCCGCGACTTAGACGGATGCTACGGTGAGCCGCTCGGCTGGGCTCCGTTGCGCGGCCCGTCAAGTCGGGTGAAAAATCGCCGCGCTGGACCGGAATGTGGTGGCAACCGGGAGATCCGTCAAGCGCCGGCGCCGCTTCCGGCTTGTCGTGGCGCAAGGGCTGTCCGTAGCTTGTGCCGGCACACGATTCCCCTGAATCGGACGGACGGATGGCAGCGGACGGAGAACGGTCCGGCCGCCTTGGCCGGCGCAGGTTTCTCGGCCATGCGGCTGCGGGAGCGACGGCGGCCGTGGCGTCGGCCTGCGGGCGACCGGACGGGGAGGGGGCGCCGGCGGTGGTCACGCGGCCTGCCGTCCAGTGGCGCCTGGCGTCGAGCTTCCCCCGGGGACTGGACGCCCTGTACGGCAGCGCGGAGCGCCTGGCCGCGAGGCTGGAGGCCCTCACGGAAGGGCGCTTCCGCATCCGCCCCTACGCCGCAGGCGAGCTGGTGCCGGCTCTGCAGGTCCTCGACGCGGCACAGCAGGGCACCGTCCAGATCGGGCACAGCGCGGGTTACTACTACACGGGCAAGAACGAGGCGCTCGCCTTCGACACCGGCGTCCCGTTCGGCCTGACATCCCGCCAGCAGACTGCATGGCTCCACGAGGGCGGCGGCCTCGATCTCATGCGCCGGCTGTACGCCGACTTCGGCGTCATCTCCTTCCCGGGCGGGAACACCGGCGTGCAGATGGGCGGGTGGTTCAAGCGCGAGATCCGCGGTGTCGCCGACCTGCGCGGCCTCAAGATGCGCATACCGGGCATGGGCGGCGCCGTCCTGAACCGGCTGGGCGTCACCGTCCAGGTGCTCGGCGGTGCGGAGATCTACCCGGCCCTGGAACGCGGCGCCATCGACGCCACGGAGTGGGTCGGACCGTACGACGACGAGAAGCTGGGCTTCCATAATGCGGCCCGCTACTACTATTACCCGGGCTGGTGGGAGCCCGGCCCGTCCATGTCCTTCATGGTGAACCGGCAGGCCTGGGACCGCCTCCCGACCGGGTACCAGGATGCTTTCACCGCCGCGGCGACCTTCGCGGCAGCAGGCACGCAGGCGATCTACGACGTGAGAAACCCGCAGGCGCTGGAGCGGCTCATTGCCGGCGGCACCGCACTCCGGCGCTTCTCGCCCGAGATCATGACGGCGTGCGCCGCCGCATCCCGCGACCTCCTCGAGCAGAGCGCCGCCCGGGACGCCGCGTACAGAGGCGTTTACAACGCCTTCCGGTCGTTCCGCGATGACTCGTTCCGCTGGTTCGCAACCGCGGAGCACGCATATGCCGACTTCGCCTACGGGGCGGCGGCGCGCGACGGCCGGACCCCGGGGTGACGGCCGGCTACCGGACGCCCATGACCAGGCCCGGGAAGATGATGATGAGGATCAGCCCGATCAGCTGGATGATGATGAACGGCACGACCGCCCGGTACAGGTCTGCCGTCCGGATCGCCGCCGGCGCCACTCCTCGCAGGTAGAAGAGCGCGAACCCGAAGGGCGGCGTCAAGAACGACGTCTGCAGATTCATCCCGATCATCACGCCGAACCAGACGAGGTCGATGCCCAGCAGCTGCGCCGCCGGCGCCAGCAGCGGGATGATGATGAACGCGATCTCGAAGAAGTCCAGGAAGAAGCCCAGGACGAAGATGACCAGGTTGGCCACGATCAGCAGGCCGATCCTCCCCCCGGGCAGCCCCGTGAGCAGCTGCTCGATCCAGATGTCGCCGTAGAGGCCGCGGAACACCAGCGCGAACATGGTCGAGCCAATGAGCAGGAATATGACCATGGTCGTGAGCTTCATCGTCTCCCGTCCGGCGTCCTGCACCACGGCCAGCGTCAGACGCCGGCGGATGGCGGCGAGCACCATGGCGCCGACGGCGCCCACCGCGCCGGCTTCCGTCGGTGTCGCGATGCCCGCGAAGATGCTGCCGAGGACGAGGACGATGAGGGCGAGGGGCGGGACGAGGACGAGGACGACCTCCCGCGCCAGGCCTGCGGTGCCAGAAGTCCCCGCGGCGCGCACCCCGGCCGGGAGCGCCGGCGCGGCCTCCGGCCTCACGACGGCGACGCCGACGGCGTAGAGGGCGTAGAGCCCGGCGAGGATGAGGCCGGGCACGAGGGCGCCCATGAAAAGTGCGCCGACGCTGACGCCGAGCTGGTCCGCGAGCACCACGAGGACAATGCTCGGCGGGATGATCTGGCCGAGCGTGCCGGATGCCAGGATGATCCCGGCGGAAAGGCGCTTGGAGTAGCCGTACTTGAGCATGACGGGGAGGGAGATGCTCCCCATGGCCACGACGGAGGCCCCCACGACGCCCGTCGCCGCGGCGAGCAGCGCGCCGACGAACACCACGCCGAGAGCCAGTCCGCCGCGCAGCGCGCCGAACAGGCGGCCGATGGTCGTCAGCAGTTCCTCCGCCAGGCGGGCCCGCTCCAGGATGATGCCCATGAAGATGAAGAACGGGATGGCCAGCAGGACGTAGTTCGCCATGATGCCGAAGATCCGCTCGGGCATGGCGAAGAAGAGGTGCCAGTCGAAGTATCCGAGCTCGACGCCAAGCACCGCGAAGATGAGGGCGACACCGCCCAGCGCGAAGGCGACGGGGAAGCCGCTGAAGATGACGGCGAAGACCGCCACGAACATCAGCGGCGCCACCCAGTTCGCCTCCATCACGGCTCTGGCGTCCTCACCGGGTGCGGACTCCGGACGTCGTGGAACCTGCGGATGAGGAGGGCGACCGCCTGCAGCAGGAGCAGCCCGAAGCTCACGAGGATCAGCGCCTTCAGCGGGTAGCGCGGCAGGCCGCCCGGGTCGGGCGAGCCCTCACGGATGCGCCACGACGCCTGCACCACCGGCACGGTCACCCAGATGATGAAACCGGCGAACGGCACCAGCAGGAGAAGAATGCCGGCGATGTCGATCATGGCGCGGCTGCGGGCGGAGAGCCTGGCGAAGAGGACATCCACACGGACGTGGGCATCCTCCCGGAGCACCCAGGCCCCGCCCAGCAGGAACATCACGCTGAACAGGTACCACTGCAGCTCGATCCACGCGTTCGAGCTGAGATGGACGCCAAGGTAGCGGCCGAGATATCGGGCTATGGCATTGAAGGCGCCGAGCAGGACCGTGAAGAGCGCGAGCCACGCGACCGCGGCGCCGACGCCGCCGGTGAGCCGGTCGATGGCCCGCGCGACACGGAGCGAAGCCGGGTCGCGCGGCGGGCCGGGGTTCATGGAGCCCCAATGTAGGCGGGGAGGCGGACAGGTGGAAGAAAGGTGTGGCCGTCGGCGGCGGTTCCGATGAGCGGTCGGTCAGGCCTCGGCCGGTGGCTCGTATCGATGCGGCAGGACGAACCGGAACGTACTGCCCTGCCCCAGCTCGCTCTCGACGGACAGCGTGCCGCCCAGCAGGCCGACGAGATGTCTGGACACGGTGAGGCCCAGTCCGGCCCCCGCGACGCCCCGCCCTTCCCGGCGCTGAACCTGCCAGTACCGCTCGAACACGCGGTCGAGGTGTTCCGGCGCGATGCCGATGCCCGTATCCCGCACGACGAACTCAACGCCGTCGTCCAGGCGGCGGACGGCCATGGTGGCGCCGCCCTTCTCCGTGAACTTCACGGCATTGCCCATGAGATTGAGCAGCACCTGACGGAGCTTGCCGCTGTCCGTGACCAGGTCGATGGGGCCCGCTTCCAGCTCACACGTGATGCCCAGTCCCCTGGCCGCCGCGGCCGGCCCGACCAGCGCCGCGGCCTCCCGGGCCAGCGCTGCCGCATCCACCTGCTCGGGCACGACCGACTCGTAGCCGGCCTCCATCCGGGAGAATGCAAGGATCTCGTCCACCATCTGCGTGAGGTGCCACGCACTGGCGCAGATCCGGTCCAGCTGCCGGGCCTGCCTCGGCGACAGCTCGCCCGAGACACCGCCGGCCAGGAGGTCGGCGTACCCGATGATCGCCGCGAGGGGCGTGCGGAACTCGTGGGACAGCACGCTGATGAAGTGGGATTTCGCGTCGCTCGCCTCGCGGGCCTGGTGAAGCAGCTGTTCCCGCTCCAGCTCTGCGGCCTTCCGCTCCGTCGTGTTCATGGCGATGCCGACGACGCGGTGCGGCACGCCGGCGGGGTCAGCGATGATGCGCCCGCGCATGGTCAGCCAGCGCGGCTCGCCGGCCCCCGCGACCCGGTGCTCGAACTCGACCTCGCCCTCGCGCATCACGGCGATCCGCCGCGCCGCCTCCCGTGCGGCCGCCCGGTCATCCGGGTGGACGAGTGCGAGCCACCGCTGGAACGTCAGCGGACGGCGGCCCGACGACATGCCCAGCAGCCCGCCATCCTCCTCCGACCAGTGGATCAGGCCCGACCGCAGGTCCCACTCCCACACCGCAGCGGAGCCGGCGCCGAGGGCGAGGGTGAGACGCTCCCGGCTCTGGCGCAACTCCGTCTGCACGCGCGCAACCTCCACCGCATGCCACGTGCGCTCCGTCACCTGCTCCACCAGCGAGAGGTCGGATCGCGTCCAGCGCCGAGGCGCAGAGTGCATCACCGTGACGATGGCCAGGAGCTCGCCACCCCGGACCACGGGGACGGCAACGAGCGACCGGATCGACCAGACCTCCAGCAGGTCGCCCGTGATCACCGGATCCGTCGCGGCGTCCTCCACGGCCACCGTCGTGCCGCGGCGCATGCACTCGACCAGCGGCGCGCCGAAGTCCTCGAGGTAGTACTTGCCCGGTGGCGCGAGCCGGCCGTTGCGGTACTCCGCCGGCACCACCGCGTGGCGTCCGCGCGGATCCACGTCGGCGAAGGACACACTGGTCACGCCCAGGTACTCGCCCGTGGCGACCACCGCCGTCTCCATGATGGTCGCCGCGTCATCCAGCGTGCCGAGCCGGTCCGACAGCTCCATGAGGAACTCGTGCCGTCGCTCGCTGTACCGCTGCTCCGTGATGTCGTCGAACAGCGCCACCGCGTACACGACCTCGCCCGACGCCCCGACGATCGGTGCCGCACTCACCAGCATGACCCGGCGGTCGCCCGACGCGAGACGCAGCTCGATCTCCTCGTCCTCCACCGTCTCGCCGTGGAGCACTGCACGCGCCAGCGGCCACTCGTCCGCGGCATACTGGCTGCCGTCGGTCCGGTAGCCAATGAAATGGCTGGCGTATTCGTCGATGCTCTCCGGCTCCGGCATAGGCCCGGCAAAGAGCTGCTCGGCACGGTCGTTCGCGGAGATGACGCGGCCGCCCGGGACCTCTGCCACGATCAGTCCCAGCGGCAGCTGCCGGAGGATTGCGTCTGTCGGAAGTGTATCTGCAAGATGCGACGTGATGTCGCTGATATGGGTCGCCATCGAGTCTCCGGTGCATCGCCAACGAACCCGCAGTCCGGCCGGCGTCGGCGAAGGCAACTGCGATGTGCGCAACAATCTAACGCGATCCCCGGGACGAGGAAAGCCGATCGGCGCGACGCCGGGACCCCGCATAATCCTCCATCCCCTGACGCAATCTCATGCCGTGCACGCCCAGGCGGGCGGGGCGGTCGGGCGGGTCGAACGCCGTCGCACCGGGCCGCTGTCTGAGGCGGCCGCCGCACGCCCGTGCACAGTCCGCGCAGGAACATCCTGGGCGGTTCGCGGCTGCTTGCATCGCCGACGTGCCCTGCGCGGTCGGCGGCGTTGCCGCGTCGGCGTGTACACTGTATGGTCCCGGGCCATCGGGGGAGCACCCCGGTCGCGGAGCCGTGCCCTGCGTGAGGAGACGTCGTGAGGACCATCATAGAGCCGTTCCGCATCAAGGCGGTGGAGCCCATCCAGATGACGACGCGGGAGCAGCGTCGCGCGCTGCTGGCCGCGGCGGGCTACAACGTGTTCCTGCTCCGGTCGGAGGATGTGATCATCGACCTGCTGACGGACAGCGGGACGTCCGCCATGAGCGCCGAGCAGTGGGCGGCCATCATGCGGGGCGACGAGGCGTACGCGGGCAGCCGCTCGTGGTTCCGGTTCGAGACGGCGGTGCGTGAGCTCTTCGGCTTCGCCCACGTGATCCCGACGCACCAGGGTCGGGCCGCGGAGCGGATCCTCTTCGCGACGATGTGCCGCCCCGGCGATGTCGTGCCGAACAACACGCACTTCGACACGACCCGCGCGAACGTCGAGGCGACGGGCGCCCGTGCGGTGGACCTGCCGTGCCCGGAGGCGCGGGATACGCAGGCCCGCCACCCGTTCAAGGGCAACATGGACGTTGCCGGCCTCGAATCGCTCATTGCGGACGTCGGCGTGGACCGGATCCCGCTGTGCATGATCACCCTGACGAACAACTCGGGTGGCGGCCAGCCCGCGTCCCTCGAGAACATCCGTGCCGTGAGCGCCGTCTGCCGCCGCCGCGGCATCCCGTTCTACATCGACGCGTGCCGTTTCGCGGAGAATGCCTACCTCATCAAGCTGCGGGAGCCCGGCCAGTCGCAGCGCACCGTACGGGAGATCGCACGCGACATCTTCAGCCACGCCGACGGCTGTACGTTCTCGGCGAAGAAGGACGGTCTGGCGAACATCGGCGGATGCCTCAGCACCAACGATCCCGAGCTCGCGGAGCAGGAGAAGGACCTTCTCATCCTGACGGAGGGCTTCCCCACGTACGGCGGCCTGGCCGGCCGTGACCTGGAGGCCATCGCAGTCGGTCTGGACGAGGTGGTGGCCGAGGACTACCTGGAGTACCGCCTCGCCTCCGTCCGGTACCTCGGCGATCACATCACACGCGAAGGCGTCCCCATCGTGCAGCCGCCGGGGGGGCACGCCATCTACATCGACGCCGCCGCGTTCCTGCCGCAGGTCCCGCCGCTCCAGCTGCCAGGGCAGGCGCTGGTGGCAGAGCTGTACCTGGCCGGCGGGCTGCGGGCAGTGGAGATCGGCACCGTCATGTTCGGTCGCCACGACCCGGCGACAGGCGAGGACACGACCGCCCCCATGGAGCTCGTGCGCCTCGCCATCCCCCGGCGCGTTTACACGCAGAGCCACATCGACTACGTGGTGGAGGTCATCTGCGAGGTGTGGCGCGACCGCGACTCCATCGGCGGCTACCGCTTCACGCACCAGGCCCCGACACTGCGGCACTTCACCGCCCGCTTCGAGCCCGTCACCGGCGACGGCTGACTCCGGGGGGACACGTCCGCCAGCCCCGCCCGCCGCGGGCTGCCCGCCTCCGGGAACGCCGGTCCTCCGGGCGCGGTATCAGCATGCAGGACACTTGCATTGGCCGGGCGGCATCTGCTTATTTGATGTGGCGCCGCGGCAGGCGCCGCTCTCCCCGGGCAGGAACCAGCAGGGTCTCATGAATACCAGCCGGGCTCCGGTCACGGCTGCGCGTCCCGTTGCGCAGCGCTCCACGGCGCGTTTCCTCTTCGCCGCCGCCGTTCTTGCCACGTTCATGACCATCACTCCCGCCGACGCGGATGCCAGCGTGACGACGGCCGCGGCGCTGCGAGAGTATGCCCGGGAAGTGCCGCCGGAAGCGGCGGGGTTCAGCGCGGAACGGTTCGCCCTGGTGGACGCCGCCATCGAGCGGGCCGTGGCGGACAGCGCGTCGCCCGGCGTGGCCCTGGTCGTCGGCCGCTACGGCAAGATCGTCCGGCAGCGGGGCTACGGCCGCATCAGCTGGCACCCCTTCGCGCCGGCGGTGACGGACTCGACGCTCTACGACCTGGCTTCCCTCACCAAGGCCATGGCGACTTCCACCCTCGCCATGCAGCTGGTGCGGGAAGGCCGCCTGGACCTGGACCGGCCCATTCACACCTACCTCCGGAGCTGGCCCGGCTGGGGTGCGTACGGCCGCATCACCTCACGTCACCTCCTGGCCCACACGTCCGGGCTGCCGCCGGGGTCGGACATGTGGCCCGGCGTGCGGACGCGGGAGGAGCGCATTGCCGCCCTGGCCCGCCTGCGGGTGCGGACCACGCCCGGCGCGCGTCGGGTGTACAGCGACGTGGGGATGATCCTCCTGGCCGCGGTACTCGAGGACATCACGGGCAGCCGGCTGGACGACCTGCTGTACATGCGCGTCCTCCAGCCCCTGGCCATGCTGGACACGCGCTTCAACCCGCTCCTGCCGGGCCCCGAAAAGGGCCCGTTCGCCCTGGCGCAGATCGCGCCGACCGAACTGGACACGTACGTCCGGAAGGCGCTGGTCCACGGCGTGGTTCATGACCTGAATGCATGGGCCATGGAGGGCGTCGCCGGCCACGCCGGCCTGTTCTCCTCCGCGCGGGACATGGCCGTCTACGGCCAGATGCTCCTGGACGCAGCCAAGGGCCAGGAGACGCCGGTCTTCCCGGCCGGCGCATTCCTGGCCTGGATGCAGCGCGAACGTGCCTTCGGCCGCCCCCTCGGGTGGGATGTTCCCTCGGGCCCCAACTCCGCCGCCGGGAGCTATTTCGGCGGCTCGTCCTTCGGCCACACCGGCTTCACCGGCACCAGCATCTGGGTGGACCCGGAGCACGACCTCTTCGTGGTCCTGCTCACGAACCGGCTCAACCCGTCGGCCCGCAACCGCAAGCACATCCAGCTGCGGCGTGACGTGCACGACCTGGTGCAGCTCGCCATCGCCGACGCCCGGGTGGTGCGGCGGGAATAGTCCGTGCTATTGTTGGGGTTACCCCAGACGCACGGGACGTGATGAGCACAACGACGAAGGACCACGAGGCCGCGGGCGCGGAGCGGGCGCCCGGCCTCGATTTCATTCGCGCCATGATCGCCGAGGACCTGCGGACCGGCAGGTTCGGCGGCAATGTGGTGACGCGGTTCCCCCCCGAGCCCAACGGCTTCCTCCACATCGGCCATGCCAAGTCCATCTGCCTGAACTTCGGCATCGCCGATGAAGTTGCCGGCGCCCGCTGCCACCTGCGCTTTGACGACACGAACCCCGAGACCGAAGACATCCGCTACGTCGAGGCGGCCATGGAGGACGTCCGCTGGCTGGGCTTCGACTGGGGCGACCACCTGTACTTCGCGTCGGACTACTTCGAGCGCATGTACGCGTTCGCGGAGCACCTCATCAAGGAGGGCCTGGCCTACGTGGACTCGTCCTCGGAGGAGGAGATCCGGGAGGCCCGGGGGACGGTGCTCGAGCCCGGGCGGCCCACGGCATACCGGGGCCGGCCGGCGGGCGAGAGCCTGGACCTGTTCCGCCGCATGCGCGCCGGCGAGTTCTCCGACGGCGCACACGTCCTGCGGGCGCGCATCGACCTCGCGTCGCCGAACATGCTCATGCGGGATCCGGTCCTCTACCGCATCCGCCACGCGGAGCATTACCGCCAGGGTTCGGCGTGGTGCATCTACCCCCTCTACGACTACGCCCATCCCATCGAGGACGCCATCGAGTGCGTGACGCACTCGCTGTGCACCCTGGAGTTCGAGAACAACCGCGAGCTCTACGACTGGGTGGTGGACAACCTGCCCCGGGGTGAGGACGGACGGGCCATCCCGCAGGAGTCGCGGCCGGAGCAGACGGAATTCGCACGCCTCGCGCTGGACTACACCGTGATGAGCAAGCGCAAGCTGCTCCAGCTCGTCAACGACGCCAGCGTCAGCGGGTGGGACGACCCCCGGATGCCGACCCTCGCCGGGCTCCGCCGCCGCGGTGTCACGCCCGAGGCGATCCGCGCGTTCTGCGACCTCATCGGCGTCGGGAAGGCGAATACGCGGGTGGACATCGCCAAGCTCGAGTACGCCATCCGCGACGACCTCAACCAGCGGTCGCCGCGGGTCATGTGCGTCCTGCGGCCGCTGCGGGTGGTCCTGACGAACTGGCCGGCAGGACACGTGGAGCTGGTCGATGCGCCGTACTGGCCCCACGACGTGCCCGGTGAGGGGACGCGGCCGGTCCCGTTCTCGGGCGAGCTGTACATCGAAGCGGACGACTTCCGTGAGGACCCGCCCCGCGGCTGGTTCCGCCTGGCGCCGGGCCGCGAGATCCGCCTGCGCTACGGATACATCATCCGCTGCGATGAAGTGGTGCGGGACGATGCGGGCGGAATCGTGGAGCTGCGCTGCTCGTACGACCCCGCCACGCAGGGTGGCGCCGTGGAGGGTCGCACCGTGAAGGGCACGCTGCACTGGGTGTCAGCGGCCCACGCCGTGCCATGCGAGGTGCGGCTGTACGACCGCCTCTTCACCGTGCCCGACCCGGAGGCAGGGACCGCGGACTTCCGCACCATGCTGAATCCGGACTCCCTCGTGACCGTGACCGGCGCCCTCGCCGAGCCGAGCATCGGCTCCGCGGCGCCGGGTGACCGGTTCCAGTTCGAGCGCCTCGGCTACTTCGTGGCGGACAGCACGGACTCGCGGCCGGGCAGCCCCGTGTTCAATCGCACCGTCACGCTGCGTGACACGTGGGCCAGGAAGGAGACGGGTGCGGAGGCGAAGCCGTCGGATGGTCGCCCCGACCGCAGCTCCCCCAAACGCGGCGTTCCGGACATTGGATCGAAGGCAGGCGATGCCGCGGTACGGTCGGAAGCGGTGCGGGCCGAACGCAGCCCGGAGCTCGACGCCACCCGATCCCGCTACGTGTCGGAGCACGGGCTGTCCGGTGAGCAGGCGGACATCCTCACCCGGGATCCCGCCGTCGCGGCCTTCTTCGAGGCGGCCCTCGGCGCGTCGCCGCGGCCGCACGCAGTGGCGAAGTGGATCGTGAACGAGATCCCGCGGGACGCCCGGGAGGGGCTCGCGGAGCTACCCGTCGATGGAAGCGCCGACGGCCGCCTCGTGGAGTTGGTGGAGGCGGGGACGATCACGGGCAGCGCCGGCCGGGAGGTCATGGCGGAGCTGCTGGCCACCGGCGGCGAGCCGGAGGCCATCGTCGAGCGCAGGGGGCTCGGCCGGATCAGCGACGAAGCGGAGCTTCGCGGGATCGTGGACGCCGTCGTCGCCGCCAACCCGGCGAAGGCGGATGAGTACCGCGCGGGCCGGGCCGGCCTGCTCGGCTTCTTCATCGGCCAGGTCATGGGCAGGACCGGCGGCCGCGCGAGCCCCGACCTCGCACGGCGACTGGTGACGGAGCGCCTCGAAGGCTGACCGGCCGACGCATCGCTACGGGCGGAGCGGCGGCGCGGCCACCCGGGGCGGTGCCGGCGCATCGCTCCGGGACGGGCGACCGCGTCGGACCGTCCGTCAGCCGGGCGGCGTCGGCCTTCCCGGTGGCTCCAGGCGGGCCAGCACGCGGAGGTTGCGGCCGGCCCGGAGGAGCAGCACGCCAACCATCCCCAGTACAGCGGCCAGCCCCGCCACGTCGAAGATCGTCGCACCCACACCCAGCGCCTCGAATGGCAGCGGGCCGAGGGTGAGCGCCAGGGTGTTCAGGACGATGAGGAGAATTCGGACCTCCGTCGGCCCGAGGTTGCCGTAGCTGAAGCTGAATTCCTTGAAGACGTGAGTCTCCAGGTAGACGTTGATGGACAGCAGCAGGTACGCGATGACGATGGCCAGGCCCACGGCCAGCAGCATGTAGGGCGAGAAGCCGAGTCCCAGCCCGATGGCCATGGTGGAGTACGCGTCGGTGAGGTGATCGAGATAGTAGCCGTAGCGCGGCCGCTCGATGCGCCGGAACCGCGCGAGCGTGCCATCCAGGCTGTCTCCGTACCAGTTCACGATGAGCGCGGCACTCGCCACCCAGAGCCACGCCTCGTGGCGGTTCGTCAGGGCGTAGGCGACAGCGGCCATGGTCGAGGCGAACAGGCCCAGGGCCGTCATGTGGTCGGGCATCACCCGGCCCGGCAGCCGTGCCGCCAGGCGCGGCAGCGCCCACCGCTCGAACCGCTTCAGCACGAACTCCGACGTCCGCGCGTGGGCCCCTTCGTCGCCTCCCGCCATGAGTGTCCCGCCTGCCCGCTACCGGGCGCCCGGTTCGGGGACGGGACCCAGGACGTCCCGCACCTCGAGGAAGCGAATGGGGCCAAGGTCCTGGTCGCGGATCTGCTGCTCGATGGCCGCGCGGTCGCCAACCACCACGATGGCCACATTGTCGGGGTCGATGTACTGGCGCGCGACCCGCTCGACGTCGGCCGCCGTCACGGCCAGGATGTTGTCCACGTAGTGGTTGAAGTAGTCCGCCGGCAGCCGGTACTGCACGACCTCGCCGATCTGCGCAGCCGTCGCCGCGACCGACTGGAATGCTGCCGGCGCCTGCATGGCGAGGAAGTTGCGCGCCCGCGCCACCTCCTCCGCGGGGATGGGCTGGTGCATGCCGCGCAGCTCGTTCATGAACTCCGCCAGCGCGGGGCCGGTGGCATTCGTCTGCACGGCCGCCCCGGCCGACCACGGACCCGACGCCGGCAGGAAATTGAAGAACGACGACGCGCCGTACGTGTAGCCCTTGTCCTCGCGCAGGTTCTGCATCAACCGCGAAGTGAAGGATCCGCCCAGAATCACGTTCATCACGTTGAGGGCATAGTAGTCCTCCGTCGTGCGCGGTGCGCCGATCCGGCCGAGACGGATCACCGACTGCGCCGACCCCGGCATGTCTACGACATGAATCGTCCTGCCCCTCACCTGCTCCCGGTCGGCCACGCGGATGGCCGGCACGTCGCCACGCTGCCAGCCGCCCAGGGCCTCACCGAGCAGCCGCTCCGCGGTGACCAGGTCGATGTCCCCCACCAGCACGGCCGTCGCGTTGTTCGGCCGGTAGTGGACGCGGTAGAAGCCGCGCAGGTCCGCCGTCGTCACGGCCCGCAGGCTTGCTTCCGTGCCGAAGGCAGAACGGCCGTACGCGTGCTCGACGCCGAAGAGCGTCCGGTCGAACAGCACGCCCGCCACCGCCGCCGGCTCGTCGTGCTGCCGGACCAGCGCCGTGAGCCGCTCCAAGCGCAGCCGCTCGAGCTCCGCTTCCGGGAAGTCCGGCTGGAGCAGGACGCTCCCGGCGAGTGTCAGCGCCTCGGGAAACCGGCGGGTCTCCGCCCGCAGCACCATGCCGGTCACGTGGTGCCCTGCATTCACGCCGAAGCGGGCGCCGAGGTACTCGAAGGCGTCGGCAAGCTCGAGGGCCGACATCCCCGCGGCACCCTCCTCCAGCATCGCCGCCGTGATGCTCGCCAGGCCGGGCCGGCCGGCGTCATCCGCCTCGCTCCCGCTGTGGATGAGGAGGTTGAGGTGGACCAGCGGAAGGTCGCGCTTCTCCATCACGACCACCCGCAGGCCGTTCGGCAGAGTGAACTCCTGCAGCGGCGGCAGCGTCACGTCCGGCGCCTCGCCCACAGCCGGCCGGACCGTCCGGTCGGGCGTCCGGGGCGTCGCGACGCTCACTGCGGCCGGCCCGCCCGTCGGAACGCCTCCAGGTCCGGCCGTGGCGCAGGCACCCGCGAGGACCGCCCCGGCCAGGACCGCAATGCTGGCACGGCGGCGGACGCCGGTCCGGCGCAGAGTCTGTGGCTCTTCCATCAACATTGCCTCCACCTTCGAATCGCCGACGCTGCCGGCACGTTCGCGACGCATGTCAGCCTCCCCCGGCGGCCCGGGTCCGGGCGTCGGGACTCAGGTCAAGCCCTTCGTTGGGCACCGGTGTGCTCCCGGGTACGGCCAGTTCCGTGCGGCCCCGGGGAACGACGCTCAGGATCACGCGCCGCTGCGGATCAAGGAACCGGCGCGCCGCAGCGCTGAAGTGCCCGGGCGTCAGACGCCGGAAACGCTCGAGGTCCTCGTTGAAGTAGTCCGGCGTGCCCGCGTAGAAGAGGTATGAATTGAACTGCTCGGCCTTCGCAGACACCTGCTCGAGCCGCTCGATGAACGCGATCTCGATCTGGTTCGCGATCCGCTGCAGCTCCCTCTCCGCAGGCTCCTCGCCCTTGACCCGCTCGATCTCGTCCACGATGACCCGCTCCAGCTCCTCCAGCGTGTGACCGGCCCGCGCCGTCGCCACGATCTGGAACTCGCCGCCCAGTCGCGCACCGCGCTGCATCGCCACCACGTCATCGGCGATCTGGAGCTCGTAGACGAGGCGCTGGTAGAGACGCGAGTTCTTGCCACCGGTCAGCAGCCGCGCCAGCGCCGTCAGCTCCGCGTCGCCGTCCTGGAAGCGGCCCGCGGAGAGCCACGTCATGTACAGGCGCGGAAGCTGAACCCGGTCCTCCAGCACGATGCGGCGCGGCGACGTGATGACCGGCGGCTGCACCGGGAGCGCGGCGACCGCAGGCCCGCGTGGGATGTCGGCAAACCACTTCTCCACGAGGCGCCGCGTTTCCGCGATATCAATGTCGCCCGCAACGACGAGGGTGGCGTTGTTGGGGGCGTAGTACTGACGGAAGAACGACACGACGTCGTCGTAGCTCGCCGCACTCAGGTGGTCCATGTACCCGATGACGGGCCACGAATACGGGTGGGACGACGGATAAAGCGCCTCCGTGATGAGCTGGCTGGCCAGACCGTACGGCCGGTTGTCGTAGCTCTGCCGTCGCTCATTCTTCACCACGTCCCGCTGGCCGTCCACCAGGGCCGGCGACATGGCCGGCAGCAGGTGGCCCATCCTGTCGCTCTCGATGAAGAGCGCAAGCTCGAGGGCATTGCTCGCGAAGCTCTGGTGGTAGTTCGTCCGGTCCGTGGTCGTGGACCCGTTGGGCGAACCGCCCACCTCCTCGAACCACTCGTCGATGGCGCCTTCCGGCACGTTCTTCGACCCCTCGAACATGAGGTGCTCGAAGAGATGCGCGAATCCGGTACGGCCCGGCATCTCGTGGCCGCTGCCCACGTGGTACCAGACGTTCGTCGCGATGGTCGGCGTGGTGGCATCCCGGTGCAGCACGACGGTCAGCCCGTTCGGGAGCTGGAACTGCTCGTGCTCGACGCGAATGCGGTCCTGTGCAGAGAGTTGCGGCGCCAGAACCATGAGTAGTGCGGCCGCGACAGGAAGCTTCCTCATTGTGCCCGGTCAGGTTCATGCCCCGCTGGGGCGGTGTCATGTGTGCGCGCGCCGGAACGATGGCCGGCGCGGCCAGGCCGGCGGCGAATATGACCGGCTGCAGAAGGTACTACAAGTGGAGAGGGGCGAGAGGTCCGTGGGACAGCAGGGGGACAGGCCCCCGATTCCCGTTGCGGCCGTTCCGTCCATGCAGAATCCACAGTTTGACAGGTCGGAGGGCCCGAATCGCCCCGCAGGGTGTGCCCTGGAACGAACCTGGGGACGAACCTGGGGTCAATCTGTGCCCTGATCCGGCGCGCCTCCATGTCCGGCTGGAGCGGAACGCGAATCGGGCGCCTGGCCCCTTGGCGGCTGGCCCCTCGGCCGGGCCGCCACGCTGGTCTCCGGTGCGTACTTCTTCAGGAACCGGCGCTCGGCCTCGGTCGTGCCCACCACAATGAGTTCGGCTCCGTCGCCGGCTGGCAGCGGCTCATCGGCGGGCGGGTTCACGAACGTCTGTCCGTCGTGCTCGATGGCCACAACGCTGCAGCCCGTCTTCTCGCGGACACCGGCTTCCCTGAGTGTCCTGCCGGCCAGGCTCTTGGGCACGGGACAGCGGAAGACGTCGAGGCCCTCGGCCACCATGACGACGTCGTCCTGCTCCAGGATGTTGAACACCGCATTGGCGCCCATGGACGCGTACGACATGACGAAGTCCGCGCCCGCCCGGTGGAGGGTCGAGACGTTGCGCTCCAGGTTGGAGCGGCTGATGATCTGCATCTCGGGCCGCAGCCGCCGGCAGTAGATGGTGAGGTAGATGTTCGTGGCGTCGTCGCTCGTGGTGACGATGGTGGTGGGCGACTCCCGGATGCCGGCCTCCTGGAGGACGGCCAGGTCCGCGGCGGAGCCGATCACGGTCTTTTCCGGATCCTTCACCCTGGACGTGTCCTTCTCGACGATGCGGTAATCGATGCCGCGTTCCCGTAGCGCTGCGGCAGCCGCCCGTCCCACCCTGCCGCCGCCGAGGATGAGGACCGGGGCATCGGGCAGGTTGTAGATGGCCGTGAGCTCCGTGAAGCGGAGGAGCTGTTCCTCGGATCCCGCGAGGACGAGAACGCTCGTGGGTTCCAGCACCTCGACGGGATCGGGGACGTGGAACTCGCCTCGCTGCCAGATCCCCACGACGGTGAGTCCGGTCGCCGCCCGGAGCCAGCCGTCGCCGAGTGTGCGTCCGACGATGGGCGTCCCGCTGACGGGAGCCTCGGAGATGAGCAGGTCGCCGAACTGGCCGATGATGTTGGCCCGGATGTCGCCGGCGACGGTACGCCGAGCCAGCGACCGGCCGAGCATTTCCGTGAGCTGAAGGACGTGGGACGAGCCCGCCAGCTCGAGCACATCCACGGACTCGGCCGCCCGTGCGAATGCCACGATGGGCACGGTCTCGCTCGCCTCCCGGACCGTGAAGGCGATGTTGGAGTTCATGTAATCGTCGGCCGTCGCGACCACCATGGCGGCGCTCCGCACCCGGAGCGCCTCGTACGTCTGCAGGTCGTCGCGCTCCCCGAGCAACACGGAAATGCCCTGGTCGTCAAGCTCGAGCGCTCGATTCAGGTCCGACTCGAGAAGGTAGTACTTCCTGCCGAACGACTTCAGCCGTTCCACCAGCGCCAGACTGATGGGGTCCTCGTTGGTGAGCACGACGTGCCCCTCCGTGTGCGCCGGGACCTGGCGCGGGGCACGGGCGCGGCGCTGGGCATCCAGCCACGGCGCGTAGAAGAACTCGACGAAGGTGAAGGGGAGCACAATGAGAAGGAACATCACGCCGGACAGGAGCACGAAAACCGAGAAGACCCTGCCGATGTCCGAGTTGAAGGTGATGTCGCCGAAGCCCAGCGTGGACATGGTGACGAGGGTCCAGTAGAAGCCCGTGATCCACGAATGGGACTGGCCCTCGGCGGACATGAGTACGTGGAACAGGACGGCGTACGTCGTCACCAGGGCCGCGAGGATGACGAGGAACCGGACGAGGATCCGTAGGTTGCGGCGACTGCCACCGCTTTCGCGGATGGCGGCGAACTGGGAAATCAGGAATTTCAAACGGGCGGCTCCGCGTCCTCTGTGAGACTGGTCCCCGGCACGCGGGTGGAGTATAGGCGGGCATGCAGACGCCGAGCCAGTCCCTCGCGCCGGGCGGCGGCCGCCCACCCCTCGTGCAGCCGCGCCCCAGTCGAGCCGCCAGGATATGACACCGCCTCACGGTCACATCCCCGACGCTGGCCCCGCAACGACTCGGCGGCCGGTTCCTTGCACCTGAGCCGGGCATGAAACCATTCCTTCTCCTGGCGATCTCCGGTCTGGCCGCCGCCTGCCAGCCGGGCGGCGCGCCGTCCTCCGTGAATGCACCCGCGGACTCCGCGGCGGGCGAGGTGGCCCTCGAGACCATCGGCCCTGGCGGGGCGGCCGTCGTGGTGCCCGTCCACATCAACGGCCGCGGCCCGTTCAACCTGGTGCTGGACACGGGCGCCACGTTCACCTGCGTCACCGTGGAGGTGGCGGATCAGCTCGACCTTCCGGAGCAGCGTGGCGTTGTCGGCTTCGGCGCCGGCGTGCATACCACCGGGCGGGTGCGGCTCGTGCGGTACGACTCGGTGCGCGTCGGTGGCGCGACGGCGCATGACATGGGCGGTTGCGTGCTGGATCTCACCAGCCTCGAATCCATCGGCACCAGCATCGACGGTCTGCTGGGCCTGAACTTCCTCCGTGAGTTCGACGTCCGCCTGGATTTCCAGCGAAACGTACTCACGCTGGCCGCACCGGGCGACAATGCCGCCGGCCCGGTCACCGACCCGTGATGCGCATCACGCCCATGGTCATGCCGATGTCGACGACGATCTGGGCGGCCGCGCCGCGAAGACGCCCAACATGAGGATTCCGGCCGGCGCGATCTGAACGAGAACGAGGCCGACGAGCGGCTGCAGGGACCTCGCGGAGTCGCCTCCGTGGATCTATTCTCCGGAGTGCGCCGGCCATGACGGCGCTGCGTCGAACGTGAGCGAAGCGGAGGTCCGGATGATGAGGAGTATGTGGGTGGGTGTCGTCGCTGCGCTGGTGGCTGGCTGTGCTTCGGCACCGGCGGCCAGGGTCACGGCGCCCGCACCCGCGGGCACGAGCTTCGGCATGGTGATCCACGGCGGCGCCGGAACGATCAGTCGCAGCAGCATGACGCCCGAGGCGGAGGCCGGCTACCGCGCCGCCCTCGAGCAGGCGCTCCAGGCAGGCCACACGATCCTCGCCGGCGGCGGGACCAGCCTCGACGCCGTCGAGGCCGCCGTCCGCGTGCTGGAAGACTCGCCGCTGTTCAACGCCGGCCGCGGCGCGGTCTTCACGAGCGAGGGGCGCAACGAGCTCGACGCCGCGGTCATGGACGGCCGCACGCTCCAGGCGGGAGCGATCGCGGGCGTCACACGCGTCCGCAATCCCATCAGTCTTGCCCGCCTCGTGATGGAGCAGTCGCCTCACGTCATGATGATCGGTCGCGGCGCCGAGACCTTCGGTGAGGAGCACGGCGTGGTAATGGTGGACCCGTCCTGGTTCTTCACCGAGAGCCGCTGGAACTCCCTGCGGCGCGCACTGGAGACGGAGGGCCGGCCCATGCCGCCTCGCCCGGCGCCCGCCGGCAGCGGTGACGCCATCGCACCGGACACCGCCGGCGACCACAAGTTCGGCACGGTGGGCGCCGTCGCCCTCGACCGCCACGGCAACCTGGCCGCCGCCACGTCCACCGGCGGGATGACGAACAAGCGGTTCGGCCGCGTCGGCGACGTGCCAGTCATCGGCGCGGGCACCTACGCCAGCGCCCGGTGTGCCGTGTCGGCCACCGGCCACGGCGAGTTCTTCATACGCAACGTCGTCGCCCACGACATCTGCGCCCGCATGGAATACCTCGGTCTGACCCTCGAGCGCGCAGCCGACGACGTCGTCATGGTACGGCTCGTGGAACAGCAGGGCGAGGGCGGCATCATCGCCATGGATGCGCAGGGGAATTACACGATGCCGTTCAACTCGACGGGAATGTACCGGGGCTACGTGGGACCGGACGGTCGGACACACATCGCGATCTTCCGGGACTGACCTGATCGCTGAGACGGCGTCGAGGCATGGGCGGACACGCGCTCACGCCTCGAACGTCTCCATGACGTAGACTCTCGGGTCCAGCTCCTCCACCCCGCCGTCCGACCGCCTGACTACGAGCCGTCCGAGTCCCTCGTCCAGACACACCGCGATGCCCGCCCGGACCGCCTCCTTCCGGGTCGGGAACGCCACCAGCGGCGTGCGACCGTGCCGCAGGACCCACCCGGCCGGCCCCTGGACTACGTCGTAGACCAGATCGTCCTTCATCTGCGCCCCCTGCCTGCCGACCATTTCAACCATGACCTCTCCACAATGGAAGAAGGGTGCCAGCCCAACAGTTGTTTGCGGGCCGGGACAGCGAGTGTCCTCCAGCGTGGACGGAAGGCCGGGCGGGCTGCGCGGCGGATCGGCTGGAATCGCTGGAAGACGTTGGTGGAGAAAGACTTGGTGAGGCCGGTCCAACAGGCACGGACTTCGCCCTTGTGGGAGGCGGGAGGTGGCGAACATGGAGCGGACGATGAACCTTCTTGGCGAATACTACCGGGCGCGGTCGAGCAGCGGTTTCGACGCGTACATGACGCTTCAGTGCGCGCTGCTGGCGCGCTGGGTGGCGCGCGGCGGTACGGAGGCTGGCTGGTGCGAGCGTATGGCACCGCTGTTCCGGGTGCGGTACGGCCCGCTCATGGAGGACCCGCAGGGCGTCTAGCCCTGGTCTCGCGCACCTGTACATACACCCCGAATTCTGTCTGTGCTCGTCGTCGAGCCGCGGTCCGCAGGCGTTGCGGTACCGCCCGGGAAGAGTACGCCCTTTGGTGGCCCGGGTCTGTACGCCGGCGGACGATCCTGGCTGGTGGAATGCGACGGGTCGGTGAGGGCAATCCCCTACGCCGGTCCGGGCCCGTCGCTGGCCGGGTCATGCGGCCGGTCGGCGTAGTCGGCCGCGTGCAGCTCCGGTTCCGGGATGAAGCGCCAGACGATCCACGCGGTGGCCAGGAGCAGGGCCGCGCCGATGGCGGTGCTGGTGCGGAAGCCGGCGTGGGCGTAGGTGAAGCCGGCGACGACGCCGCCGACTGCGAATCCGAGCTGGCCCGTCCCCACGGCCAGGCTCATGAGTGAGCCGCGGCGTGCGGAGGGCACGAGCTGCGTGAGGAGGGCCTGGAGCGGGCCGATGCGGGTGGCCATGAGCATCATGAGCACGGCGAATACGGCGAAGGCCGCCGTCACGTTCCGGACGATGAAGGTGACGGACAGGATCATCACGGCCATGCCGATGGTGGCGCCGACGATGAGCCGTCGTCTGCCTACGCGGTCGGAGAGCCGTCCCGCCCGGGGCCCCGTGAGGACGTTGGCGATGCCGCCGGTGAAGAAGAGGGCGGCCACCTGATTGGGGCTGGCGCCGATGGTATCCTCGAGCCAGGTGGGGAGGTAGATGACGAAGAGGGAGTGGCCGAGGAACGTCGCGCCGAAGGTGACGACGGCGGCCAGGATGGCCGGGATGCGGAGGAGTCCGAGGTAGCCGCGCACGGCGCCGCCGATGCTGAGGCGGTCGGCCGACCGCACGACGTCGGGCTGGGGCACGACTCGCCAGACGAGGAGGAACGTGGCGGCCATGACGCCGGCGAAGGCGAGGTAGGGTACGCGGAACCCGAAGTGGGCGGCGAGCACCGTGCCTGCCGGGATGCCGATGATGTGACCGAAGGCCATGCCGGTCATCACCCAGCCGTTTGCCCAGCCGCGGCGCTGGTAGGGGAAATGGTCGCCGATGTAGGCCACGGCGGCGCCGCTGAGAACGCCGCCGGCAGCGCCCGCCATCGCCCGCACGACCAGCAGTGACACGTAACCCAACGCCGCCGCATGGAGGGCGAGGGCGATGGTCATGAGCCCGCTGCCCACGAGCAGGATCCGTCGGCGTCCGATGCGATCGGAGATGGGTCCGGCGACGAGGGCCATGGAGCCGAGCATGATGGCGTCCACTGCCACCAGGGTGCCGAGTGCGGCTTCCGCTACTTCGAGCTGTTCGCGGATGCGCGGGAAGATCGGTGCGATGAGCATGACCTGGCTGCCGGAGGCGAAGACGAGCAGCCAGAGTGCGAACAGGATCAGGGCGGCATTGGGCGGGAGGTCGTTCCCGCCGGCCGTCGCCGCTCCCTGCCTCATGCCGCGGTCCCGCAGGCCCACGCGGCCGTCCGGTGCGCGGCGGAGGTCACCGTCCGGGCGGGAGCGAGAGGGTGAACGTGCTGCCGAAGCCGTGCGTGGAGGCGACGGTGAGGTTGCCGCCGAGGGCGACGGCCAGTCGCCGCGAGATGGAGAGGCCCAGCCCCGTACCGCCTTCCTTCATCTTCTCGAGCTGGAAGAACTCCTCGAAGATGTCTTCGATGTGGTCGGCTGGAATCCCGACACCACGGTCGCGCACCTCGACATACACCGCCCCGGTGGTGCGGCGCCCGGCCCGTACCTCGACGGGGCGGCCGGCACCGAACTTCACGGCGTTCGAGAGGAGGTTCAGGAGGATTTGACGGACCCTCCGGGGATCCGTCTCCACCTCGAGGCCGTCGTCGATGCGGCACCGGATCCGCGCATCGCTCTCCCTGGCCACGGGCTCGATGGTCGCGACGACCTCCCGCACGAGTTCGTCCAGGACTACGGGTTCCGGCATGATGTCGAGCTTGCCGGACTCGACCTTGGAGAGGTCGAGCACGTCGTTGACGAGATCCCGCAGGTGCCGCGCGGCCTGCTGCGCCCGCTGCAGGCTGGTGGTCTGCTGCTCGGTGAGCTCACCATGTACGCCGGCCAGAAGCAGATCGTTGTAGCCGAGGATCGCGTTGATGGGCGTCCTGATCTCGTGGCTCATTCCGGCGTAGAACCGGCTGCGCGACGCCACGACCCGGTGCATCTCGTCCAGCACCTGCGCCCTGTCGCCTGCGAGCTGTGCCAGTGCATCCCGCTGCGCCGCCAGCTCGTCCGCCTGCGCGGACAGCTCCATGGTCTGCGCTTCCAGCTCCACGGTCTGTTCCTCCAGCTGCCGCTGGGTGGTCCGCTGCTCCGTGGTATCGCGGAACACGATGGCCCGGACCCGCCGGCCGCCTAGCGTGACCGGTGTGACGGTTACAGCCGCACTCCGTTCCTCGCCGCCCGCATCGTGCCATTCCAGCTCCCCTTCAGCCGTCCGTTCGCTGCCCGTCTCGAGGAGCCGCTCGAGGACGGCGGGGTCGGTGGGCCGGATCACATCGCAGAGGGGGCGCCCGCGAGTACCGGCGGTTCCGAGATCGAGTGCCCGGGCCGCGGCGGGGCTCCATGACGCCACGCGTCCCTGCTCGTCGATTGAGAGGATCGGATCGGGGATGACCTGCAGCAGGGCCGCGAGGTAGGCGTCCGAGACGTACGGGCTCCCGGGCGCCGACGTCGTCGTGCCGGCGAGGGCGGCTTCGACCTGGGCGCGCGTGGCTCGATAGCTCCGGCGAGTGCGCGTGATTCCGGCGGCGGCGTCGATTGCATCGTCGGCGAAGTCCTCCACATCGCGAACCCACACCTCTCCCACGCCCGGGGCGAAGAGGAGCGCGCGCTCCAGATTCGTTCGGTCCGGCGCGGGTGTGACAATGATGAGGTGGACGGAGGGATCGCTCGCCCGGATGGCGCGGGCCACGGCCGGCGCATCGGTGGACGCGGCGTCCACGACGACGACGTCCCAGGCGCGGGCCGCGACGGCGCCCGGCGCCTCGGCCGCGGGTGTCGCCACAGCGTTCGGCGGCGCCCAGGCGGGGGGGCCGTCGCCGGCGTGAACCAGCAGCGCCGAGACGCCGGTCGTCACAGCAGCGGCAGCTTGAGAAGCGCTCTGCCGATCCACACCTGGAGCTGGTCCGTGGTGGGCGCCATGACGTGGCTCGCCCTGGCATCGCGCAGCATGCGCGCCAGCTTGCTGTTCTCCCGGTACGCCATGCCCCCCGCCAGTGTCATCGCCTCGTTTGCAATGTCCACCGCCGCCTTCGACGCAGCGGCCTTGCACGCGAAGACGGGCACGAGGGAATCCGGATCGCCGGCGTCCGCGCGTCGGGCGGCAGTATACACGAGCTGACGGGCGGCGTCCATCCGGATCCACAGCTCGCCCAGGCGGTGGGCGAGGAGTGGTGAGGCGCCCAGGAGTTCGCCCGTGTGGGCATGGCGGCGGCTGCCCAGGTGGTCCCGGGCCTCCTCCACGCACTCCACCGCGATGCCCAGGTAGGTCCCTGCCATGGCCATGAGGAAGTACGGCGCGACGATCTCGAACACGTACCACAGCTGGTCGCCGGGCCGCCCGAGGAGCCGGTCGGCCGGGACGTGGACGTCCTGCAGCTGGACCGTGCGGGAGCTGTTGGCCCGCATCCCGAGGCCGTGCCATGCGTCCTGCCAGCAGAGACCGGCGGCACTGCCGTCCACCACCACGAGACTGAACGTGCCGTCGCCAGCGCCCGCGCCGTCCGCCGCCACCGTGGACACGACGTAGGAGTCGGCATGGCTGCCGTTCGTCACGAAGCTCTTCGTGCCATGGACGGCGTACCCGTCGGCCGTGCGTGCGAGACGGGTGGCGGGCAACCAGAACTGGCTGCCGGAGCCGGGCTCGCTCAGGGCCAGCGTCGTGATGTGCTCGCCGCGGGCGATGGGTTCGAGGAGGTCGCGGGCCTGTGCGGGTGTGGGTCGCGCGGCTATGACTGCGGTGCCCACACAGTGCATGGCGAAGCAGAGTGCCGTGGACGGACTCTCCCTGGCGATCTCCTGGGAGACGGCGGCGAGTGCCGTCATGCCGAGTCCGTGCCCGCCGTGCCCCGTCGGCACGAGGAGACCCATGAGGCCAGCGTCGGCGAGGGCCTTCATGGAGGCAGCGGGCCACGCGGCCTCCCGGTCCTCCCGTTCTACGCTCGCGCGAACGACGTCCTGCGCGACTTCCCTGGCCCTGCCGGCGAGTTCCCGGAGAAGCGACGAATCGAGGTCCGGCGCAATCGTGTTCATGGCGTGGACCCCGACGCCGGTTCAGCGGGGAGCTTCATCGTAGCCGGCGCTGATGAACGGCCGCACGTCATCCCAGGTGCGGAAGCGGTTCTCCGGATCCTCCTGCCAGCCCCGGCGAAGCTCGTCCTCGATGTCAGCGAAGCTGCGGCCAGCGTAGCCGGGATTGCGACGGGCCACGTTGCCGAGGCGGTAGTAGCCCCGTGCCTCGTCGAATTCGGCGCGGTCCGCATACCGCTCGCTGTGGAGGCGCCGGTAGTGCTCGTCCGTCTCGTCACTGAAATCATCGGCGGCGTTCGTGATCTCCCTGCCCGCCCACCAGCCGCCGACGGCGCCGGCCAGGCCGCCCACGACGATGCCGGCCGGCCCGAACAGCGCGCCGAGACCGGCGCCCGCCGCCGCGCCGGTGGCGCCGCCCAGACCCTGTCCGACCTTCCCCGCGTCCTCGTCCCCCGCAGGACCACGATCGATCTGCTTCGGCACAACTCCTCCTTTTCCCGTGTTCGTCGCAACTACCGGACACAGGAGCAAGGTTTGCGCCGGCCCTGCGACGGGCCTAGAAGATGAAGACGGGTGTGCCGGGACGCACCATGCCGTAGAGGCGGGCCACGTCGTCGTTGTACATCCGGATGCAGCCGTGGCTCACTGCATCGCCCACGGACGTCTCCTGGTTCGTACCGTGGATCAGGTAGCCGTCGCCGAGCACGAGCTTGTGCGTCCCCAGGACGTCGGGCACCTGACGCTGACGCGTACCGAAGGGCGGGATGTAGATATGTCCATCGAAGATGATCTCGGAGCCCGGCTCGAACGCATAGAAGTTGCCGAACTCGTTGACCCGTCCCACGTCCCTGCCGCGCACCTCAATGGCGCTGCCGTCTTCGAGGCGGATGCGCTGGCCGTTCCGCAGCTGGACAGCTTCCAGGTCGCGTTCCAGCGCCATCTCGAAGTAGTGCCAGTCCGGCGGCACCCAGATGGGATCGTCGTCCTTCTCGAGGATCCGCCGCTGACCGACGGGTGTCTTGAAGTGGTACCGCTTCCCCTTCCATTCGAAGCCCTGGTCCATGCCCACCGCGACGGGTGCCTGCAGCAGCACGACGGTATCCCGCATCAGCCACAGGGCACGGCTCTCGGTGGATACCAGGATGCGGAGGCCCCGGCCGAGGACGCCGGCCCGCCAGATCCGCGTCCCGTCTGATGTGGTGGGCTGGACGAGGTCCGGCCGTTCGGGAACACTCTCCCGCGTCCTCGCCATGAGCTCCTCGAGGGTGCCCTGGCCCGCAGCGGCGTCGTCGACTGCCGGCGCGGATGGGAGCGCGGTGGTGTTCGGGCGGGCTGCGCCACATGCGGTCGCGCCCATGACCAGAAATGCGAGTACGCCGACCTTCGCGGATGCTGCCTGGGTCATTCTCGTTCGATTCCGGGATCGCTGATTCACACCATGACGCCCACCCTTCCCGGCCGGGCGCAAGGGACAGAATGCATGTACCACGCCGGGGCCGGGAGGGTCCGGGGACAGAGGGTAAGGGGACAGGCGCCCGATTCGCGGTACGGCCGACCTGGACATGGGGGCGCCCCACACCCGGGTCTACCTTTGGATCCGCGGCGGGGCCCGACGTCCACGGGACTCCGCCAGGACCTCCGGGGAGGGCGCCCCGGGCCGCGCCGCATTCCGAACCGGAACCCGGTACTGTCCACACGTAGCAGGATCATGCGGCGGTCGGCCCTGCCGCGAATCGGGGGCCTGTCCCCCGTCCGTGACGCCCACTGCCCTCCATCGAGGCCGCCGCCACGGCGGAAATCGCCGTTTCGCGCGCTTTTCCGGCGGCACGCGACGTGACCTACATGACAGCGTGACTGCCGCATCGGCGGCATCCGAAATACGCGGGAGGCAGGATGAGATCGACCTGGATTCTGGCAATGGTGGCGGCGGCGGGAATCGGCCTGGCCGCACCCTCGAGCGCGGACGCGCAGGCATTCCCGGGCTCGGCGAAGGCGAAGGCGAAGCAGCAGGCTGACGGCCCGGCGTTCTGCCGCAGCGGCGCCGGTCATCCGGTGCACGGCCGCCAGTGGTGCCGTGACAAGGGGTGGGCGGCGGGCTACGACCGGTGGGAGCGTCAGCGCTGGGATGATGTCGTTCTGCGCCAGCCGCGTGGCGACGGCCAGCAGATGGGCGGGTCAGTGCTGAGCGACGTCCTCGGCGATGTGGTGTTCGGCAGGCTTGCCGCCCACGGCCGCCAGTATGGCAGCGGCAGCGTCACCGGACGCTGGCTGGACGAGGCGAGCGCGTCGGTGCTCCAGCTCAGCGTCGGATCCACGCCGTTCGCACGACTGGTGGACGCCAACCGTGATGGCCGCGTCGACAGCGTGCTGCTCCTGCGGCGCTGACGCGGCAACGCACGACGGAGACACGAACGGGGGCGGCCCTCTCCGGGCCGCCCCCGTTCCGTGCCTGCCTTCCGGTCTAGCGGGCGAGCAGTGCGCGAATCTCGGCAGGCGGAGTGACGGCCTCCTCCACGTCCTCGTTGAACGCGGCCTCGTCCACGGTGATGACCTGCTCGACGCCCATCACCTGGATGGTGATGCGGCTGGCCATGAGCACACCGTCGAATGAGCGGTAATCGTCGTAGAGCGTGACGGCGTCCAGCGTCCCCATGTTCGTCACCTGCCGGGTCATCGTCCCAACCAGCAGGCCGCTCTCCACTCCGTAGCAGTCGTGGGTCTCCCGTCCCGAGTGCCAGACCAGCTTCACCTTGTAGCACTCCTGACCACCGAGACTGGTGCGTTCCACGGTGGTCGCGGACGCGATCGACTGCGGTGTGCGCAACGTGGACTCGAACGCTGCCTCATCCGCGGCCTGGATGGCCTCAGCGCTCTCCAGCAGGCGGGGACCCTCCGCGGGATTCATGGACCAGCCCGTGTCGCCCGTGTAGCCGGACCGTATCTCGCCGAATCCAGGAATCTCCACGCGCATGGCGGTGCGGTTCGGCCGGGCGGCGTAGGACTCGAACGCGGCGTCGAGCCCGGCCGCCGGCATCGAGAACCGTCCCTTGGCACGCATGGTGTTCCGCCCGTCCAGCGCGCCGGTGCCGCCGAGGGCCTGCTGGTAGCGCCCGATGAGCGCCTCTGCCTCCGGCAGGTCCTGCGCGCGGAGCGCATCGCCGCCGCCGGCCACCATCAGCGCCACTGCCGCGATGGCGCACAGCCGGTAGATCCGTCGGATATCAGTCATGGGTGCTGCCTCCAGTGTGGGTATTCCCGGTTCCGCCTGTGCCGGCGAACCAGTCGAGGGCTGCCTGCAGCGGCGCGTCCCGGCCGCTGCGCAGGTCGTCGAGAGTCGAGCGCACGGGCACGTCCGGCAGGACACCCCGGCCCTCAATGCGGACGCCGCCCGGTCCGGTGAAGTCGGCGATGACGTGCATGAGCACATCGCCCGTGGGCAGCCTCACCATCAGGGCGGGCAGCGCCTGGCCCGCGCTGGCCGTGCCGAACACGCGGGACCGGCCGACGGCCTGGAGGCCTGCGGCAAAGAACTCCGACGTGCTGGCGGTCATCTCATCCACGAGGATCGCGAGCGGACCGTCGTATGGGCGCACGGGGGAGCCATCGGCCCGGACCCGTCGCGGGTTCGCCTTGAACCGGAGCTCGGCCGTGCGTGTGCGCATGAAGCCGAGGGCCAGCGTGTCCTCCAGGAAGTGGCCGGCGGTACCCATGACCATGCCCGCCACGCCGCCCGGATTGCCGCGCAGGTCGATGACGACGCCGTGGCAGTCACGGACCGCGTCCACGGCGCGATCGAATGATGGTACCAGCGGGACGACCCACACGTTCAGCCGGATGAGCCCCGCACAGCCTGTGGCGGTGGGAATGCGGTCGTGCCGCAGCGACGCGATGACCGGGGGGAGGTTGCCGAATCGGACGACCTCGCCCGGCGTCTCACGCAGCACGACGTCCCGTTCCACCTCGGCGCCGTCCGCATCCCTGAGGCGCAGCCTCACGACCTTGCCTGCCTCCCCCGCCAGCTGCCCGTTCGCCTGGTAGAGCAGCCGCGTGAGCGCCGTGCGCTGGTCCGCATCCGGCAGCGCTCGAAGCGCGGCGATGCGCGGGGCAAACTCCCGTCCGCCTGCCGCGACGACCACCCACCCCGGCTCGATGCCGGCAGCGCCCGCGGGGCCCCCGGCGTCCACCCGCCATACGGCCATGTCGTCGCCGACCAGCCGAACGAGGAGGCCGGCATCGCCGGACACCGGACCGGCGCCGCGGTCGTCGCCCGCCAGGGCGTCCGCTGCCTCCCGCGGGATCACCACGAAGTGGGACTCGCCGAGGCGGCCGAGCATGTCATCGAGCACGTCGCGCAGGCCGCCCAGCGTCCCTGCAGCAGCGGCACCAGGCCGCAGCTCGGCGCGGACGCCGGGCCAGTCGACACCACCGTACGCCGTATCGTAGTGCGTCGTGGCGATGCGGGACCATGCAGAGTCGAACGTGAGCAGCGCCAGCACGCTGTCCACGGGCACCGCCCGGGAGGATGCGACCGGCGAGGCAGCCGGCGGCGCCGACGCACACGCGACGGCGAGCAGCGCCGCGGCTGTCGGGACGGCGAGGGCCGACCGGCGAAAGCGACGCACCGGATACACGGTGCCGCGTCCGTGCTGAGGTGTGGGGGACATGGATCGCACCCGGACAAGCTAGCGGGTCACCCGCACGCGGTCTACCGGGCAGCGATCACGAGGATCCCTGGAGCAGGGCGTTGAGCCGGTCGCGGTAGCCGCGGCTGGACGTGAGACGGGTGCCGTCCCGCAGGATCACCACGTAATCCCCCTGGAACAACGGCTCCAGTTCCCGGATCATCTCGACCCTCACCATCGTGGACCGGTGGATCCGGATGAAGCGGTCGGGGTCGAGACGCCCCTCGAGAGACGTCATGGTCTCGCGCAGGAGATGGGCCTCGCCGCCGGCGTGTATGCGCACGTAGTTGGACGCCGCCTCGATCCAGTCCACCTCGCCGACCGGGAGGAACACGATGCGCCCGCCGGCCCGCACCACGAGCCGTTCGGCATGCCGCGAGCCGGCGCGCAGCTCGGCGAGGAGCGCATTGAGGCGATCCTCGATGGCCGCCCGGCGCCGGGCGGCCAGACCGGCACGTGCGCGGTCCAGGGCCTGGCCGAACCGCTCGGCGTCGTACGGCTTGAGGATGTAGTCGATGGCGTGGGCGTCGAAGGCGCGCAGGGCGAACTGGTCGTACGCCGTCGTGAAGATGGTCAGTGGCATCGCCTCCGCACCCACGGCCTCCAGCACGGCGAAGCCATCGAGGCCCGGCATGCGGACGTCCAGGAAGAGCAGGTCCGGCTTCAGCTCCTCGATGAGGACGACGGCCTCATCGCCGCTGCCGGCCTCGCCCACGACCTCCACGTCCGGCGCGGACGCCAGGTGCAGGCGAACGCCTTCCCGGGCCAGAGGCTCATCGTCGACGATCAGTGCCCGGATGGGGTCGGTCATACCGGTCTCGCTCCATGGGCCACAGGTACGCCCCTCGCGCCCGCGCGTCGGACGGGCTCGCTGCTGAAGAAACGGAGTGGCAGCCGGACGGTGACACAGGCGCCGCCCTCCGGGCGATCGTGGAATGCCAGCTCGTGGCGGTCGCCGTATAGCTGCCGGAGGCGCGACCGCGTGTTCGCTATGCCCACGCCGGAGCCGTCCCCGCCGCCCTCCACCGAACCGTTCGACGGCCAGCCGCCGCCGGACAGGCGACCCGGGGCGATGCCCGGCCCGGTATCCAGCACCCGGAGTTCCAGCACCTCGCCGTCGCGGATACCCGCCTCGACGCGTACGGTGCCCGGGCCGGCACGCCGGGAGATGCCGTGGCCGATGGCGTTCTCCACCAGCGGCTGGAGCAGGAGCGACGGGACCTCCGCCGTCAGGGCGTCGGGGTCGATGTCCCGCTCCAGGGTCAGCCGATCCTCGAACCGGATCCGCTCGATCTCGATGTACCGGTCCAGGAACGCCAGCTCCTCCCGGAGCGAGACGACCTGGTCGCGGCTGTCCAGCGTGATGCGGAGCAGGTCGCTCAGCAGCGTCAGCATCCGCACCACCGCCTGGCTGTCGCCCTTGAGCGCCAGCACGGACACGGCGTTGAGGGTGTTGAACAGGAAGTGCGGGTTGAGCTGCATGCGGAGCGAGTCGAGACTCGCCTGGGCGAGGTCGGCCTCCAGGCGGGTGGCCAGGAGGGCGAGGTCCGCGGCCTCGCGGTCACGCTGACGGAGCAGCCGCGCGTACTCGAACGCGTGGTAGGCGCCGACCAGGGCGAAATATGTGAACAGCTCTACGACGAAGTAGATGGTGAGGAGCCGCGACAGGTTCATCCCGAAGGACCACGCCGGGTCGCCCTCCCGGTAGAGCACGTAGTCGCTGAGCCAGCTCGCGAGCGTGATGTGAATGACGGCGAAGGCCACGGCGGCCGCCGCATGTACGGCGAGGGATCGGCGCCAGCGCCCGGGCTCGAGGGGGAATCGCCGGCTGAGCCAGAGGATCGCCGGCATGATGGCCACGAGGACGTACCACGACGGCATCGTCGACCCGAGTGCGCGGGCCCAGGTGACGGGACGGCCCATGGCGGAGGCGCCCGTGTACACCTGCGCGCCTTCGAGCAGGCCGACGAGCGTCGCCGCCAGCAGCAGCGCCAGCCAGAACTTCCACCTTCGCCAGATCATCGCGCGCGGACAGGCCTCGTGGGTGACGGGATACAGGAGGCTACCAGCCCGCCGCCCGCGCGACAAGCGGCGCGGGAGCAGCGGCGCGCAGGGTGGGACGAGGCGTGTGTCCGTGCAGCGCATCCGCACCCGGGCAGGGACGGACGCAGCACGCGCGAGTGGCCGCGGGCCGGGTGGAGACGGCTTGACGCGATCGGCGCGGCGGGGCACGTTCCGAATACGCAACCCGAACAACCGGAGCACGGCAATGAGTCCGACCCCGCCGCACGCAGTACCGAGCGCCGCGCGCATGCCGATCCCCATGATCCTCGCCGCAGTCCTGCTGCCCGCCCTGCTGCTGGCGGGATGCGCCGCCGGACCGCAGGTGGAGCCGGCGGACCTGGTGCTGCGGGGCGGGCACGTCGTGACCATGGACGGGGCACAGCCCGACGCCGAAGCCGTCGCAATCCGCGGGCACACCATTGTCGCGGTGGGCACCAACGATGACATCGACCCCTACATCGGGCGGGCGACCGAGGTCATCGAGCTGGCGGGCCGGCTGGCCATCCCCGGCTTCATCGAGGGGCACGGCCACTTCATGGGGCTCGGCCAGGCGCGCATGAACCTGGACCTCATGAACGTCCGGAACTGGGATGAGGTGGTCCGCATGGTCGCGGCCGCCGCGGCGGATGCGAAGGCGGACTCCTGGATCGTCGGACGCGGCTGGCACCAGGAGAAGTGGGACCGCGTCCCGGAGCCC
>DATHVO010000160.1:0-8369 GCA_035461265.1 Longimicrobiales bacterium
GCGGGCCGTCGCGCTGTGCCGGCTGGGGCGGGCGGAGGAGGGTCTGCACTGGGCCGAACGCGCCCTGTTCGCGGACCCCGAGGACGCCGGGGTCCGCTACAACGTCGCGTGCCTGTACGCGGTGGCAGGCAATCCGGACCGTGCCATCGCCTGCCTGCAGGAAGCCGTCCGTGCCGGGTTCGGCAACCGGGACTGGCTGGAGCGGGATCCCGACCTGGACGGCGTCCGCAGCGATCCCCGCTTCCCCGCGCTCATGGCCGGCATGTAGGCGGCCCGCGGCGCAGTCACGCCCGCAGTTCCACCACGTCGCCATCCGCCAGGACGTGGTCCCCGCGCACGCGCTGGCCGTCGAAGGCGGACGGTCCCCAGATCCTGGCAGACTTCAGGCCATCCGCGATGTCGCCGTGGATCGCCCGGGCGAGCGCCTCCACGGTGGCGCCGCGGGGCAGCGTGAAGGGGCGCTCGCGGTCCGCTTCGTGGCCCGGCTCCTTCGTGTACACGCGGATGACGTCGAGGGCGTCGAAGGTGCGGTCGCCCAGTACGCCCAGGCCCGCGCCCGTCACCGTCGAAATGCCCGTCACGGTCCACCCGTCCCCCAGCAGTTCCGTCGCGACCTCGAGGTCGTCGGCGGCGGCCGGACGGTCCATCCCCGTGACGACCAGGAACGCGGGCAGACGCGTCCAGCCGGGGCGCCGGCCGCCGTCCGCGTCGTCGTGGCCATCCCCGTCCTCCGGTGCCGCCTGTCCGCCGAACGGCCCGGACACCGGTACGAGCTCGATGGCCCGGGCGGCGAGCAGCCGTTCCGCCGTCTCCAGCCCCCCGGGCGGGTCATCGATGGGGAGCACCACCCAGGCGAGGTCTGCGCCGCGAATGATGTCGTACACCCAGTTTTCCACGTGCTCGTCGCACAGCGGTGGCAGGTCAACGAGCTGGAAGGCGATGTCGCCGAAGGGCATCATACCCGGAGTGGCCTCGCGTGTGGTCATCGGGTACTCCGCGACCAGCGGCTGGGCCTTGGTGAGGCGGCATACGAGGGACGACTTCCCGGCGTTGGGCGGACCGATGAGGACTACCTGGCCGGCGCCCTCCGCCGGGATCCGGTGGCTGGTGCCTCTGCCGGCGCCGGCCTTCTTCGCGGGCTCGCGCTTCAGCTTCGCGATGCGCGAGCGCAGATCCGCCTGAAGCTTCTCCGTGCCCTTGTGCTTCGGGATGACCCGCAGCATCTCCTCGAGTGCGGCGAGCTTCTCCTCCCGCGAGACCGCGGCCTTGTACGCCGCCTCCGCCTCGCGGTAGACCGGTGTCAGGTTCGCAGGCATCGTTCACTCCGGCTCCGGGTCGAACCGGCAACGTACGATGGCGGACGCGCCGGCGACAACATATCCGGTGCGCGTCGCTGACACCGGAACCGCCGGCCACTATATTCCGCAAGCGCGCGGCGGTACGCAGTCGCCAGCCGTGGCGCCAACAGGCAGTCCGGAGTCCGTGATGACGCGTTGTGCCCGCACAGCCCGATACGCTGCCGCGATGGCTGCCCCCCCACGAACGGGACGGGGGAGGATCTCGCCGTGAGTATTCGGCGGCCCGCCGGCCCGCGTCTCCTCGCCCTCGCGGGTGCCTGCATCCTCGCCGGCGCATGCGCCCGCCCCCTGGTGATGACGGACCGCGGGCCGCAGGCCCACTACCAGACCGGCTATCCGGTCCATGACACGTCCCGGGAGATCGAGCGCATCTTCCGCTCGGTGATGCGGGTGCAGGTCACCGGGTACTACGACACGTATCGGTTTGCCCAGGAGGATGCCGTCACCGAGGACGACATCCGCCAGCGGGCCACCTTCGCCAGAGCCGTCGAGCGGTTCTCCTTCGATCACTCCAAGGCGGGCACCGCCACCGTCGTCTCCCGGCGCGGCCACCGCCTGTCTCTCATCACGAACGAACACGTCACACGCCTGCCCGATACCGTCGTCGTCTACTACGACACCCGCCCGGCCGACGCCGGCAGGCCTCGCCACGTCGAGAGTGTCTCCGTGCGAACCGGACAGACGAACGTCGTCATCGGCCTCCCCGAACTCGGCGTTTTCCGCGTGGTGGCCAGGGACAGCGCGGCGGACATCGCCCTCATCGCAGTGGACATCAGGGACGCGGATGCGGTCGCCTCCGTCCAGGTCCTGCGCATCCCGGCGGGGGACCCGTCCCGCCTCGCGTGGGCTTCGTTCGTCTACGTCCTCGGCTATCCGCGCGGCTTCCGCATGGTCACCCGCGGCCTGGTGAGCGACCCCAACCGCGGATCCGACAACGCATTCCTGCTGGACGGGCTGTTCAACCGCGGCATCAGCGGCGGACTGGTCCTGGCCGTCAGGGGCGACACCGGCCGCCTCGAGTGGGTAGGCATGGCCACGGCCGCGTCCGCCCACACCGAGTTCATCCTCGCCCCGGAACGCGGGACGGACCGCGAGACCGGCATGCTCATGCCCTACGACGGCCGCCTGTTCATGGAACAGGTGACGCGCATCGACTACGGCATCACCTTCTCCGTCTCCATGACCGCAATCCGCAGGTTCCTCCAGAGTACCGGATACTGGTCCGACCTGCTCCCCGCTCAGTAGCACCCGCTCGTCTCCAGGCACGCACGCGGCCACATCGTTCGCTCCGCCAGACCGGGACACCCGCCTGATCCTCCGACCTGCACGGCGGGACCGCTGGAGCTTTCGTCTTTTCTTGCCATGGCTCCGCCCCACCGTTGGTCCGGTATTCCAGCGGCCTTGCCGCCACACTCCGTGGCACCGCTCACAGCTGGAGGAGCATGCTCGCTCAGGTCACCAGCGGCGCCGTACTCGGCGTCGATGCGTACATCGTCCGGGTCGAGGTGGATCTCGGCCGCGGACTTCCGTGCATGAACGTCGTCGGACTGCCCGAGAATGCCGTGAGGGAAGGGCGCGAGCGCGTGACCGCGGCGCTGGCGAATGCCGGCTACGAGCTACCCGCGGGCCGGATCACCGTGAACCTGGCGCCCGCGGACGTGCCGAAGTCGGGCAGCGCCTTCGACCTGCCCGTCGCCCTCGGCCTGCTCGGGGCAGCGGGCGCCTTCGAGGCGAGTAAGCTCGAGGGCCTGTGCGTGGTCGGTGAACTGGGACTGGACGGGAGTGTCCGCCCCGTCCGCGGCGTCCTGCCCATAGCAGACCGCTGTCGCGGGGAGGGCATCCGCACACTGGTGTGCCCACCAGCGAACGCGGCGGAAGCCTGCGTCGTGGACGGCCTGAACGTGCTGCCCGCGCCGTCGCTCCAGGCCGCGATCCGGCACCTGCAGGGCCGCGATCCCCTCAGCCCTCAGCCCCCGCTGGGCCCGACTCCGGCCACACGCCGGCGCGAGCCCCTCGACGGCATGGATTTCAGTGACGTGAAGGGACAGGAAAGCGCGAAGCGCGCCCTCGAGATCGCAGCGGCCGGCGGCCACAACCTGCTCATGATCGGCCCGCCGGGATCCGGCAAGTCCATGCTCGCCCGCCGGCTGCCCGGTATCCTGCCGCCGCTCGCCTTCGCCGAGGCCCTGGAGGTGACCCGCGTATGCTCGGTGGCCGGTACGCTGAGACCCGGCCAGGCCCTGGTCACGAACCGACCCTTCAGGGCGCCGCACCACACCGTCTCCGATGCCGGGCTCGTGGGGGGCGGCAGTCCTCCCCGGCCGGGCGAGATTTCCATGGCGCACGCGGGCGTGCTGTTCCTCGACGAGCTCCCCGAGTTCCGGCGCAATGCCCTCGAGGCGCTGCGCCAGCCTCTGGAGGACAGCCGCGTGCAGATCGTGAGGGCTCGCGTCGCCATCACGTTCCCCGCCCGGTTCATGCTGGTCGCCGCCATGAATCCATGCCCGTGCGGCTATCACGGTACCGGGTCCGCCCGCTGCGTCTGCAGCCCCGGCCTGGTGGACAGGTACCTCCGCCGCATCTCCGGGCCGCTCCTCGACCGCATCGACCTGCACGTCCACGTGACGGCACTCACCGGCGACCGACTCACCGCCGACCGGACCGGCGACGTCAGCGCGGCCATCCGCCAGCGCGTGCTCCGCGCCAGGACCCTGCAGGATATGCGCTTCGAGGGCACGACCGATGTCAGCGCCAACGCCCACATGGGGCCGCCCGAACTGCGCCGGTTCGCCGGCACCGACCCGGCTGGCGAGAACCTGCTCCGCAACGCGGTGCACCGGCTCGGCCTGTCCGCACGCGCCTACCACCGTGTGCTACGGGTTGCCCGTACCATCGCCGATCTGGGCGGCGCGCCGGACATCCGCGCCGCCGACATCGCGGAAGCCGTCCAGTACCGCTCCCTCGACCGTCCTCGTACACAGTATGCGTGACCACGACCACGTTCACGGCGCGGATGTACACGAATAGCGGGGCCCGGACGAACCTCGCAGGGCGACGCGGGTACCTGTGCGCTTCGGGTTGGCCGGGCGGCGTCGTCGCCGGGAGGCCCGACCTTGGGGGCCGCTGCATGCGGCCGTGCTGGAATCCGCTGGTGGAGGCATGAATGTGGGGAACAGGTCGCGCCCGTGAGCTGGGCGTATTTCTGCGACGGGTGGTGCCGTCCGGCCATGGCCGGCGGGTCCGCCAGTTGGGGCTGGGTGTCGTGCTGGTGAGCACGGCGGCCATGCTGCCGACGGTGCGGCCGCAGGCGACGGTGGTGGCGGCTTCGGCGGCCGACGAGGCGCAGGTCGAGCAGGAGGCGAGGAGCAATGCCGTGTTCGACGCGCTGGATGAATATTTCAGGGACAGGGAAGTCGAGCTGGCTGCGGGAACGTACGCGCAGCGTTTCCGCATTCCGACGGGTCTGGCGACGATCATCTACACAGCTGCCCGTGAGGAGGAAATCCGTCCCGAGGTCGCATTCGGCCTGGTGCGTGCGGAGTCGAGCTTCCGGCCGCGCGTCGTGTCGCAGGCCGGCGCAGTGGGTCTCACGCAGGTGCTCCCGTCCACGGGCCGGTGGATCATGCCCGGCACGACCCGCGGCGACCTCATGGACCCGGAGAAGAACGTCCGCGTGGGGTTCCGCTACCTCCGCTACCTGTACGAGAAGTACGACGGCGACGAAGGCCTGGCCCTGACAGCGTACAACCGCGGGCCGGGAACGGTGGACCGCCACCTCAGCCAGGGCCGCAACCCGGACAACGGCTACGTGGAGATGGTACTCAGGGGTCACAGCCGTCGGCACACGAACCTGATGAACGTGCGCTTCGGCAGCCGCCGGAGCTGACGGCGCGCCTGCCGGCGCAGGGGATGGCGGGTAGGGGGCGTGTTCGTTAGAATGCGGCTTCCTCACGCAGAGTTCACCACGACATCGGCGCGGGCAGCATGCATCATTTCCTTCACCTGGCCGCCGTGCTTCTCGGCGCGGCCACCGTACCGTCCATCCCCCAGACCGGTGATACGGCGGCGGTTCGCCGTGCGACGGAAGAGGTTCGTGCCGGCCTGGGCCATGCCGACGCCGGCCGCATGCCGGCGGCGGTGGCTGCGTACGGGCGGGCTGCGGAGCTGGTGCCTGCGTTTGCGCCATGGGCGCACGTGCTCTCGGCCTCGGCGGCGGCCCGGTCCGGCGACACGGCGGCCGTGCGCCGACACCTGTCCGCGACGGACGCCGATCTGGCACGTGAATGGGGGTGGCGTGCGCGGTCCGATGCCGCGTCGGCGGCGGGCGACAGCCGTGGGGCGGCCGTCATCGCGGCGGCGGCCGCGGCGGAGGTCCGGGATCCGGCGAGGCGCGTGCAGGCGTGGGCCCGTGCAGGAACGCTCCACGGGGCGGCCGCCCGGAACTCGGACGCTGCGGCAGCCCTTCGCAGCGCCATAGACGAGAGCACGGCGTTCGCCGCGTCGGTCGACGCCGCCCGGCTCCTCGGCAGCCTTCCCAACGTGACGCCGGAGGATCAGCGCCGGATCGGCCGTGTGTACCTGCGCCACCGAAACCTGAGCCGCGCGGCGATGGCATTCGACGCCTACCTGGCCTCGTCTCAGCCGACGGCGTCGGAGCGCGCCGCAATCCAGCTCGACCTGGGACGGGCGTACTTCGAGTCGCGCGAGTATCCCCTGGCGGAGCAGCGCCTCCGCCTCGCCGCGAACGTCGCCGGTGGCGGGGAAACCGCCGCGGATGCGGCGCACCTTCTCGGCCGGACCCTCTACCGCCAGGGCAGGACCGCGGACGCCCGGGCGGCCTTCCTCCGGGTCACACGCGATTTCGCGGGTACCGGTGCCGCGGCGCGCGCGCACTTCGTCATCGCCGACATCGACCATGACGCCGGCCGCGTCGAGAGCGCGAAGACCCATTACCGCGCTGTAGTCGAGGCCGGCGGGCCCGACGCTGCACTGTCTGCGGCACGCCTCGGAGGGTTCGCGCTTCTCGAGAACCGCCCGCGCGAAGCTGCGCGCGTCTACGAGGACGCATTCCAGCGCGCGGACGGCAGGGCGCGGCAGAAGCCGGGATACTGGTGGGCCCATGCACTGGAACTTGCCGGAGCCGCCGACAGCGCCCGCCTCGTCCTGCGGGAGGTCCGGGCGGAAGACCCGTTCTCCTATTACGGGCTCAGGGCCGGCGAACGCCTGGGGGTGGGACTCTGGGAGTTCGAGTCTGCGCCGGTGCCGGCAGTCACGGCGGACGTCCACGCGGAGGTCGCCCGCCGGCTCGACGCTCTGGACGTGCTGCGCGGTGCGGGCCTCGATGAGTCCGCGAACCTCGAGGCCGCTCGCGTCATGGAGCGTTTCGCGGCGGCGGATGGTGCCCTGTATGCCCTGGCGGCCGGGTATCACGCCCGGGACCAGACTTTCAGCGGCATCCGCATCGGCAGGGAGCTGCTGCGCAGGGAAGGGAACTGGAACCGTGAACTCCTGCAGCTCGTCTACCCGTTCCCGTACCGGGACGCGGTCATCCGTGAAGCGCGGGCGAACAACCTGGATCCGTACCTCGTCGCCGGCCTGATCCGGCAGGAGTCGATGTTCAACACCCGCGCCCGCAGTCCGGCCGGCGCCATCGGGCTCATGCAGGTGATGCCGCGCACGGGAACGACGGTCGCCCGGACGGTAGGAATCCAGGGTTTCCAGCCCGCGCGCCTGACGGATCCGGCGGTGAACCTGCGCATCGGCACCCGCTACCTCGCGGAGCAGATCCGCAGCCACAACGGTCGGCTCGTGGATGCCATCGGGGCCTACAACGCCGGTCCACACCGCATCGCACGGTGGCGGCAGTTCCCGGAGTACCGGATCCCGGAACTCTTCATTGAGAGAATCCCGTTCCAGGAGACGCGGGACTACGTGAAGATCGTCCAGCAGAACGCCGTCATATATCGGGAACTCTACGGCCTCGCTGCGCCCTGATGCCGCTGCGCCGCGCGGCCGCCGGCCACGGCTGGTTGAGTCGCCCGGCGCGCGGTACTTTCCCGCCATGGATTCCCTGGAGACGGCGACCCCCGGTTCCGCCCGGCTGGATGAGCGGTATGCACGGCTGCAGGACATCCTGCGCTCGTGCGATTCCGTTTGCATCGGGTACTCCGGCGGCGTGGACTCCGTCTTTCTCGCCGTCACGGCCGTCTCCATGCTCGGGCCGGATCGAGTCCTCGCCGTCACCGGAGTAAGCCCCGCGTATCCTGAGGTCCAGCGGGAGACGGCGGCGGAGTGTGCCCGTCGGTTCGGCATACCCCACCTTGAGATTCGGACGGATGAGCTGGACGACCCGGACTACGCCTCGAACCCGGCCGATCGCTGCTATCACTGCAAGTCCGAGCTCTGGCCGAAGCTGACCGGCGTGTCCCGGGAGCGGGGTCTCCGCGTCGTCCTCGACGGCTCGAATGCGGATGACGTCCACGACTACCGCCCCGGCGCCGCGGCCGCCCGCGAACACGGTGTGCTGTCACCGCTCCAGGAGGCGGGTCTCACGAAGGCCGATATCCGGCAGCTCTCCCGGCGCCTCGGCCTGCCCACCTGGGATCAGCCTGCGGCGCCGTGCCTGGCGAGCAGGCTGCCGTACGGTGTCGCCGTGACGAACGAGCGACTGCGCCAGGTCGAACTGTCCGAGGCGGCGCTCCGCGAGCTCGGCTTCCGCGAGCTGCGCGTGCGTCATCACGACGACTGCATGCGAATCGAGCTGGGGGCGGCCGAGCTCGGCGCCGCCGGCGACCGGGTACGCGCCATACATGCGCGGCTGTCCGCGCTCCGGCTGCCGCCGATCCTGCTCGACGCGGAAGGCTACCGCCGCGGAGCCCTGAATGAAGTCCTCGTGCAGATCGAAAAGGATGACCGTGGTTTCGCGGCGGACAGCCCGCCCGGCCCGTATCGCCTTCCGTCGCACCGGAGGGCCGGTCATCACGGGGACATCGCCGTCCTGGCCGCACCCGA
>DATHVO010000161.1:0-26732 GCA_035461265.1 Longimicrobiales bacterium
ACGCCGGATCCGGCGCATTATACCGGCTCGTCAACGTTGTGGAAGGCAGGAATGGCGACAGAGAAGGACGTCCGCAGAGCACTCCGCAAGGTCAAGGACCCGGAGTTGAACATCGACCTCGTGGTGCTGGGCCTCGTCTACGAGATCGACGTGCAGGAGACCCACGCCCGGGTCGTGATCTCCCTCACGTCGCCGTTCTGCCCCGTGGCGGGCCAGATCATCGACGAGGCGAAGGCCGCGGTGGAGGGTGTCGAGGGCATCGAGAGCGCGGAGGTCGAACTGACGTTCCAGCCACCGTGGACGCCGGAACGGATCGATCCGCTCATCCGGGCCACACTGGGCCTGTAGGAGCGTGCGCATGACTAAAACGGCAAGGGGCTCGTCCCTGCATTACCGGTCCGGGGGCCCCGCGACGGGCAACCCGCTTCTGCTCATCCACGGGTTCCCCCTCAGCTCCGCCATGTGGCGGCCGCAGATCGACGCGCCGCCGACCGGCTGGCGGGTCATCGCCCCCGACCTGCGCGGATTCGGCAACAGCCCGGCGACTGCGGGACCCGTGTCCATGGATTCCATGGCGGACGACCTGGCGGCGCTGCTGGCGGAGCTGGATATCTCCAGCGTGGCCGTGTGCGGGCTGTCCATGGGTGGATACGTGGCATTCGCGCTGCTCCGCCGGCATCCGGCTCTCGTCCGGGCGCTTGTGCTCTGCGACACGAAGGCCGATGCGGACACGGAGGACGTCCGGCGCGGGCGCCTGCAGAGCGCGTCCCGCGTCGAGGCGGAAGGCACCGGGTCCGTGGTGGACGCCATGCTGCCCAAGCTGCTGTCACCCGCGACGCCGCGCCGGCAGGCCGCACTCCAGGAGGAGGTCCGCGGCATCCTCGAGTCCGCGTCGCAGGCAGGAGTAGCGGCCGCGCTGAAGGCCATGGCCGTGCGGCCGGATTCGACGCCCATGCTGCGGTCCATCAACGTGCCGACCCAGATCATCGTCGGGGCCGATGACCAGATCACGCCCGCCGGCGGCGCGCAGCTCATGGTTCGCGGCATCCCCGGCGCTCGCATCGAGGTGATCCCCGAGGCGGGCCACCTGCCGAACCTCGAGAACACCGCTGCGTTCGACCGCGCCCTGGCCGGGTTCCTCGCGGGCGTGAGCTGACGCCGCAGTCAGCGCATCAGCTCGAGCTGTTCCTCGTCGTCCGCGTCCGCTTCTCCGGCCGTCCCGGCATCGCCTTCCTCCCGGATCCGGTTGGCGGGCGCGCCGGCGTGGGCGGGCCGGGAGCGTGACGGTCCCTCCCCCTCCCGCGCGACACGCGACACCTCCACCACCCGGTCGCCCGCCCCGACGGTGACGACGCGACGGCCCTGCGTGGCCCGGCCCTGGACCGGGACGTCCGAGCCGACGACCCGGATGGCCGTGCCGGACGCGGTAATGACCATCAGCTCGTCGCCGTCCAGGACCTCCTTCGCGGCGATGAGCGGGCCGGTCCTGTCGCTCACGTCCAGGGTGACGGTGCCGAGGCCGCCCCGCTTCTGCGCGGGGTACTCGGAAACGGGTGTGCGCTTGGCGTAGCCCGCTTCCGTCACGCAGCAGAGCGTCGCCTCACGCCGCACCACCACCATCCCCACCACGCCATCGCCCTCGCGGAGTTGTATGCCCTTCACGCCCTGCGCGACCCTGCCCATGACCGGGACGTCATTCTCGCCGAACCGGATAGCGCGGCCCTGCAGAGTCGCAAGGACCACGTCGTTGAGGCCTTCCGCCACCTGGACGTCGAGGAGGCGGTCGCCTTCCTGGATACGTATGGCGGCGATGCCGCCCGACCGGATATTCGCGTACTGGTCCAGGCTAGTCCGCTTCACGGTGCCGCCCGCCGTGAGGAAGAGCAGCGACCGGTCCTCGCTGAACTCCGCCACGGGGATGAGTGCTGCGACGCGGTCGCCCCGGTCGAGGGTGAGGAGCTGGGCAAGGGCGCGGCCCCGGCTGCTGGGCCCCGCTTCGGGCACATCGCTGACCGCGAGTGCGTGGGCCTGACCATGCTGCGTGAAGAACACCAGCGTGTCCTGCGTGCCGGCGACGAAGACGTGCTCGAGGAAGTCGTCCTCGTAGCGGTCCATCCCCGCCAGCGCCCGCCCGCTGGAGACGCGCCGGCGATAGAGCCCGATGGGCACCCGCTTGATGTACGACTGATGACTCAACGTGATGACCACCTGCTCTTCCGCAACCAGGTCCTCGACCTCGAACGCGGCGACATCCTCCACGATGGTCGTGCGGCGCTCGTCCCCGAACTTCGCCACCACCTCCTCCAGCTCCTCCACCAGCACTTCCAGCTGCCGCGTCTCACTGCCGAGAATCGACTCCAGTTCGCGGATGAGCTTGCGAAGGGCCGCCAGCTGCTTCTTAAGGTCGTCCGTCTCGAGTTGCGTGAGCCGGCCCAGCCGCATGGCGAGGATCGCACGGGCCTGGACGTCCGACAGGTCGAACGAGTTGCACAAGGCCCGCGCCGCCTCGTCCTGGTCGGCGGACGCGCGGATGATGGCGATGACCTCGTCGATGTACTCGAGGGCGACCAGGAGGCCCTGGATGATGTGAGCCTCCGACCTGGCCTTCTCCAGGTCGTGCCGTGACCGCCGGCGGATGACCTCGAGACGGTGATCGCGGAACCGCTCCAGCATCTCCTTCAGCGTGAACTCACGGGGCACGCCATGGTCCAGAGCAAGCATGATGGTGCCGAACGTCGCCTGCAGGTACGTCTGCTTGTACAGCGTTGCGAGAAGCGGCTTCGAGCGCGCACCCCGCTTCAGCTCAATGACGATGCGCATGCCGTCCCGGTCCGATTCGTCCCGCAGGTCCGCCACTTCGTCCAGCTTCGTACGGGCCACCTGGGCGATCTGCTCGATGACCTTCGCCTTCGAAACGCCGTACGGCAGCGCCGTGACCACGAGCTGCTCGCGTCCGCCCCGGCGCGTCTCCTTCTGCACGGCCGCACGCATGACGATGCGGCCCCGACCCGTATGGTACGCGTCCCGTATCCCGTCCGTCCCCAGGATGTACGCACCCGTCGGGAAGTCGGGGCCGGGTACGTGGGTCATGAGGTCGTCGATGGAAACAGCCGGGTCACGGACGAGGTGCTTCACCGCCTCAGCGATCTCACGCAGGTTGTGCGGCGGGATGTTCGTCGCCATCCCAACCGCGATCCCGGCCGTGCCGTTCACGAGGAGGTTCGGGAAGCGCGCAGGCAGGACGGTGGGTTCCCGCAGGCGGTCGTCGAAGTTCGGTGCGAACTCGACTGTGTCCTTCTCGATGTCCGCCAGGAGGTCCATGGCGATGGGCGCGAGCCGGGCCTCCGTGTAGCGATAGGCCGCCGCGTTGTCGCCGTCGATCGACCCGAAGTTGCCCTGGCCGTCCACGAGCGGTGCACGCATGGCGAAGTCCTGGACCATGCGGACCATCGCCTCGTAGACCGCCATGTCGCCGTGCGGGTGGTACTTGCCCAGCACGTCACCGACAACCGTCGCGCTCTTCTTGTAGGGGCGACCGGCAGACAGGCCGGCCTCGTGCATGGCGTAGAGGATTCGCCGGTGTACGGGCTTCAGGCCGTCACGCACGTCCGGCAGCGCCCGCTGCACGATCACGCTCATGGAGTAGTCCAGGAACGAATCGCGCATCTCCTGCTCGATCAGCCGCGGCAGAACTCGCTCGCGTCTCGTCGGCATGGCCACCATCTCGTCTCCCTGTCTCAGCGTTCAGGCGAGCGCGTCAGCACGCGCGTCGCACGGGGGAAGGTTCGGCTTTGTTTCGGTATCGCGCAAGGAGGGACAGGCGCCCGATTCGCGGCACGGCACACGCAGCCATGTCGGCGCCCCGCGCAGCAGGCCACATTCGCGGGACGGGGCCACCAGCCGACCACACACACTCCGCAAAGGGGCGACCGACCCGCGAAATGTAGCAATACCATTCGCAGACGAGCCGTGCCGCGAATCGGGGGCCTGTCCCCCCCGTCACCAGCCCGCCAGGATCTCCTCGAACTCGGCGGCCATGGTCGGGTGGCCGTGCCGGCTGGCGGCCTCAATGCCACGGCGGTACGCGTCCCGGGCGTCGTCCTCCCGCCCCAGCTCGCGGAGAGCGTGCCCGAGGCGGCCCCACGCGTTGCCCTCGTCGTCCGTGGCTTCCAGGTAGCGGGCGAGCTCATCGGCGGCGGCCTGCCAGTCGCCCATCTTCTCGTACTCGGCGGCGAGGCCGAAGCGGACACGGTTGTCGGCGGGGTTCTTTTCGAGCATGCGCCGTAGTGCGGCGATACGATCGCTGGTCATGCCTGGTATCCCGGGTCCGTCGCGCGTCCGCCGACGCTGAGGAGCACGCCGACGAGGACCACGGTGCCGGCGCCCACGACGTTGTGCCAGAGGAACGAGACTGACGGAGCGAAGAAGGAAACGGATGCGACGGCGCTCATGCCGGCGATGAGGCCGGCGAACGCGGCCCACGGGCGGGCGAAGCGGAGCATGGCCAGCATGAACACGCCGAGGATGGAGCCGTAGAAGAAGGAGCCGAAGCGGTTCACCACTTCGATGAGCGAACCCAGGGTGGCGGCATAGGTCGCGACGAAACATGCGACGAGGCCCCAGAACGCGGTGGCGACTTTCGAGACCGCAAGCAGGTGCTCGTCGCTGCCGCGGGGCTTCACCCACCGCCGGTAGAAGTCGATGACAGTTGCGGTGGAAAGGGAATTCAGCTCGGACGAGATGCTGGACATGGCCGCGGCCATGATCGCGGCGATGAATAGGCCCGCGAGTCCGATGGGCAGATAAGCCAGCACGAAGTGCGGGATGATGTAGTTGACGTCCCGTGACGGCTGCCCGGTGACGCGTTCCGCGAGGGCCAGCGCTTCGCCCCGGATCTCGCCGACCCTGGCCTCTCCCGCTCTGAACTCCGCTGCCGCGAAATCCCTGTCGATGACGACCGTCGCGCCGCCGGTCGCGCGGCCCGCCAGCCGCAGGGCCGCTTCCTCGCGCGCGGTCCACGCCTCCTGGAACCGGCTTTCGAGTTCGGCGTATTCGGCGCCGGCAGCCGTCCGCACGGCGGCCTCCTGCGCCGGGTTGAACAGGAGCGGCGGCGTCTTGAAGATGAAGAACACGAACACCAGCACGCCGATGATGAGGACGAGGGCCTGTAGCGGAATCTTCCAGTACGCGCTCATGAGCAGCGAGGTCCGGGCCTCCGGGATCGACCGCGCGGTGAGGTAGCGCTGCACCTGGCTCTGGTCGGTGCCGAAGTACGACAGCATGAGGAAGAAGCCGCCGATGACGCCGGACCAGAAAGTATACGTGTCCGTGAGGTTGAACGAGAAATCGAAGGTCCGCAGGCGGCCGGTGGTGCCGGCGATGCGAAGCGCCTCATCTGGCGAGACGGGGAGCTGGACGAGCAGCACGACGACGATGGCGAGCAGGGCGAAGACGATGAGGACCATCTGCTTCACGTCGGCCCACGTGACGGCCTGGACTCCGCCGAGCATCGTGTAGATGATGGTCGGTATGCCGATGAGTGCGACGGCTGCCGGAAGGTCCCAGCCGAAGATCGCTGAGAAGACGACGGCCGGCGCGGCGAGGATCGCGCCGCACGAGAGTCCCCGCGAGCAGAGGAACAGGAACGCGGTGAGGGACCGTGTCGCGGAGTTGAAGCGTCGCTCGAGGAACTCGTACGCCGTGAACACGCCGGACCCGCGCAGCAGCGGCACGATGGTGACCCCCAGGACGATCATGGCGATGGGCAGGCCGAAATAGAACTGGATGAACCTGAGCCCGTCGGTGGCGCCCTGCCCCGTGGTGCCGATCATCGTCACCGCGGAGAGCTGGGTGGCCATCACCGAAAGGCCCACGGCCCACCAGGGCAGTCCGCGGTTCGCCAGGAAGTAGCCTTCGAGCTGCTTCGTCCCTCGCGCCCTGCGCACGCCATCCACCACTACGTACGACAGGTAGGCGCCGACGATGAACCAGTTGATGGGGTGCATTCGTCAGGGCGCGTGGTAGCGGGCGTGGAGGATCCAGAGCAGCACGAGCGCCACCGCCTGGACGAGGAGTACACGCAGGAGGGTCGTGCGGAAACGGCGTCGTTCGGCCGTGGCGTCAGGGGGTGTCGTCATCCAGCCGAAGGTATGCGGCAACGGCCGCGGCGCAACCGTTTCAGGCGCAGTAGCGCGCTGCCGCCTCCTCCAGGACCCGGGCGCACGCGACGACGGAATCCAGGTCGACCCACTCGTCCGCCGCGTGGGCGCCGGCGCCCGACGGGCCGTAGTCCACGGTGTCGATGCCGGCGGCGGCGAAGATGGCGGCATCCATCCAGTAGGCCACGCCCGCGTCGGCAGGTGCCGCCCCGGAGATCGCCTCCGTGGCGGATCGGACGGTTGCAGCCACGGCGGAGTCCGGCGGGCATTCCAGGGGCGGCCGGTACAGCACCTCACGCACCGTGGCCGTCTCCCGGGCCGCCGCGATGGCGGCCCTGACCTCGTCGAGGATCCGGTCCGGCGACTCGCCCGGCAGCGTTCGCCGCTCCACCCGGAGCCGGCACGCCGCCGCATACGTCGACCACCCCTCGCCGCCCTCGATCATGGCGCAGTGCAGCGACGCCGGCCCGAGCAGCGGGTGCGTGCGCTTGCGGAGCTCGTCCCGGTCGAACGCCTCCAGTGCGGCGACGATGCGGCCCATCCTGCCCACCGCGCTGATTCCGTCCTCCCACCGGCTGCCGTGGGCGGCGCAGCCGTGGGTCTCCACCTCGATCCAGGCGAACCCCTTGTGGGCGAGGACCAGGCGGCCCTCGCTGGGCTCGGTGACGATGCAGCCGTCGGCAGGATAGCGCGCGACGTAGTCTGCGGCGCCGATGCTCGCGAACTCCTCGTCCGCAACCAGCGCGGCCATGACGGTGCCGCGGAGGCGCCGGCGCCCGAGGGCGGCCATGGCGGTCATGATGGCTGCCACACCGGACTTCATGTCGTACGCGCCCCGTCCGTGCAGCCGGCCCTCGGCGATGCGCGGCTCCAGCGCATCGTCCATCCCATCGATGCCCACCGTGTCGATGTGGGCGCACAGGGCGAGGACCGGACCGCCGCCGCTTCCCACGCGACCCACGGCGTTGCAGCGACCGGGCCGGACCTCGTCCACCCATGCATCGACGCCCTGCCGGCGGAGCCAGTCCGCACAATGCTCCGCGATGGCCGCCTCGCCCGGTGCGCCGGTTGCGAGGTCCGGGTTCCGTGAATCGATGCGCACCAGGTCGGCGAGGACGCCGGTGATGTGGTCGCGGTCGAAAAGCCCATCGAGCGCGGTGTGGTGCGGCATGCGGTGCTCCCTTGTACGCCGTCTGCTACGCCTCCGCCAGCTGCCGGATCGCCACGCCTGGGCGCCACTCCGTGATGTGGCCGGCAACCGCCGAGGCGGCCACCGTGTAGGGCGATGCGAGGTAGAGCTGGCCGGGACCGGAGCGGCCGGGGAAGTTCCGGTTCTGCGAGCTGATGGTCACCTCGTCCTTCGTCCGGCTCGTACCGGGGCCCGCCGCGATGCAGGCGCCGCAGCCGGGCTCGATGAACTCGGCACCCATCTCCTCGAACAGGGCGAGGTACCCCTTCTCGTCGCAGTACTGTCGCACTTCCTGGGATCCGCACTGGATGAACAGCTTCACGTCCGGGTGCACGCGGAGGCCATCATCGCGGGCTGCCTTGAGGACGGCCGCGTACATGTCCATGTCCTCCTTCTTCCCGGCCGTGCAGGAACCGGCGTAGGCGACGTCCAGTCGGACCTCGCCGGTGCCGAGTTCATCGATGAAGAGGCCGTTTCCCGGATCGCCCGGCAGTGCGACCATCGGCCGGATGGACGACGCATCGATCTCGATGATCCTGACGTACGCCGCGTCGTCGTCCGAACGAAGTCCTGCGCACAGCGATTCGGCCCGGGCGCGGTCCACGCCCCGCTCGTGCACCAGGTAGTCCACGGCCTTCGCGTCCGGCGCCACGATGCCCGTGAATGCACCGACCTCCGCCGCCATGTTCGTCATGGTCGCGCGCTCGTCGATGCTCAGGGCCTCCACCGCCTCACCCGCGTACTCGATGATCTGGCCGATGGCGTGGCCGTCCTTGATGTACGGATGGCGCAGGATCTCCAGCATGAAGTCCTTGGCCGTCACGTTCTCCGGCTTCTCCCCGCGTATGACCACCTTGAAGGACGGTGGCACGCTCACGCGCACGTCCTTCGTGATCCAGGAGTTGAATATGGCGGTGGTCCCGATGCCGAAGGCCACGCAGCCGATGGCGCCGGAGTGCGGTGTGTGGGAGTCCGTGCCGACAATGAGCTGTCCGGGCTCGGCGTACTCCTCGAGCATCTTGGAGTGGCAGATCGCCTCGGATCCCAGGCGGATGCCCAGCCGCTCGCCGTAGTAGATGACGCCCTGCTTCCGGGCGAACTCCTCCTGCTTGTCCTTGAGCTGCCGCGCCACGTCGAGCAGCCCCAGCTGCACCCGTTCCGGCGGCATCACCTCGTGCAGGTACGTCAGGTGGTCGCGGAACATGATGATGGTGGACGGGTCGTTCACCCTGGCGTCGGGACCGAGCTTGTGCTCGAAGAAAATGGCCGCCATCGGCGAGACGTACTCGTGGGAGAACCGCCAGTCCGTCCGTACGAACCCGCTGTCTCCCGCCCGCACACGCGGGACGCCGTGCCGGTCCTTCGCAGCGTCCACCACCCAGTGGGAGGCGAAGATCTTCTCGGCGATGGTCATGCCGGCGCCGCGCCGGGCGCCGTCGTGGGGAACCGCCTCGTTCGTCGGCCGCGAGGTGGCCATGGCCTGGGATGCGGCGTTCTCCAGGCCGTAGGAGCCAGCCCCCGGGTCCGCCTCCCCGGCGCCGCGGAGGTCCCGGACGGCCGCCGGGTCGCCCAGGTCCTCCTCGACACCGCCGTGCTGCTCGCCACCGGCGATGAGCGGGACCGTGACCCTGCCCTGCATTCGGGCGACGTTGTACTCGAACAGGCCGCCGTACTCGATGATGTCACGGGTGATGGGATCGACCCCCTCCGTGAACGCCGCCAGCTCGATCTCCTCGCCGCGGCGGATCCGGTCGATGAGCGAGAAGTCGGTGGAGGTGAGCACGCCGAGGTTCTGGCAGTTCTCGTTGTAGATCCGCTCGATGTTCTCCGCGATGACGACGCGGATGCCGGCCATGAGCTCCGCGTACGGCGACTGTTCCCGGGAACTGCCCTTGCCGCGGCGCTTCCCGCTGACGGAGCAGACGAAGCCGCCCTTGCGCACCAGCCCGCGGGCGACGGGGAACTCCCCGCCTGCCCTGAGTCCGAGGTACGGGAACTCGCCGAGGGTCTCGTCGAAGTAATAGCAGATGTAGGCGGGCGTGATCTCGTCGGTGGAGATCTGGTCCCGGAGGCTGGCGCGGAGGTCGTCCGTGAGGTCGAGGTCCTCGCCGTCCAGCTGGCGCCGCATGACGTCGGCGTCGTCCACCAGATAGAGGACGCGGCCATCGAAGCGAAGGCGGTCCGGCCGCTTCTCAACCGTGAGTGACGTGAGGTCGATCGACATCGTTTCGGCAGCTCCGACGTGCAGTGGCCAGGGGTTCGCGACAAGGGTCGGACAGGGGTGCGTAATCTGTGCCAGGCGCCGTGGCCGCGGCAACCCTGGACGGACTGCGCCGGGACGGCCGCGCCCGCCTATTGCCGGCGCCGCGCCGCCGGGCGCATGTTCTCCGCACACCGCCCCTGCGGCGATGGCCCGCACCCGTCAGCGGAGGACGTCCATGGATTCCACGCCCGAGAGCGGAACACCGGTGCTCGACCCGCCCGCCTCCACCCCGCCCCCGGCGGGCGCGGCAGCCGCGGCGGCCGGAACGTCGGGTGCAGTGTCCGGACCTTCGCCCACCCGGCTGCATTCCCTGGACGCGTTCCGCGGCGCCACCATCGCCGCCATGCTGCTGGTGAACAACCCCGGCACGTGGTCGGCGATCCATCCGCCGCTGCGGCACGCGCCCTGGCACGGCTGGACGCCCACCGACCTGATCTTCCCGTTCTTCCTGTTCATCGTGGGCGTCGCGATGACGTTCTCGTTCGCATCGCGGTCGGCGGCCGGCGCGGACCGTGGCGTGCTGATGCGGAAGGCCACACGGCGGGCGGCAATCCTCTTCGGGCTGGGCCTGATCCTCCATGCCTTCCCGAACTTCCTCGACCTCTCGAACCTGCGCATACCGGGGGTGCTCCAGCGCATCGCCCTGGCGTACCTCGCCGCGACGGCGCTGGTCCTCTACCTCCGCCCCCGCGGCCAGGCCGTGGCGACGGCGGCGCTCCTGCTGGGGTACTGGGCGCTCCTCATGCTCGTGCCGTTCCCGGGCGGCACGCCCGGCGTGCTCGAGCCTGGCATGGACATCGGCGCCTGGGTCGACCGTCTCGTTTTCGGCGAGGCCCACCTCTGGTCGCAGTCCCGGACGTGGGACCCGGAGGGTCTGCTCAGCACGCTGCCTGCAGTCGCGACCGTGATGCTGGGCGTCTTCACCGGCGGCTGGCTGCGGGCGGGACACGGCGCTCGCCGAACAGCAGCCGGCCTCTTCGGCGCCGGGGTCGCCGGCCTGCTGGCCGGTCTGGCGTGGGGCATGGTCTTCCCCATCAACAAGCCCATCTGGACCAGCAGCTACGTGGTGCTCACAGCGGGCCTCGCACTGCTGACATTCGGCGCGTGCTACTGGGTCATCGACGTGCTCGGCTACCGTCGCTGGGCCAAGCCCTTCGTCGTCTTCGGCGTGAACGCCATAGCCGCCTTCTTCCTCTCCGGCCTGTTTGCTCGCCTCCTCACCCTCATCCGGCTGCCCGCCGGTGACGGGACCGTCACGCTGAAGGGCAGGATCTACGATTCGGTGTTCGTACCGCTGTTCAGCCGGCCCGAGAACGCGTCGCTGGCCTATGCCATCACCTTCGTCCTGGTGTGGCTGGGCATCATGACGGTTCTCTATCGGCGCCGCATCTTCATCAAGGTCTAGGTCGTGGCCGGCCCGCGCCCGGGAGGGGCCGGCACCCTGGTCCTCACCGTCACGCCGAACCCGTCCATCGACCTGCTCTTCGAGGCGGGCCGGCTGAAGTGGGACGACGCCAATCGCCTCGCCGACCCCCGGCGCCGACCCGGCGGCCAGGGCATCAACGTGACTCGCGCCATTCGCGTGCTCGGCGGCGCGAGCGATGCCGTCGCCCTGCTGGGGGGCGGCACGGGGCGGGAGCTTGCCGGCATACTGGCCGCCGAGGACACACCTCTGCACTTCGTCACTGCGGCGGGCGAGACGCGCACGTTCGTCGCCGTCCGGGAGGCGGACACCGGGCGCAGCCTCCTTCTCAACGCACGGGGTCCGTCGCGCACTGCCGCCGATGCGCGGGCGCTCGCGACGCTCGTGAGGGACCGGCTCGCCGACCTGCGGCCGACGTGGCTGGCGTGCTGCGGGAGTCTGCCGGCCGGGTTCGAGCCGGACTTCTACGCGGAGCTGGTCGGCCTGGCCAGGTCGGCGGGGTGCAGGGTGGTGGTGGATTGCGACGGCGATGCCCTGCGTCTGGCGGCGGAGGCAGGCTGCGATCTCCTGGTTCCCAATCAGCACGAGGCGGAGCGCCTCACCGGACGCCGGGTGAGCGGCGTGGACGGTGCGCTGGCTGCGGCGCAGACGCTGTGCAGTCGAGGGACGCCGCTCGTGGCCGTGACCCTCGGCGTCGACGGGGCGGTCCTCGCCGACGCAGGCGGCGGCCACGTGCGGGCGCGACCGCCCGTCATCGCGGGCGGCAGTGCGGTGGGCGCCGGCGACGCCTTCCTGGCCGGACTGCTCATCGCCCTGGAATCCCGCGAGGACCTTCAGACCATCCTGGTCCGGGCGGTGGCCGCAGCGACGGCCACCCTCCGATCCCGCGGCGCCGACCTCCTCACCGCCGACGACGCGCGGCGCCTCGTGGCCGAGGTCTCACCGGCACGGACGCGGGACTGAGACCGCGGGGCCGCCGAGGCAGGCTGAACCTGCGGCGGCGTCAACTCCCGGGGCGACGGCATCGGCCTGCGCCGGGCGGCGGGCGAGGGGCCGCGCCGAGCGTCGGCGCGCCATCCGGATCAGGGGCGCGTTGTGTCCGGTGGCGGCGTCGGGTCGGCGGGCGACAGCTCGACGCTCGGTACGCGAACCTCCGTCGTGTCCCACTGGAGATCCACGTCCGCCGGCTGGATCTCGTATGCCGGCGCCTCGCCCGGGTCGATTTCCGGCGCCCGGCCCTCCTCCGTCTGCTCGACGGTGCAGGCCGCCAGGCCGATGGCCACGGCGGGTGCGATCAGTCCTGCGAACATCCTCTTCCTCATCGGTTTCCCTCCTGTCTGTGCACCGGCTCGCGACGAGCCCCGCATGCGAACGTGCAAGTCGAAGGCCAGTTGCGGCTTACAGCGGACGGCCCGGCGGCGGCTCGTCGTAATAGACCGTGAGCTGAGCCTGCCCCGTCTCAACCATGCTGCGGACGCGGGCGGCGACGAGTCGCTTGAGGGCACCGCGCGAGACGGGGACGAGGAAGGCGAAGCCCACGAGGTCCGTCAGGACGCCGGGAGTGAGGAGGAGTGCGCCGGCGACGAGGATGAGAACGCCGTCCAGGAGCCGGCCCATGGGGAAGCGGCCGCCCCGCAGATCGGATCGGATCTGCAGCAGCGTGCGCAGGCCCTCGCGCCGGGCCAGCGCTGCGCCCAGCACGCCGGTCGCCACCACCAGCAGGAGCGTCGGCAGCAGGCCGGCCCACTGGCCCAGTCGGATGAGGAGCGCGAGCTCCACGACCGGGAGGATGACGAAGGCCGCGGTGAGCCAGGCCAGCACCCTCACGGCGATCCAGGCCCTGCCCGCCGCGGCGGCACGGGTCCGGTGGCCGCCGTTCCCGGCGGGCCCGGTTGGTCGTCGCGCTCGGCATCCCCGAGGAACCGCTCCATGCGGCCATTCAGCCGTCCCAGCAGGATGCGGGACGCCCGCAGGTCGTGATTCGACTCGATGAGCAGGACGGCCAGGTCGCCTGCGGCCCAGAGGAAGCCGGCGAAAACGATGAGGCGGGTGGCCTCCACGAGCAGCCCGCCCAGGGCAGGCAGGCCATCCTGTTGCAGGCCGATGATCACCTCGGCGAGGAGCATGAAGATGAGGAGGATCGCCAGTGCCTTGAACAGCCTGGCGATGTAGCGCAGGCCCTCGTGCGGCTCGAGGTCGTCGTCCCGGACGCGGGCGACATGGGGCCCGACGGTGGCCTCGTCGGCGCCGCGGCGGTTGTCCGTAGATTCAGGGTTGTCGGTCATCATGTCTCCTTACCGAATGGGGGACTACCAGCGCGCCCGGTACCCGCGGGTATCGATGTGAACGAAACCGGAATGCGCACCCGTGGGGCGGTAGACGCCGATGCCACCAACGAGGTGCGGGTGGCGGCGCTCCACCCGTTCTGCGGCCGCGGCAATGACCCGGGCGTCCTCGACATCGATGCGGCCGTCGCCGTTCAGGTCGTCCATGCGTCCGTCGCCGTCATTGTCCACGAACCAGTCCATGGCATCGCCGTACATGTGGCGGGACAGTGCACCGCGCCCTGCGGTGTCACCGCCGCCGGCGTTGTAGTTGGGTGTGCGGAATCCGCTGATCACACCTACACGCTCCACTCTCACGCCGGACCGGTTCAGCTCGTCGATGGTCAGCTCGAGCTTGTCCAGGAGGCGCGGGGAGAGCAGCACGTACTTCGGCCAGACAGTCTCCTGGCCCTTCGTCACGAAGTGCCGGAGCCTGAAGTGGCGGGAAACCGGGAGGTCGAGGTTGTCGGGTGTCACACGCACCATCCCCCGCGGAGGTGCGTACGCCGGGGTCTTCGGAGTTCCGCCCGCCTCGTGCGGCCAGGTCCCGACCAGGTAGTTGCCGATGCGGCCGCTGCGGCGCTCTGTCATCGGGACCAGGGACAGCACGGTGAGGTCGGGGACGCGGCGGACGTCGTCACGGGCCCGGAGCAGAACGTTCCAGATGCCCGGCGGCGGCGCACCGTCGGCCCGGCGGATGGTGTCCCCGGTCGAGGCCACGTACTCGACGTCCACCCCGCCGTCCGCCGTCGCCGGGATGGGCGGAGGCACGCCTGGCTCGACGACGATGACCCGGACCTGGCCGCTCTCCCCGCCGTGGCCTGCCCGGTCGACGATCCGCCGGAGGGCGGCGTCCAGGAGGTAGGGTGCCGGTGGCGGCGACCCGGGGGACATGGGGTTGGCCGTGACGACCCCGGCCAGCGCCGGCCGCGGCGAATCCGTGTGGGCGGCATGCACAATGGTGACCATCCAGCCGAGGGCGTAGACGGCCACCAGGACGCCGATGCTCACGTCGAACCAGCTTCGCTGGCGCGAACTCAGGCCGGCGCGGTATCCGGAGTGGCGCCGGCGGGCGGGGGGCAGCTCGAGCATGGTCACGGCCGGTCAGCATTCATCATCCGTGCCGGCACCGTGGCACGCCCGGTGCAACGGTCGGCGACGCCGGCGTCCGGACCGGCCATCACCCGAACGGGAGTTACGCCATGCGGGGCATCTTTCGAGGTCTGCTGGCCGGCTGGGGCGCGAGCCGCCTGGGCGGCGGCTGCATCAGCACCATCATCATCTTCCTCATCCTGTGGTGGCTGCTGCGGGCGGTGGGCATCTAGGATGCCGAAGGGGTCGGCACACGTCAGTGTGACGGCCCCCTTCGGTGGCGGCGGGCCGGGCGGCGCCTACGAAACCATCTGCGGAAGCGTGACGAGTTCCACGATCCGGTAGGTCCGGTCCCCCCGGGGCAGCTGCACCACCACTTCGTCATGCATCTGCCTGCCCAGGAGTGCACGCCCGATGGGCGATGCCATGGAGATCTGGTTCGTCTCCAGGTCTATGTAGTCGCCGAAGACGATGTTGTACTCCACGACGTCGCCGTTGCCCACGTTCTTCAGCCGCACCTTCGAGCCGAAGCCGACCCGGTCATCCGCGATCGCGCTGATGTCGATCCGCGACAGCTCGCCCGCCCGCTGTGTCAGGTGATTGAGCCGTGCCTGCACGAACTGCTGCCGCTCCAGGGCAGACTTGTACTCGGCGTTCTCACTGAGATCGCCAAGCTCGACAGCCCGCTGGATCGCTCTGGGGAGAGTCACCGTGAGCTCGTGCATCAGACGGTCGATCTCGTCCGCGATCTTCTGCTTCATGACATCGAGCATAAAGACTCCGGATAATGTTCTGCCCGCCTGAGCGGGACGCTGTCAGTGGATGCTCGGGGCTCCGCCCGGTGGTGACTGGAACGCGCCGGTGTCCAGCTCCACGCCGAGCGGGACCTCGGTCTTCAGGTCGTTGTTCACGAACACGATGAACGTGTAACCGCCCGACTTGTCGAGCTGGAGGTTGTTCAGCGTCAGGATCTGGTTCGTCGCAATGGTCTGGCCAGCCTGACCGTGGGGCACCACGTCGCCCTTTATCTCGAATACGGTCTGGCCGTCCGGATCGTACAGGCGGATCTCAACGTTATGTGATCGATCGCGCTCCGCCGGGTGCGCCTCCAGCCGGAGGATCAGGTGCATCTGCGGATGCACCGCCGGGATCTCCTGGACGCTGATCCGGTCGAATATGCCGAGGATGTTCAACTTCCCCTCGGCCGTCACGTTGGCGTAGTCCGCCAGCAGCGCGAGCTTGATCTGCATCCGGTTAGTATAACGCGGCCCGCGGCGGTTGTGAACGGAGCATCCCGCCCGTGCCCTCTTCCCGCGCCTGCTCGTCCGAACCATGAAGAACAGTCCGGATGAGCTCCAGCGTCCCGCGGTGGTGCATCATGCGTGGGTGGGTCGGCGCGCGGACGGTGAGACACTCGATGCCGTCCAGACGTGCGCTGGAGCCGGGTACAACCCGGAACTCCGCGGGTGTCCGGATGCACACGGCCCGGACTCCCGGCGGGACAGGCCCGAGCCCGCGCAGGAACGGGTTGCCGGGTCGCATCTCCCGGGCGCCGTCGCCCCAGCCCAGCCATGCCAGCCACGTCCCCTTGTGCGGAGTCGCCACGAACACCACCGTCTCCACCGCCGCTGCGCCGTCCTCGGCCAGGAACGCCCTGACCGCCAGGCCGCCCATGGAGTGCGCCACGACTGCGATGCGCTCCACGCCTGTCCGGTCCTGCAGCTCCGCAGCTGCGCTGGCGATCTCCGCCGCATGCTCGATGTTGCTGCCGTACGGACGCCGGAAGCCGAGCGCGTGCACGTACGATTCCGGCCACCCCGACCGCATCAGGAAGTCCCGGCAGCTACGCAGCCGCCTCGCCGTCTCGCTGTAGCCCGGGACCAGGAGAACGGGCGGGACCCGCAACGGTCCCGTCGGCAGTGGGCGACCGGAACTCACCAGCTGATGTTCCCCTGCTGGCTGGTGTCGATCTCCTCCGCCTGCCCTGTCCGGAACAGGTATGCCTCCATGTTCGACATGAGGAACTCCTTCGCCGGCTGGTCCCGCACATCGAGTCCGTGATGGTTGATGAGGGCGGTCTGGAACTTCAGCCACTCGCCCCAGCAGTTCCGGCAGATTTCGGCGAACACGCGGATCCCCAGATCATTTCGGAGTGGGGGCTTCGCGAGCTGCTCACCGTCGCCGCCGCACCGCACGCATATCAGTTCCGCCATCCGGCTCCCCCTCTCGAGAATATTGGCGCCGCCCGCAGGCGGTGTGTCTTCTACCCGGCGCCCCGCGCCAGGCTCCGCCGCAGAAAGGACTGGAGTGTGTGCCTCCCCAAAGGAAGGAGCCCCGGGATCGACCCGGGGCTCCACACTCGCAGTGAGGGCACGGCTCAGTAGGCATCCCTCCGGCTTCCCCCACGGCCGCCGCCACCTCCTCCACCGTAGCCACCACCCCCGCCACCGTAGCCGCCACTCCCGCCACCGTAGCCGCCACCCCCGCCACCGTAGCTGCCACTCCCGCCACCGCCGCCGCCCTGCCGGCGGGGCGGCTCCGCCGGCGGGTTCAACCGCACGACATTGGCCGCCTTCGGACCCTTGGCTTCCTCGATGATGTCGAACTCGACTTCCTCGCCCTCGTAGAGGACGCGGAATCCGCCGCCGTCAATGGCGCTGTAGTGGACGAACACGTCCGCGCCGCCCTCCCGCTGGAGAAAGCCGAAGCCCTTCTCCTGCGAAAACCACTTGACGGTACCGTTGGTGCGAGCCATCGCTGTGTACTCCTGGGGATGAATGGTTCTGGCGCTGGGGGTCCGGTGCGAAGTCCCGCGCCCTCGGACGGACACCGGGGGCCGGCGTGCCTGGCGGATGGACGCAAAAAGGACCTGCAGCCGCCGCAGGTCCAACTCACCGGAACATCGGCGCGACCGCGGGGAGATGGATCGTCTCACCGCAGGGTAAAAACTAGACGGCGCGTGAACCGTCGTCAAGCAAAGGAATCCGGTGGTGGTGGTGACCGCGCGGCGGGAGAATTGACGGGGGCGTCGGCGGGAGCTAGCCTCACCGCTGCGATCAACCGTGCGGTTTCGGAGGCGTCGTATGCCGGGTTCGAAGACAGGTCGTGGTGGTGGCGGATCGTTCAGCTTCAGGGTGTCTGACGTGGTGGAGGTGCCGCTGCGGGGCACCAAGATCCGGCTTCGCCTGCTGGAGGGGTCGCCGTCCATGAAGGATCTGGGGGTCGGCTCCACGCTCGTGCTCCAGGCCCCGTCGGGTGCGGAGCGCCGGACGCAGATCGTGGCGCATGCCTCGTCGAGTGGTTTCGCGCGGCAGGACCGGCTGGAGCGGACGCGGGAGCTCGACGTCATCGTCACGGATGACGGAGCCGCACCGGGGGTTCGCGTTCCGGCGGAGATCGGCTGGACCGCCACCGGTCCGGCATGAGGTGAGCGCCGTCCCGGGGGGAGGCGCCCGCGTCTTCCTCACGGGCGCGACCGGCTTCATCGGGGGGCGGCTTGCCGCGGCGCTGCACGACCGTGGCTACCGTCTCCGCTGCCTCGTTCGTTCAATGGAGCGCGCACGGGCCCTCGCGGACATGGGCGCGGAGCTGGTGGAGGGCGACGTCACCAGCCCCGAGGCCATGGCCCGGGGGCTCGAGGGAGCCGGGCTCGCCATTCACCTCGCCGCCCGCTACGAGGTCGGCATTGTCGATGCCAGTGCCCTGGACGCGGTGAACGTCGGGGGGACCCGGGTGTTCCTCGATGCCGTTCGCACCGCAGCCACGCCCCTCGCCATCCACGTGAGTTCCACCGCCGCCCTGGGCCCGGTGCCCGCCGGGGAGGGGAACGAGGAGAGCGCCTACGACGGGCCGTATCCCAGCGTCTATCACCGGACGAAGACGGAAGCGCATCGTCTGGCGCTGGCGGCGCAGCGGGACGGCCTGCCCCTGATCATCGTCTGCCCGGCCAACGTGTACGGCCCGGGAGACGAGGGCCCCGGCGGCCGGTTCATGGCGGACATCCTGCGCCACCGCGTGCCGGGCCTGTCCACGCGGCCGGCGGTGTTCTCCTACGTCCACGTGGACGACGTCGTGGACGGCCTGGTCGCGGCCGCGGAACGTGGCACGCCGGGGAGCGCGTATGTCCTGGCCGGCGAGGCGGAGTCGGTGAACGGCTTCGCTACCCGTGTCGCCGATCTCGCCGGGACATGGGTGTCACCGCTCCGGTTCCCGCCGTCCCTCGTCCGGGCCACGGGCAGCCTCATGGACGCGGTCTCCCGCCTGACCGGGTGGGCAATGCCCATCAGCCGGGAGCTCGCCATGACCGGCGGCTCGGGCGACCGCTGGGTTCACTCGCACGCCCGCGCGGCGGCCGATCTCGGGTACACGCCACGAACGCTGGCAGAGGGCTTGCCGGAGACCGTCCTTCATGCAAAACGGCAACTCAGGGGCTGAGCCGGCCGGACAGCCCCGGAACACCCCGCAGTTCACGGAGCGCAGGCGGCGCGAGGCGTTCGTCCTCGTCGGCATCCTGGCAGTCGCCATCATGCTGGGGCTGCTGTGGCAGCGCTGCGGCCTGGGCGGGTGCCCCAACGTCGGCCGCCTCACCGCATACCAGCCCGGCGGCGCATCCGTCCTCCTCGATGTCCGGGGCGATACCTTTGCCAGCCTCGCCCCCGTGGAGCATGAGGTGGTGGCACTCGAGACGCTGCCGGACTACGTGCCCGCTGCCTTCCTGGCCGTGGAGGACCAGCGCTTCTATTCGCACAACGGCATCGACTTCAGGCGCGTCGGCGGCGCCCTCATCGCCGACATCCGGGCGCGGGGATTCGTCCAGGGTTTCAGCACCATCACCATGCAGCTCGCCCGGAACGTATGGCCGGAACGGCTGCCCGGCCGGCGCCGCACGCTCACGCGCAAGGTCCTCGAGATTCGCGTGGCCCATGACATCGAGCGCAACTACTCGAAGGACGAGATCCTCGAGTTGTACCTGAACCACATCTACTTCGGCGGCGGGTCCTACGGCATCGATGCCGCGAGCCGCAACTACTTCGGCAAGCCTGCGTCGGATCTCTCACTTCACGAAGCGGCCGTACTGGCCGCCATGCCGAAATCCCCCACCGCCTACAACCCCCGGCGCTTCGCCGAACGCGCCCGGGAACGCCGCAACCTGGTCCTCCGCCTCATGGCGGATCAGGGCCGGATCACGGAGGAGGAGGCCGGGCGCGCCGCCGGCCGTCGCGTTGCCGTCCGACGGGAGCCTCCCAGCCGACGGGCCGACCCCGGCACGGCACCGTACTTCGTCGAGGCGGTCCGCCGCGTCCTCGAGGACCGCTTCGGCGAGGACGTGTACACATCGACCCTTCGCGTCCACACCACCCTCGACCCAAGGGCCCAGCGCATCGCCGAGCAGTACCTCGAACAGCAGCTCCGCGCCATCGAGCGCGGCGCATTCGGCAGCTACGCCGGCACCCGCTACACGGCCTCCACCTCGCTCGATGGAGCGCCAGATTACGTGCAGGGTGCCTTCGTCCTCCTCGACGCCAGGAACGGCGACGTCAGGGCGCTCGTCGGCGGACGGGACTTCCTCCACTCGCGCTTCGACCGCGCCACCCAGGCCAGACGGCAGCCAGGAAGCGCATTCAAGCCGTTCGTCTTTGCCGCCGCCATCGCCGACGGCTACGCACCCAGCCAGCTGGTCTCCGACTCCGTGCTCCGCATGGAGCTCGCCGGGGGCGAGGTATGGGAACCCCGCAACATCGATGGGGAGTACGAGGGCGCCGTCACCATTCGCGAGGCCCTCGTCCGCTCCAAGAACGTGCCCACCATCCGCCTCGCCGCCGATGTGGGCCTCTCCCAGATCATCCGCCTGGCACAGCGGGCCGGCATCCGGAGCGACATCCCCGCCCTGCCCTCCATCGCCATCGGCACCGCCGGCACGACCCCCCTCGAGCTCACCGGCGCCTACACGATGTTCGCCCGCCTCGGCTCCGCAGTGCCGCCACGCTTCGTCTCGCGCGTCGAAACCCTCGACGGCCGCCGCGTCTGGGAACCCAGCGTGCGGAGCCGCCCCGTCACCGACAGCGCCACTGCGTTCCTCGTCACCGACATGTTGCGCGAGGCCGTGGACCGCGGTACGGGTGCCGCCATCCGCAACAGCGGCTACCGCGGGCCCGCCGCCGGCAAGACCGGCACGACCAACGAGGGCGCCGACGCCTGGTTCGTGGGCTATACGCCTGCGTATGTCGGCACGGTCTGGATCGGTCTGGACCGGCCGGTACGGATTACGGGGCAGGCGGGCGGCGGCCGTTTGGCGGCGCCGGTCTGGGCGCGGGTGCTGCGGGATTACGAGCGGGTGGCTGGGGGCGGCGGTGACTGGACGGTACCATCGCGGGTGGTGGAGCGGGAGGTGGACCCATCGACGGGGCTGGTGCTGCGGGACGGGTGCCGGCCGGAGCGGGGTCGGGCCAGGGACGAGCTGTTCGTGGCGGGCAGCGAGCCGGCCGCGGTGTGCCCGGCGGGCACGCCGACGGAGGTGGAGCGGGGGATGCTGGGACGGATCGGGTCCTGGTTCGGGGGGCGTTGGCGGCAGTTCACCCGCTGGGCGACGCGACACTTCGGGACGGAGGAGCCGCAGCCGACGCCGCGGGACGGGGACTATCTGGGCGTCCCCCGGCTGCCGCGGGCGGTGGAGACGGACGAGGAAGTCGACCCCCGGGCGTTCGAGCCGGTGCCCATTGGCACGCCTGTGGATCCGGAGACACTGGAGCCGCTGGACACCGTCCCGGCGGAGCGGGACACGGTTGTCCCTCCGGTGGCGCCTGCGCCCGTGCCGCCGCCCGACACGGTGGGCACCGGGGGCTGAACGGCTCTGCGGGCTCGGTCAGGCCCCGCCGTCCGCCTCCCGCGGTCCCCGCGTGGGCGGAGCGGATCCTCCCCGGTCGCCGGACCACTTCACGAAATCGAATGCTGTGTGGCAGCGATTGCACCAGTACGTGGCGACGGACAGCTGCGGCCCGAAGGGGGAGTGGAGCTCGGTGCGGTCGGCGTGGGCGCAGAAGGGGCAGTCCACCTGCATTGGCAGGCCGTAGAGTTCCGCGTCGGGTACGGCGCGCCGGGCCATGATCAGTCCATGAGGAAGGCGCGGTTCCGATCGCCGCGGATCTGGGCGATGGTGCGCTCATCGGGTGCCCCGCCCGACCGCCTGGAGGCTTCGTCGAAGTCGCTGAAGTCCGGCTCGAGATCGACGGCGCCTGTGTCGATACCGGTGAGGCGCAGGAGCGGGCTCACACGTTCGATGAACCGGTTCCTCATGGCGCTGCCGCCGGCGTCGGTCAGGCTCGCCTCCTGGAGCCCGCGGCCGCGGCCGGCGTCGGGGCCGAACCACCGCAGGGCGAGGGGCAGGATTCGGGCTGCGGCCTGCTCCATGGCCTCCCGACCCTCGTCGCCCGACCGGGCGATGCGCTGGAACCACGCGACGCCGTGCGCCGCATGGAATGCCTCCTCGTCGATGAGCTTCTGGACCCGTTGCCGGAGGGGCAGAAAGGCGGAGCCGGTCAGGGCGCCGAGCTGTACGGAAAGAGCGCCGTCCACGAGGGCGTTCACGGCGACCAGCTCGGGCCAGGATGCCGGCTCCCCGTCGAGTGCGTCCATGCTGAAGTACTCGCCCGCACTCCGGTCGTGCTCGATGGCGTCGACGTCCTCGCCGAAATCCCGAAGCAGTGCATAGAGGAGGCGGGCGTGGCCCCACTCATCCTGGGCCATGGACGCGCACGCGATACCGGCCTCCAGCTCCGGCGCACCGAGAATCCACTGTCCGTAGCGCATGCCGAGGACGCGCTTCGAGTCGGCCAGTACCAGGACGAGGTCACGGACGGAGCCCCGCACGTCCTCCGGCAGGGCGGCGGCCTTCGGATACTCGTTCACCGCCGTGCTCATGGAGTCACCGCCGCCTTCCGTTCTGCCTCCGCTTCGGCCAGCGCGGCCGCCCGGTCGACCGGCTCGGCGTCCAGTCTGTTGAATACCTCGAGGAAGCGGTCCCTGGGCGCGACGAACATGTCGAACCACTTCTCCTCGTCGTAGGTGCTGAAGGCGTAGACGCGGGCCAGGTCGTCATCGGGCGCGTTGAGGTTGCCGATGTGGCGGAGCGGCTCGCCGCGGGTCTTCCGGGCAAAGACTTCGTAGATCATGGCGATCGGAGTGAAAGCGCCGCAGGCGCGTCAGGAGGCGGATTCATGCCGCGACGCCGAAGCTGCGGAGGAGGGCGCGGCCGTGGTCGGTCATCCGGTCCGTGGTCCAGGGCGGGTCCCACACGTCCCGCACGGCGACGGACTGGACGCCGGGCTCCCGGAGCAGGCGCTCGCGGACGTCCTCGATGATGAACTCCATGCAGGGGCAGGCCGATGCCGTGAAGGTGAGGTCCACCTCCACGTCGGCGTCCCGGCGGCGCACATCGCAGATGAGGCCGAGGTCCACGAGGCTGATGGGAAGTTCCGGGTCGGCGACCTCGCAGAGGGCGCGCCAGAGCGCATCCGTGGCGGAGTCGTCGGAGCGGTACCGCGGGTCCCGCGGCGAGTCGCCGGCCTTCAGCTCGTGGGTGGTGCGCGCCGATGCGGCGAGGACGGCGGCGTGCCACCGGCGCGCGGACTCCGGCGGGTCGGGCGCCGACCCGCCGTCCGCCAGCACCTGCCTCACGACGTCCCCGGCGAAGTCCGTCATGCCGCCCGCTCCATGAGACGGTTCAGGGGGGCGTGACTCCGGCGGACACTCTCCACGTACGCCTCGTTCATGGGTCCGCGCCGCTTCCACCGCTCGAAGACCTGGTCCCAGGAGATCCTGCCACCGTCGAAGTCCCAACGCTTCGCCTCCGCGTCGTACTCGCACGGGAACGGGTAGTCCAGGACGTACTCGCCCTTCGATTCGTCGTAATGCGCCGGCGCGTCGAGTCCCAGGCCCTCGCACAGCGGAACCGTCGCGGACATCCAGGTCTGGCGCAGCTCGTCGTTCGTCATTCCCTTCAGCCGGTACTCGAGCTGCCCGCTGTGACGCTTCATGTCGTCCGGCAGCCCGAACCACTCGATGGTCATGGGGAACATCCAGTCCACGGCACGCTGCAGCTTCTCGCGCGCCTCCCCGCCTGCGTTCGCCAGGCGCTTCATCCAGACTTCGCCGTGGCGGAGGTGGAAGGTCTCTTCCAGGTCGACCTTCACGAGGGCGCGCTTGAGGGGACCGTAGCTGGTGTTGCGGTACACGTCGCTCAGCAGCGTGATGCCCGCCCGGTCGAAGAAGCCGTTCGCGGTGACGAGCTCCGCCCAGCTCTCCAGCGGCTGGTCGAAGCCGTACGGGTGCTTGAACTCGTGGGGCTCCCGGCCGTAGATGAGCTGCTCCTTGTCGAGGCCCATGTCCTCCAGGATGCGGTACGCGATGTTGGCGTGGGCCAGCTCGTCCTGGATGATGGCCACGGCGGAGACCATCGTGTTGGTGGACGGCGCGTCCTGGGCGGCCATCCAGTAGGCCGGCGCGCTCATGAGCTCGGTGTCCGCCTGGACGAGGAGCTGCACGATGAGTGCCTTCCGGTATCCCTCCGTCATCTCGTCGGGCGACTCGAGAATGTAGCCCTCGTGCACCTTCTGCTTGATCTCGTCCTCGGTGAAGCGGCTCATGTCGGCTCCGGCGTTCCCGCAGTGGTCTCCTGGCGCCCTGGCGCAGAATTGAAGTGTGGCCGCGGCCCGCCGTGCCAGTCAAGGCCGGGCGGACGGGGCGACGTCCCATCCGTGTGGTACAGGCCTTGCCCCTTTCGGGGTCCGGAGGGCAGTCGCAGGCGAGTGGGCACTTCGCACGATCTCACGGGGACATCGATAAATGGACGAGCAGGGCAGCGATCCGCGGCACCCCGACGAGCGGCCACAGGCCGGAGGCGCGGGCGATATCCCGCCGCGCTTCGACGGCCGGGTCCACGGCGTCGAGCCGGTGGAACAGCGGCGGAAACGGCGCTGGTTCCGCCGACGGACGAAGCGGGGGCTCATCGCGGCGGGCGCCATCGCGGCCGCCTCGGTGGTGACGGTCATCTCGGTCCTCTGGCTGCGGTGCGGCCTGAACGGCTGTCCCGACGTGGACATGATCCGGGGCTACATGCCCGACGAGGCGTCCGTGGTGGTGGACCGCAACGGCGAGGAGCTGTCGAAGCTGTACGTGACCCGGCGGGTGGTCGTGCCGGTGGACTCCATGCCCGACCACCTGCTGAATGCCTTCGTCGCCATCGAGGACAGGCGGTTCTGGACGCACGGCGGTGTGGACTGGCGCCGCGTGGTCGGTGCGCTCCGCCAGAACATCCGTGCCGGCGACATCGAGGAGGGGTCGAGCACCATCACGATGCAGCTCGCCAGGAACATCTTCCCGGACAAGCTGCCGGCCAGCGAGCGCACGTTCATGCGGAAGATCGGCGAGGCGCGTGTCGCCCGTCAGATCGAGGCCCGGTATGGCAAACGCGAGATCATCGAGCTCTATCTGAACCAGATCTACTTCGGCAGCGGCGCATACGGCATCGAGTCCGCGGCGGAGGAATACTTCGGCAAGTCGACGTCACAGCTCACCCTCGCCGAGTCGGCCCTGCTGGCAGCGCTGCCCAGAGCCCCGTCGCGCCTGAACCCGCGGGCGAATGAGGAGGCGGCGCTGGAGGGCCGCGACCTGGTGCTTCGCCGGATGGCCGACCAGGGCCTCATCACGGCGGAGGAGCGCGCGTCGGCAGCGGAGTCGGAACTGGTGCTGCGTGCCGGCCGTGCCCGGTCGGAGGACCAGGCTCCGTACTTCGTGGAGACGGTCCGCCGCCAGCTCGAGGCCCAGCTCGGGAGCGCCCTCTACACGGAGGGCTACACCATCCATACGACGCTGGATGTTGACGCCCAGCGCGCGGCGGAGGAGGAACTCAGCCGGCAGCTCAGGGCGATGGAGGCCGGCGGCTTCGGCGGGTTTCCTCACCGCAGCTATGCCAGCGTGCATGCGGACACGTCGGGGCAGCCGGTGGACGCCACGGCGTACCTCCAGGGCGCGGTCGTCATCATGGAGGCACACACGGGCGACATCGTCGCCCTGGTGGGCGGCCGTAACTACGACGACTCCCAGTTCAACCGCGCGACCCAGGCGATGAGGCAGCCGGGCAGCGCGTTCAAGCCGTTCGTCTTCGCCGCCGCGGTGTCGTCGGGGTTCTCGCCAACGCACAGGCTGATGGACCAGCCGCTCCGGTACGCCATGGGGAACGGACGGTACTGGGAGCCGCGGAACTACGACGGCGCCTGGGCGGGGGTCGTCACCATGCGGCAGGCCCTGTCGCAGTCCCGGAACGTCCCCACAGTGCGCCTGGCGAACGAGGTGGGCCTGCGCCGCGTGCTCAGCGTGGCGGAGCAGTTCGGACTCGGCACATTGCCATCGAATCCGTCCGTCGTGCTGGGCACGGCCGAAGTCACCCCCGTGCAGCTGACCGCGGCGTACGCGACCTTCGCCACGCTCGGCCAGCGGCCGGAGCCGCGGTACGTCACGCGCGTCGTGGACCGCCGCGGGCACGTCGTCTGGCAGCAGCAGCCGAATGTCCGCCGCGTGTTCGACCCCGCCGCGGCCTTCCTCACCACGTCCATGCTTCAGGATGTCGTTGACCGGGGCACGGGCACGGGTGTGCGGGGAGCCGGCTTCAGCGCGCCGGCGGCGGGCAAGACGGGCACCACACAGGACGCGGCGGACGTCTGGTTCGTCGGCTTCACGCCGGACTACGTAGCCACCATATGGGTGGGGATGGACAAGCGGCAACGCATCCTGCGCGGAGCCACGGGCGGTCAGATCGTCGCCCCCGTGTGGGGCCGCATCATGCGGCGTGTCGCCACGTCCGGTACGGGCTGGACACCGCCCAGCGGCGTCGAGCGCCACACGGTGGACGAGATGGGCGTGGTCGTGTCCGCCGACTGCCCGCAGCAGGGTGCCACGCGCACGGAGTACTTCATCCGCGGGATGGCACCGAGCCGCACCTGCTACTACCCCGAGGCGTACGTGTACGGGGACAGCCTGGACTGGGACTACGACGAGTTCGGCGAGGAGCGGGATGAGGGCTGGTGGGATCGCCTGCGCCGCCGCTTCGCACGGGAGGACTCCGTTCGCATGGCGGAGGTCCCGCCGCCCTCGCCGACACCCATGGACCTCCCCGGGGCGCCGGACACCACACCCGGCATACCGCCGCCCACGCCGCCGGCCGATACAGCGCCGCCGGCGGACGCACCGCCCCTGGGCCGACCCGTCGAGCCCCGCCCGGGGCAGCCCC
>DATHVO010000162.1:0-11814 GCA_035461265.1 Longimicrobiales bacterium
GGAGGCGGCGGGCGTCGCCGTGGCATTCGAGCGGCCCCGGAACACGGAGCGATACCGCAACACGCTGATGCTGGTCCTGCAGCTGATGCTTTTCGCGGGCATCGGGTACTTCCTGTACGTCCAGTTCAGGGGCCAGGGTAGCAACTCGGATGTGGGCAGGACGGGCGCGAGCACGACGGGTTTTGGCGACGTAGCCGGGACGCAGGGCGCCGCGGAGGATCTGCGTGAGCTGGTGGACTTCCTGCGGGAGCCGTCGGCGTTTGCGGCCCTGGGCGCCCATGTGCCGAAGGGGGTTCTGCTCGTCGGTCCGCCCGGCACGGGCAAGACGCTGCTGGCACGCGCCGTGGCGGGCGAGGCAGGCGTGCCGTTCTTCCATCTGTCCGGATCCGAGGTGACAGGGTTCATCGTCGGCCTCGGTGCGCAGCGCGTGCGCACGCTCTTCAAGAAGGCGCGCAGCCGCGGTGGCGTGATCTTCATCGATGAGCTCGACTCGCTGGGCGGTGCCCGTGGCCGCAACCGCGCCCACAACGAGGATGACCGCACGCTGAACCAGCTCCTGGTGGAGATGGACGGATTCGCGCCCACTGAAGGCGTCGTCGTCATCGGCGCCACGAACAGGCCGGAGGACCTGGATCCCGCACTCAAGCGGCCCGGCAGGTTCGACCGCATCGTCACCGTCGGGCTGCCGACGGCCGATGGCCGTGCGGAGATCCTCCGCCTGCACGCGGACCGCCGGCGCATACCCGTGGCCGGCGACGTGGACTTCGGCCGCCTGGCCCGCCTCACGCCCGGCGCGAGCGGCGCGGACCTGGCGAACCTGCTGAACGAGGCAGCCATCTTCGCCGTGCGCACCCGCTCGGACATCGTCGAGTGGCGTCACTTCGAGTCCGCCCGCGACCGCATGCTCCTGGGCAAGGAGCGCGTCGGCTTCACGGCGCCCGATGGCGAGTGGCGGATCGTCGCGTTCCACGAGGCAGGCCACGCCATCGCCGGCGTCGTCGCGTGCCCCGAGGACGGCCTCCACAAGGTGACCATCCAGCCGCGCGGGCGCGCCATGGGTGTCGCTCACTTCGCGCCGGACGATGACCGGCACCTGCACCCGAAGAGCTACCTCGAGGCACAGATCATCAAGGCGCTCGGCGGACGGGTGGCTGAGGAGCTGGTCTTCGGCGCGGAGCACGTCACGGGCGGAGCCGAGAGCGATCTCGTCCATGTGAACCGCATCGCCCGGCGCATGGTCTACCGGCTGGGCATGGCCGGCAATGGCTCACTGCTCGTGCACGACGACGAGGCGGGCTCCCTCAGCGCCGATTCGCAGGCGCGGATGGACGGGGAAGTTCAGGCGCTACTGTCGCAGCTGTACGAGCGCACCCGGGAGATCCTCGTGGCCCACAGGCCCGCTCTCGACGCCCTCGCCCTCGCGCTCCTGGACCGCGAGACGCTCGACGGCGCCGAGGCCATGGCCATCCTCGAAGCGCACGGCGTCATCCGGCCTGGACGCACCGGTACCACTGTGGACGACTGACGCCCCATACGCGTCGCCTGCCAGCGGGGGCGATACGCTGGAACAGTTGCCGGCGACGGATGTAGATTGCAGGATGCAAGCGCACTCCCGCCGCGCGCCGTACGCGCTGACCCTCCTCCTCACGGGACTCGTCGTGTCCGGCTGCTTCCGCCAGGCCGACCTCCGCCCGCTTGCGCAGCCCCGCAGCGAGACGCCCCGCGAGGCCGTGGAGGAAGCAATCCCGCCGGCGGAGCCGGAACACGTGGAAGCGATTCCGCCCGAATACCGCGAGAGCCCGGACCCCGTCCACCTGCCGGCTGTGGCGCGAGAGTTTCGCGGCGTGTGGGTGGCGACGGTCGCCAACATGGACTGGCCGTCCCGGCGCAGCCTCGGCAGCGATGCTGCACAGGCCGAGCTGCTCCGCATCCTGGACGCGGCACGTGACATCGGCCTGAACGCCGTCATCCTCCAGGTGCGGCCGTCGGCGGATGCCTTCTACGCATCCGATATCGAACCATGGTCGGACTTCCTCACAGGCGAGTCCGGACGCGCGCCCGAGCCCTGGTGGGACCCCCTCGCCTTCGCCGTGGAGGCGGCGCATGCCCGGGGGCTGGAGCTGCATGCGTGGTTCAATCCCTTCCGCGCCGGATTCGTCTCCAAGCGAACGCCCATGGCGGCCTCGCACGTCCTCCGGCGCCGTCCCGATCTCATACGCACATACGGCACCTTCTACTGGCTCGATCCCGGCGAGCCCGACGCGCGACGTCTCGCCATCGATGTCATCACCGACGTGGTCCGGCGCTACGATGTCGATGCCGTGCACATCGACGATTACTTCTACCCCTACCGCCAGCGCGACCGGCGCAACCGCCTCATTCCATTCCCGGACGAGGCGACCTGGACCCGATACGGCCGTGCCACCGGCATGGGCCGCGACGACTGGCGCCGCTCGAACGTGGACCGGTTCGTCGAGGACCTGTACCACGCCGTCCGTCGGGAGAAGGAACATGTCCGCGTCGGTATCAGCCCGTTCGGGATCTGGCGCCCCGGTCATCCCGCATCCGTGCGCGGGCTGGACGCATACGGAGATCTGTACGCCGACACGCGGAAGTGGCTCAACAACGGGTGGGCAGACTACTACGCACCCCAGCTCTACTGGCGTGTGGCCGCTCCGGAGCAGCCCTACACCGAGCTCCTCGAATGGTGGTCGTCCCAGAACCTGCACGGCCGCCACGTCTGGGCGGGCAATCACCCGAACCGGGTCGCGACCGGCGCGAGCCCGTGGGATGCGTGGGAGATTCTGGAGCAGGTGCGCCTCACCCGGCAGCACCCCGGCTTCAGCGGAAACGTCCACTTCAGCGCGGCGAGCCTCCTCAGGAATCCCGACGGGCTCGGCGATGCGCTGCGCTCTGGGTGGTACGGAGAACCGGCACTCGTGCCCGCGAGTCCCTGGCTGGGCAGCGGGCCGCCGCCACGCCCCTTCGTGGGCGCACTGCCGGACTTCGCAGCACGTGCAACCGTCGTGTCGCTCGGTGCACCGTCGATGCGACCGTCAGCGTGGATCGTCCAGTCGCGCGCCGGAGGAGCCTGGAACACAATCCTCCTGCCGGGTGCCTCACGGGAAGCGCGGATTCCATGGACCGGCACGGCGCCGGACATCGTGGCCGTCCGTCTGGTGGACCGCGCCGGCGTGGAGAGCGAGCCCGTCATCCTGCGTCTCCACACGTCGGACTGACGCGAGTCTCAGCCATCGCCCGGGCTGACCCAGGCGCCGCCCTTTTCAGGCCCGACGGCGTGCTGCCCGCCGCAGACCGGAACGCGCCGCCTTCTCCCGGCCCTCCGACTGTGGCGCCACCGGCAGGCGCAGCGTCGGCACGTTCGTCACCGGTTCGCGGGAACGCCGGCGCTTCAACCGCATGTGCGTGCATGCCTTGGGTTCGCAACCCACGCGACGCGCCGCCTCCCGCCAGATCCTGCCGTGCTCGCGATGCCCGTGCACCAGCCACGCCTCGATGTGCGCCATCTCGTGCAGCAGCGTGTCGAGCAGGGCCCGCTCGTTGCCCGGCAGCAGCAGATCGATGTTCAGGGCAAGCTCCGCGACCTTGCGGTCGCCCTGCGTCGTGCGCGCATAACTCACGTGCCCGAACCGTCGCGACATACGGTCGCTCAGGCGGATGGGAAGAGAACGGGGCAGCGCCCCGGAGAAATGCGATTCGTTGAGCTGCGCGTAGACCCGCTCCAGGCATTTCCGCTGCTCCGGCGTACCGCACCCCGGCAGCGGCTCGCCCAGGCCGTACTCCGCCACCTGACCCTCGTGCCACTCCCGCATGCGCTCCACCGCATCACGGAAACTGCGCGACCGGGCCGGTGCCGTGACAAACGCCGCAACCGCATCCAGCACGCGCGCCGGCGCCGCCCGGAAGCACTCGTGCAGGTTCAGCCGCCGCCGGTCCGCTGACAGGGATATCAGACGGGATCGGTTCGGCCGGAAGCGGACCTCCTCCACGAAGGGCACGCCACGCACGCGCAACGCGCCGAGCAACTCGGCGTCAGTCAGCCAGGACAGCGACAGGGTCAGCTGGTGGTCCGAATGGACCTGACGGGAACGACCGCGGCGTGCAGGCATGCGCAACATTAATCCAGGGTGCAAGGGCACCCTCTCAGCGTGGCAATCCGCGGGCCAGCCCCAGGGGCGGCAACGCGTACACCGGACGGGTACCAGCGCCGGCTCACGGGCATCGTCCGGGCCCGTCCCGGTTCAGCCGGGCCCGTCGTCCGGGTCGCCGGACGGGGAGACGCCCCGGTCGCCGGCCGCTTCCAGTCGGAGCGACGCCGAGTTGATGCAGTATCGTTCTCCCGTGGGCCGCGGACCGTCGGGGAAGACGTGACCGAGATGGGCGTCGCACCGGGCGCACACCACCTCGGTGCGTCGCATCCCGTGGCTGACGTCCTGCCTGCTCTCCACCCGCGATCCGTCCACCGGCTCGTAGAAGCTCGGCCAGCCGCTCCCGGAGTCGTACTTCGTGTCCGAGCTGAACAGCGCCTCGCCGCAGCACGCGCAGCGGTACAGGCCCGGAGTCTTCTCGTTCCAGTACAGGCCCGTGAACGCCCGTTCCGTGCCGCCCTCCCGGGCAATGCGGAACTGTTCGGCGGTCAGCAGCCTCCGCCACTCCTCGGGCGTCCTCTCAACCTTGTCCATGATCATCCCCTCTTTCGACCCGATGGTCGGGGTCCCGGCCGGCCCCGGCATGCAGGAGGTCTCCCTGCAATACGGTGACCGCCCGACCCGTGAGGTCCACGCGGTCCCCGCGCAGCCGCACGCCGACCGACCCGCCCCGGGAAGACGCCTGGTAGCCCAGAAGACGGTCCCGCCCCAGCCGGGCCGCCCACCACGGCCCCAAAGTGCAATGGGCCGACCCCGTCACGGGGTCTTCGGGTACACCGACACGTGGACCGAACCACCGGGAAACGAAGTCGTAGTCGCCGTCATCGGCCGGGGCGGTGACGATGACGCCGCGGGTCTCCATGTCGGCGAGGCGGTGCATGTCCGGGTGCAGGGCCCGGACCGCGCCGGCCGTGGGAAGTTCGACCAGGAAGTCGAATCGACCTCGGGCGACGGCCGTCGGTTCGGGTTCGCCCAGCGCCTCGAGGAGCCCGGGTGGCGGGCGGATGGGTGTGGCGGGGTCGGCGGGGAAGTCCATGCGGATGGCGTCGCCATCGCGGGTGGCGGCGAGGTCGCCGCTGCGGGTCAGGAAGTGCACCGTTTCGTCATGCGCGGCGCCGGATTCCCAGAGCACGTGCGCCGCGGCGAGGGTTGCGTGGCCGCACAGGTCCACTTCGGTGAGAGGCGTGAACCAGCGGAGGCGCCATCCGGTGCCCTCCGGTCGGAGGAAGGCGGTCTCCGAGAGGTTCATTTCCCGCGCCACGGCGGCCATCCACGCCTCGTCCCCGGCGTGTTCGAGGATACAGACGGCGGCGGGATTGCCGGTGTACGGCCGGTCCGTGAAGGCATCGACCTGGAATATCCGCTGGGGCACGGCCACCTCCTGTCCGGTTGCCGGAAGCTACGGGCCCAGGTGATGGCCGACCACCCCGGGGTCGCCCCGTGATGAGGGCCTTTCCCCGGAGCGGGGTGGGTGCCCAGCTTGTGCTTTCCAACCATCCGGCACGGGCTCCTGTCTAACAGTTCGGAAAGGGCAGGGGCGAAACGGTGGGAGCAGCGACACTGACACGCACGATCACCGAGGGCACGGATATCGACCGCCACGACGCGCGCCTCGCCGCCGGCGGGGATGCGTCTGCCTTCGAGCGGCTGTACCGCCGGCACGTGGCGCGAGTCCACACGCTCTGCCGGCGGATGCTGTCCCCGGGGGAGTCGGACGACGCTGCCCAGGAAGTCTTCATCCGGGCATGGCAGAAGCTGGCGCTGTTCAGGGGCGAGTCGGCCTTCGGGACGTGGCTGCACCGGCTGGCGGTGAATGTGATTCTGGCCCGGCGCCAGCGTGACGTCCGCTATCATGACCGTTTCGGCGGGGAGGTCGAGGCGGAGCGGTCGACGGGCAGGCGCGAACGGCCGGACCTGAGAATGGACATGGAGGCGGCGATTGGCACACTGCCGCCGGGAGCGCAGGCGATCTTCGTGCTGCACGACGTGGAGGGCTACACGCATGAGGAGATCGCCGAAATGCTGGACATAAGTCCGGGCACATCGAAATCGCAGCTTCATCGGGCGCGGATGAGCCTGAGGCAGTACCTGAAATGAGGAGGGTCAGGATGCACGACCCATGGATGGACCGGCTGTCCGAATATCTCGATGGCGATCTCGCCTCGGAGGAGGCGCGGGCGCTGGAGGAGCACCTGGTGGGGTGTGACGCCTGCACCGCGACGATGGCGGAGTTGCGGGCCGTGATGGCGCGCGTGAGCGAGCTCTCGGACGCCGAGCCGGCGCGCGACCTCTGGGCCGGGATCGCTGCCGGTATCGCCGAGGCGTCGCCGGCAGATGTCCGCGTGATACCGTTCCGGGGGTCCCCTGCGGGCGGCCGTGCCGGGCGCACGCGGCGGGGCGCGGGCTGGCGGCTGAGCTTCACCATGCCCGGGCTGGCGGCCGCAGCAATCGTCCTCGTCACGCTGTCGGCCGGCGCGATGTGGTGGCTTTCAGGCGCCGGTTCCCCGTCCGAGACCGCGGTGGGAGCCATCGTGCAGACGTCGAATACCCCATCCGCGGACGCGCGGCTGGTGGGCGCCGGGCCGCCGTCGGATCGCTACACGGCGGACACCGCCGAGCTCGAGGCCGCCCTCGCCGCCGCCCGTGACCAACTCGATCCGGTGACGGTGGAGGTCATCGAGCGCAGTCTCGAGTCCATCGATCAGGCCATCGCGGACGCGAGGGCAGCCCTCGATGCGGATCCCGACAACCCGTTCCTGACCCGGCAGCTCGACAACACCATGCAGCGGCGGCTGGATGTCCTGCGCCGCGCTGGCCGCGTCCAGCGTGCCGGCACGTGATGGGAGAGGCAAGATGATCACCACGCTCCTCGCCGCGGCGGTGGCACTTGGCATGGCGCAGCAGCCGGTCGATACGACGGTGGCCATGCGGGCGGGCGGACGCGTCCACCTGGAGGCAGTCGGCGGCAGCGCGAGCTTCGCGACCTGGGACCGGGAGGCCGTCCGGGTCCGATCGTCGCACCCGCCAGGGATGCGCGTCAGTGTTCGACCCGCGGACGGCGGTGTGAGGGTCGAGGCGGCCGGGCGCGCCGGCGCGCCCGCGTCCGCTGTACGGTACGAGATCACGGTTCCCCGCAACGCCAGCATCAGCGTGAACGGGGTGAACCTGTCCGTCACCGTGGACGGCACTACCGGCAGCGTCGCCATCTCGAACGTCGAGGGCGTGATCCATGTGCGAGGCGTTACGGGCCGGGTGAACGTGGAGTCGGTCGCGGGCGGCCTCGTCGTGGACAACGTGACGGGCGATGTCGCTGCGGCCACCGTCAACCAGAGCATCCGCATCGGCCGGGTCAGGGGCGACATCAGCGCGGAGACGGTGAACGGCAGCATCACCGTGACCGGCGCCGACGCCGCAGACGTCAGGGCCTCCACGGTCAATGGCATGATCGAATACGATGGAGCGGTCCGTGACGACGGCCGCTACTTCCTGGGTGCACACAACGGCCGTGTCACCATGACCATCCCGGATAATGCGAACGCGAGGGTCCGGATCAGCAGCAGGACGGGACGCGTGGAAGCCGCGTTCCCGGTTTCCCTGAGTCCGGCGCGCAACAACCGGTTCGAGTTCACCGTCGGCAGCGGGAGTGCCGACATCGAGTTGCATTCCTTCAACGGCGCGATCCGCCTCATCCGTCCTGGCGGACGCTGAGGGCGGCACGACACACCGTCACTCCGAGGAGACGATGATCACGATTCGATCTGCAGCCATGGCCGCCATCGCCACGACCCTCTTCGCCGGTCCGCTCCTGGGACAGGAGCAGTTCCGGTGGAACGGGCGAGTAGCGCAGGGCGGCGCCATAGAGATCAAGGGCATGAACGGCGGTATCAACGCCGTCGCGGCCACGGGCGACGAAGTTCGCGTCCAGGCGACGAAGCGGGGGCGGCGCAGCGACCCGGCCGACGTGCGCATCGAGGTCCTGCAGCATTCCGGCGGCGTCACGATCTGCGCCGTGTATCCGACACCGGGAGGCGAGCCGGCCAACGAGTGCCGGCCGGGGTCCGCAGGCCGCAGCGGTGTCCGCAACAACGACGTGCAGGTGGAGTGGAACGTGGAGGTCCCCCGCGGCGTCAATTTCATCGGTCGTACGGTGAACGGCGGCATCGACGGGAGAGGCCTTCCGGCCGGCGCGGAGGGCCGTACCGTGAACGGCGGGGTGCGCCTCGCCGCCGCGGGTGTGGTCAGGGCGTCCAGCGTCAACGGCGCCGTCGACGTGACCATGGGACGCTCCGACTGGACGGACAGGCTCGAGCTCGAGACCGTGAACGGCGCCCTGACGGTGCGGTTCACAGGCGCCCTCGATGCGGACGTCTCGGCCCGCACCGTGAACGGGGCCATCGAGACGGACTATCCGCTGGAAGTGCGCGGCCGCTTCAACTCCCGGAACCTCACCGGCGTGGTCGGTTCCGGCGGCCGCGAACTGGCACTGAAGACCGTCAACGGCGCGATCCGCCTCGTACGGCAGTAGGCGACGGCGGCCGGGACGGACCTTCAGCCGTCCCGGCCACCAGGCTCGTCCCGGCCACCCCAGCCGCCGCCGCCCGGGGAGCGAATGCTGATGATGTCCCCCGCTTCCACCTGGAATGTCGCCTTCGCCGGCAGCAGGGACGCCTCCCCTCCACGGAACAGCACATTCTCTCCCGCTGCGCCGGCCTCTCCGCCCCCCAGACCCTGAGGGCGCCTCGACCGCCGCTCGGTCAGCACGCTCACCGTCGAAGGGGCGAGGACTTCCACGTCCCTTCGGACGCCGTCCCCGCCACGGTGCAGTCCCGCGCCACCCGTGCCGCGACGGAGGCCGTAGCTCCGGACCCGCAGCGGATACGCGTGCTCCAGCGCCTCGACCGGCGTATTGAGCGAATTCGTCATGTGGACGTGCACCCCCGACAGTCCGGCACCCGTCGGGCCGGCGCCCATGCCGCCTGCCATGGTCTCGTAGTACGCATAGGCCTCGCCCGTCCGGGGGTCCGTGCCGCCGATGGCCAGATTGTTCATGGTGCCCTGCGACTGGGCCGGGACGAGTTGCGGCAGGGCGCGGGCGAACGCCAGCAGCAGCACATCGGCGATTCGCTGCGACGTCTCCACGTTGCCCGCGGCCACGCTGGCCGGATGGCCGGCCGCAACCAGGCTCCGCGCCGGCAGCACGGTCGTGACCGCGGCCATCTCACCGCCCCCCGCCGGGAGCGGCTGCGCCAGGAGCGCCTCCACGATGCACCGCGTGACATACCGGACGCAGGATTCCGTGATCGCGGCCACCGCGTTGACGCCGCCCTCCACCTGCGGCGACGTCCCCGTAAAGTCGGCCTGCAGCGTGTCCCCGCGGACCCGCACGGCGACACGGACGGGGAGCGGACCGTGACCGAATCCGTCATCCTCGAGCCAGTCCTCTGCCGTGTAGTCGCCGTCCGGTACGAGTGCCACGCCCGCCCGCACGAGGCGGTCTGCATACGCGATGAGGGCACCCATCGCCTCCTCCACCTCCGCCGCACCCCTGTCCGCCACCATCGCCAGCAGCCGCCCGGTTCCGACAGTCAGTGCCGACAGCTGCGCCACCAGATCGCCCTCGCGCTCCGCAGGTGTGCGCACGTTCGCCAGCAGGATCCGCCACACACCCGCCTCCCTGATACCCGACCGCATGAGCAGGACGGGCGGAATCCGCAGACCCTCCTGGTGGATGTCACGTGCAAGGGGCATCGAACCCGGCGCCATGCCGCCTACGTCCGCGTGATGCGCCCGCACCGCCAGGTAGGCCAGCGGAGCGCGGCCACCCGGCACGAAAACCGCCGATACGACAGTGATGTCCGGAAGGTGCGTGCCCCCGTGAAACGGGTCGTTCACCACTGCAACGTCTCCCGCCTCGAGCGGCGGCAGCGACGAAACCACCGCCCGCACGCTCAGCGGCATGGCGCCGAGATGGACCGGCATGTGGTCACCCATCGCCACGACACGGCACCGGCCGTCGAACAGCGCGCAGGAGTAGTCCCGGCGCTCCTTGATGTTCGGCGAGAAGGACGAGCGGCGCAGCGCCCCGCCCATCTCCTCTGCCAGCGCCGTGAAGAGATGGCGGAAAATCTCCAGCCGTATCGCATTCATGCCCCAATCTCGGCTGCCCTGCTTCCCGCCGGCAACCTGCGCCGGACGAGTCCTGCCGCCGGAAGGTCCGACAGCCGCGCGGGACCGCGCGTTGGGCCGCATCGCGGGGTTGGCCGCAGGCCGCTGCGGGCTTATATTTGTCAGCTATGGACGAAATGTGGCAGCGCTCAGAAGTGACGCCCGATTCCGGAAGGAGGTCGCACGTTGGTACCGAAGAAGCGAGATAGAAGAGGACGTACCCCGCCGAGGAACCCAGCCCCACCGACCCTACTCGACCGTGCCCGCGACGAGCTCTTCAGCGCCATCCGGCAGTGTGGCGTGCTCAGCGCCCACCGCGACGACCAGGTCGAGTGGATGGAGGAGACGCTCGGGTACATGAAGGAACGGCACCCTGAACTGAGCCGCCAGGAGCTGGCCCAGCTCAGTGAGGCGGGCCTGCGATTCTGCCAGCCCGTCATCCCGCACGGTGGTGAGCACACCGCCCTGGCGCACGAAGACGCGACCGCGGCCTGACTCGCAGCATCCGCCGCGTGCGACTGCCAACCGGCGGTCGCACGCGATCTCGATCATCCTCCACCCGATCCACCCAGGCCGACCCTACGGTACGCTCCTCGCCGCGCGTCCGGAACGGCCACACTCCGACAACGTAACCATCAGCCGGACGTCAGGATTCACCGGCTCGCCCACGATTCTGTGGCGCCGTCACGCGCAGGCGCGTATTTTCGTGCCTTCGGATTCTCGCCCGCGCCGGGACGGGCGTGCGCAGGCGATGGCCGGGTCGGTGTTCCTGCGCGGGGCGCCCACGTCCTGCCCGGCACCGGCGCGTGGTCCGTGGACGCCGGGGCCGGCCCCTCGCCCCTCATCCAGGTAATGCCCGGTCAGCGACGACCGCCCGTGCCGGGACGCGCCGGAAATTGGTGCCGGCAGCCCGGAAGGATTCGACGGCGTCGGTCCGCGCGGTGGGCCTGATGACCGGACCCAGCCGCTTCCCCGCGGGCTCGGCCCGACACGTCGCAGCGGGGCGGCGGACGATTGCGGCGGAAACGACAACGAGGGGCCTGGCGCCCCGTAGCGCGGATCGGAGAGTCGGTGGCTGAAAAGCGTAGCGCGACGAAGTCCCGGGCCGGCAAGGCCCAGGCAGGGAGGTCTGCTGCGAAGAAGGCCCCCGCGAAGAAGTCGGTGGCCAGGAAGGCCGCCGTGAAGAAGGCCGCCGTGAAGACGGCCTCCGCGAGGAAGACCTCCACGAAGAAGACCTCCGCGAAGAGAGCCCCGGCGAAGAAGGCCCCGGCGAAGAATGCCTCCGCGAAGAGCGCCCCGGCGAAGAAGGCCCCGGCGAAGAAGGCCCCGGCGAAGAAGGCCCCGGCGAAGAAATCCCCGGCGAAGAAATCCCCGGCGAAGAAGGCCCCGACCACGAAGGACCCGGCCAGGAAGGCCCCGGCGAAGAAGGCCCCGGCGAAGAAGGCCCCGGCGAAGAAGGCCCCGGCCAGGAAGGCCCCGG
>DATHVO010000163.1:0-4786 GCA_035461265.1 Longimicrobiales bacterium
AGGCCGGACGCGATGGCGAAGGCGATGGCCAGTGGCAGGGCGACGATGCCGACGACGATACCGGCACCCACGTCGGCAGTCGCCTGTCGGCGGGTGTAGTTCGCCAGGGACGGAACGAGTTCGGGGCCGCGCACGGCAGGATTCCTGGCGGGTGGTTCAGGGGCTCGTGGATTCGGCCCGCTGGGCGGTGGCCTCCACCCGCTCCTTGATGCCGAGCATCATGCGGCGCTCCATGACGAAATGTACGGGCTCGAGGAGGAGGAGGGAGAGGGGGGCGACGGCAAGGTGCCACCCCCTGAGCGGTGTGTTGGTCCGGGTGCGGATGATGAAGCGCGTGGTACGCTCGTCGTGAGGCACGAGGATGAAGGCGCCCCAGTTTTCCACGACCATCACGCGGTTCTCGTCGGCGAACGGGACGCGCCAGCCGAGGGGCTCATCCCGCCCGAGCCAGCCAACGGGCGTCGCCTGCACGAACTGCCGCTCCTCGATGTCCTGCCACTCGGCGTGGATCCTGTCTGCATTGCGCAGGTGCAGGCCGGCCAGGTTCTCGAGGAAGGCGTAGCTGTAGAATCCGGCCCGGTCCTGCCCGATCTGCGCGATCCACGGCCACACGCGCTCCGCCGGCGCGTGCACGGTCACTGCGTGCTGGATCCCGTACGTCGCGTCGCCCGGCGCAAAACGGTCGCCGGGGAGCGGGGCGCGGAGCTCCTTTTCCGTGCTGCCCCACCGCTGGTGCCAGGGCCGCACCATGCCGATGAAGGCGACGTACCCCACGAACAGGACGCCGAGGGCGTCACGCATTCTCAGGCGGCGGCCCGGCGCCGGCGCGGGCGGCGGGTCCGTGGCGAGTCCCTGCTGAAAGAGCGCCACGACGAACAGCGCGGTTAGCATGACGCCGATCCACGCCGACGGCGGCCGGAGCGCGACGAGGAGCAGGACGGATGCGGTGAGGCCGGCTGCGGCGAGGGGGCCGGGGAACCGCACGAATGGCCGGACGCCGAGGAGGCCCAGTGCGCTGGCCACGAGGGCAGCCATGGTCAGCGCGAAGATGCTGGCCACGATGAGGATGGAGAGTGTCGGTGCGGGCGGCGCGCCCGTGGTCCCGGCGACTACATCCAGGACGCGCATGCCGGGCAGGGCGTGACCGAGGGCGTGCAGGAGGAGCAGCAGGCCCGCGATACGCCGCGCGGTGGTACGATTCAAATCCATCCCGGGATCGGGGGTGTGCTCCGCGCCCCGGCCGCCAGGCGTGGCCGTCGCGGCCTCAAGGATGAACGGCCCCGCCGGGTGACGCAACCGTACTGGGCCGAAACTCAGCGTCCGCGGGACGGATCCCCGAAATCCGCGACATTCGCGTCGACGTTCAGCGTGATTCCCCCCCACGCCTCCCTGACGTTGAAGCGGCCCTGCCAGATCGCGGCAACGGGGTAGCCGGAGTCGCCTGGAGCGCGGGAGATATCGAAACCGTCCTGGCGCGCCACCCAGAGCAGTGGCCGTTCCGTCCGCTGCCGGCGGCCGTATTCCTCCGAGACGATGGTGAAGAGCTCGGCTGCGTTCAGGTCGTGGGCGTAGAGCCCGGGCAGATAGCGTCCGCCGTCCAGCATGGCAGCGGTCCACGCCCGGACGTACGCGGCGAGCTCCGGCCGGACACGCTCGACCCGCTCCACGTCCAGGAAGATGACCGTGCCGGCGGGAAAGCCGTCGGCAGCGGCAGCGGCCTCGGCCTCGGCTGCGTGGGCAGTTCCCTGCTCCGCCGTGAGGTTGATGCTCGCGCAGCGGGCTCCGGGTTCCGCAATGGACACGGTATCGCCGGGGGCGGCGCGCATGGCGGTCCAGTCCTGCTCCCCGACGTACAGCACGGCGAAGCCCCACCCCATGCTTCGCAGCGCATCCCGCCGCCCCGACCAGGTCGTGCCGGTGTAGCAGGGTGCGGGCAGGTAGTACCCCACCCACCGATACGGCGAATCGTCGAGCCACCGGCGCATGGCGTCGTCGCCGGGGTAGTCCCGCGTGTCGAAGCCGGGCACGCCCCGGGACGGCACGGGTCCGGCGCCCGGCACCGGTGCGCAGGCCGCCGCCGTGGCAACGGTCAGGCACATCGCCAGGAGCGGCACACGGATCGGCCATCGTCTGGACACGTATCCTCCTCAGGGAACGGACAACGTCGTTCGCCACCATGCACCCACCGTGCCCCGACCGCATAATGCAGGGCTGATCGCGCCGGCGGGACCTCCGTGTCGCGCAGGGGTTACAACCGGTGTCCCCGCACGGCGACATCGGCGTTTGCCGCCGTCCCCCGGAAGCGGTGCTCCCGGCGTCGCCTGCAGGCATCACGGTGTGGCAGCGGGTTTGCACAAACATGACGGCATGAAGAAGACGAAAGCCCGGGACGTGTTGCGCAGGGCAGCCGCCGGCGCCCGCAAGGCAGCCGGCCGGCTGAAACGGATTCCGCTGCACTACGTGGTGGCGGCAGTGGCCGTCGCACTGCTTGCAGGCGGACTGCTCTATCGCAACTGCGGCCTCGACGGCTGCCCGGACGTGGAGCAGCTCACGGCGTACCAGCCGGGCGGCGCGCCGGTGCTCCTCGACCGGCACGGCGAGAAGTTCGCGGACCTGGCGCCGTACGAGCGGGTGGTCGTCTCCCTGGACAGCCTGCCGCCGCACGTGGCGAATGCGTTCATTGCGGTGGAGGACCGCCGGTTCTGGCGGCACCGCGGCGTGGACTGGTCCCGCGTCATCGGCGCGGCCCTCGCCAACGTGAGGGCCCGCGGCATACAGCAGGGCTCCAGCACCATCCCCATGCAGCTCGCCCGTAACATCTTCCCGCGGGAGCTGCCGGGATCGGAGCGGACGTTCCGGCGGAAGCTGCAGGAGGCCCGCGTCGCTCAGAAGATCGAGGGTCGTTTCAGCAAGTCCGCCATTCTCGAGATGTACCTCAACCACATCTACTTCGGCGGCGGGGCGTACGGTGTCGAGGCGGCCTCCCGCCTGTACTTCGGGAAGGCTGCCCGTGAGCTGACTCTGGCGGAGGCCGCGGTGCTGGCGGCGCTGCCGAAGGCGCCGACGCACTACGACCCGCGGCGTCGTCCCGAGCGGAGCCGCGAACGCCGGGATCTGGTTCTCACGCTGATGGAGCGGCAGGGCCTCGTCGACGCGGCGGCGGCCGACTCCGCCCGAGCGACGGACCTCGCCGCGCGTACCAACGGCGGCCGGGACCGCACCGGCATTCCGCTGGGCGCCTACTTCATCGATGTGGTGCGGGACGCCCTCGAGGACCGGTTCGGCGAGTCCCTCTATCGCTCGCGCCTGCAGATTCACACGACCCTGGATCCCGTCGCCCAGCGCGCAGCCGAGACGGAGCTCGAGAACCAGCTCAAGTCGCTGGAGGGCCGGGTCCGGCGCGGCGCCGGCGAACTGCAGGGGGCCATGGTCGTGATGGAGGCGGCCACCGGCGACGTACTTGCCCTGGTGGGCGGCCGGGACCCCTCCACCTCCCGCTACAACCGGGCGACGAACGGCAGACGCCAGGTCGGAAGCGCTTTCAAGCCCTTCGTCTTCGCCGCTGCCCTGGACGAGGGGATCCCCACGAGCCAGCTCGTGCTGGACGCGCCTCTCCGCATGCAGCTGTCCCGCAACGACGTCTGGGAGCCGTCCAACTTCGACGGCATCTATGAGGGTGAAGTGTCGCTGCGCAGGGCGCTCGTGCGCTCACGCAACATTCCCACCGTCCGGCTGGCGTCGGCAGTCGGGATCGACGACGTGGCCCGTACGGCCAGGACGGCGGGAGTATCCGAGCGCATGGACGAGACTCCCGCCCTCGCCCTCGGTACCGTAGCCATGAGCCCGCTGCAACTGGCCACGGCGTACACGACTTTCGCCACACTCGGCCGGACGGCCACACCGCAGTACGTCCTGCGCGTCGAGGACGAGTCCGGCCGGCTGCTCTGGCAGCCCGAGCGGCGGGTGCCGCGTCGCGGAATGGACCCGGGCGTGGCGTACCTCGTCACGGACATCCTGCGGGACGCCGTGGACTACGGCACGGGCACGGGCGTCCGGGCCGCCGGCTTCCGCGGCGCCGTAGCCGGCAAGACCGGCACGACGAACAACGCCACGGACGCGTGGTTCGTCGGGTACACGCCGGACCTCGTGGGCTCCGTCTGGATCGGCTACGACCAGCCGTCCGCCCTGGGCGGCGCCGCGACGGGCGGCGGCTTCGCCGCACCGGTCTGGGGACGCGTCATGCGGCAGATCTACCGGGAGCGGACGGAGCCGGAGCCGTGGCGCGTGCCCGCCGGCGTCATCCGGCACCGCATCGACCCCTACACCGGGCTGGTCCTGCAGGACGGCTGCGAGCCGCGAGGCAGCAGTGCGGCGACCGAAATCTTCATCAGCCGGAACGTGCCGGCCACGGCATGCCCGTACCGCGACTTCTGGTCGGACTTCTGGAACCGGGTGGGCGGGGTGTTCGGCGGCGGAGCCGAGGAACGCAGCGGCCGGGACCGCGTCATCGGCGGCAGCCGCGACATCCGGGTGGAGAGCGAATCCCCGCGGCCACCGCAGGGGCCCGGACGGGCTGAGCCGCGCCCGCCTGCCACGGGCGACCGGCAGATCGAGGAGTTCCTGCGGCAGCGGTCGGAGGAGCTGCGCCGGCAGCAGGAACGGGCCCGCCGGCAGCCGCCGGGCCGCGCCAGGAGCCGGGACGGCGACCAGGCGTTCGGCGGGCCGACTGCGGGCCGCCGCCGGCCGACTAGTTCAGACCCGCCAGCCGCCGGAACCGCGGGTGATC
>DATHVO010000164.1:0-2313 GCA_035461265.1 Longimicrobiales bacterium
AGGATCCGACCCGCGCCCCTCACCACACAGGTCAACGGTTCTTCGTCGACGTGGATCGGCAGGTCCGTCTCATGGGCGAGGAGGAGGTCCAGGCCGCGGATCAGCGCGCCGCCGCCCGTCATCACGATGCCCCGGTCCACGATGTCGGAGGCCAGCTCCGGAGGTGTGATCTCCAGCGCGCGCCGCACGGCGTCGACAATCTGCTGGATCGGCTCCTGGATGCACTCGCGGATCTCCTGCGAATGCACCCGCACGGTCTTCGGAATGCCGCTCACCAGATCACGGCCCTTCACTTCCATTTCGCGCTCATCGCCCGCATTGAAGGCCGACCCGATCTGGATCTTGATGGCCTCGGCAGTCGGCTCACCGATCAACAGGTTGTAGTTCTTGCGGAGGAATGCGACGATCGCCTGGTCGATCTCATCCCCGCCGACCCGGATCGATGTGTCAGAAACAATGCCATTGAGCGCGATGACGGCGATCTCGGTGGTCCCGCCGCCAATATCAATGACCATGTTGCCGGTGGGCGTGTCCACGGGCAGCCCCACCCCGATGGCGGCGGCCATGGGCTCCGCCACCATGAAGACTTCCTTCGCACCCGCCGCGGCGGCGCTGGACCGGACGGCCCGGCGCTCCAGTTCGGTGATGCCGCTCGGTACGCCCACGATGACCCGCGGCTTCATCCGGAAGATGCGCTTGTTCGTCACAGCCCGCAGGAAGTGGCGCAGCATCATCTCGGTGATGTCCACGTCGGCGATGACACCATCCTTCAGGGGACGGACGGCCACGATCCCTTCGGGCGTCCGACCGAGCATGCGCTTGGCCTCAAGCCCGATCCCCTTGATGCGGTGCGTGCCGCGTTCCACGGCGACCACCGACGGCTCGTTCAGGACGATCCCCTCGCCCTTCACGTAGACCAGCGTGTTCGCCGTACCCAGGTCGACGGCTATGTCGTTGACGGGCAGAAGCCTGCCGGTATCGAGAATGGTCCTAAGGCTCATCAGGATGTCCGTCGGCGGTTGCACCGGCCGGCGAGAAGTGGGCGCCAAAAAGGAGAGCCGCCCCCGCAGCCCGTCCACAGGCGGACGAAGTTAACTTGCGGTATATCAACCTGCAAGCGCACCCGCACCGCCCCCGACCAGGCGCTCAGTGCCGGCCCGTGCTGCCGAAACCGCCCGTGCCGCGGCCGGTGGGAGGAAGCTCGTCGGCGGGCTGCCACACGATGCGCGAAACGCGGGCCACGAGTAGCTGTGCAATGCGCTCACCGTGTGCCAGGCGCTGCACCTCGCGATCAAGGTTGATGAGGGGTATCCGGATCTCGCCTCGATAGTCCGAGTCGATGGTGCAGGGCGTGTTGATGATGGAGATGCCGTGGCGCAGCGCGAGGCCGGACCGTGGGCGGATCTGGGCCTCCGTCCCGTCCGGGAGCGCAATGGCCAGACCCGTCGGGACGAGGACCCTCCCCAGAGGCGGAATCTCGATGGCCTCCCCGGCATTCCGGAGGTCCACGGCCGCAGACCCCTCCGTGGCGTACGCCGGGAGCGGCCACTCGTCGGGATAGTTGTCGAGGCGGCGGACCGCGACGGGAACCTGCTCCGCACCGTGCGGAGCAGATTCCCACGCAGCACCGCTCAACCGACCGTCGCCGGTTCGAGGCACTCCTCGACGGGCGTGTACTCCAGCCCGAACGCCTCGGCCACACCCGGATAGGTGACGCGGCCATCCACGACATTGACGCCCAGGGCCAGAGCCCGATCGTCCTGGCACGCCTGCGTCCAGCCCTTGTTCGCCAGGGTCATGGCGTACGGGAACGTCGCATTCGTCAGCGCCAGCGTCGACGTGCGGGACACCGCGCCCGGCATGTTCGCGACACCGTAGTGGATGACCTCGTCCACGACGTAGATCGGGTCGGCGTGCGTCGTCGGCCGGATCGTCTCCACGCACCCGCCCTGGTCCACCGCGACGTCCACGATCACCGCGCCCTGCTGCATGTGCCGCAGGTCCTCGCGGCGAATGAGCTTGGGGGCCTTGGCGCCGGGAATCAGCACGCCGCCGACCACGAGGTCCGCCTTGGAGATCGCCTCGAGGATGTTGTGGCGGTTGGAGTAGAGCAGCTGCACGTTCGCCGGCATGACGTCCGACAGGTAGCGGAGCCGCTCGAGCGACACGTCGAGGAGCGTCACCCGCGCCCCGAGGCCGGCGGCCATCTTGGCCGCGTTGATGCCCACGATGCCGCCGCCGAGGATGACGACGCTCGCCGGCGCCACGCCCGGGACGCCGCCGAGGAGGACGCCGCGGCCGCCGTAGAGCTTC
>DATHVO010000165.1:0-8631 GCA_035461265.1 Longimicrobiales bacterium
GGCAATGCCGAGGCGGCGCTGCTCGATGCCGAGGCATCGGAGCGGTATACGACGCTGGAGCTGGCGCGGCAGGTGGGGCAGACGGGCCAGGTCCGGCCTGCGCAGGAAGCTCTCCCGGACCGGGCTCCGGTCCTGCCGCCCGTGGAAGTCCTGGTCGAGCAGGCGACGAGGACGGCGCCCGCGGTGCTGGCGGCGGACGCATCGCTTCGCCTCCGGCGGGCGGAGCGGCTGGCGGCGTTCACGCCGTACCTCCCGACCGTTCGGCTTACCGGGGGGTATGACTGGTTCGCCATCGACTTCCCGCCGGAGCAGCGGAGTTGGAGCCTTCGGCTTGCGGCATCCCTCCCGATCTTCAACGGTTTCCAGCGGGAGGCATCGATCCAGCGGGCGTCGGCTGCGGAGCGTGTGGCCGAGGCCCGGGCCCGTGACGCGGAGCTGTCCACACGCGTGGCCGTGGAGTCGGCGGCGTCGGACATCGAGCTCGCCGGCCGCCGTGTCGCCATCGCCGACCGTGCAGTGGTCCTGGCCCGCGAGGACCTCCGTGTGCAGGACGAGCGGTATACGATGGGTGTGGCGACGATTCTCGATCTGCAGACGTCGCAGGTGAACCTGTCGGATGCGGAAATCAACGCCGTCCGTGCCCGCCAGTTGCTGGGCACCGCGACGGCACGCCTCGAAGCGATTCTCGGGCAGCGACTGCGCCAGGAGCTATAGATGCCAGGGTGGTGGAAGGACACGAGAGGGGTGGCAGCCGTGGCGGCAGTGGCCGTGGCGCTGGCGGCCTGCGGCCGTGACGGCAATGGCGCGGCGCAGACCGCGCAGTCGGGCGGTGGCCCGGGCGGCGGATTCGGCGGGCCGGGCGGCCGCGTGGCCGTGGTGGAGATCCAGCCCGTGGTGCGGGGCGACATCGCCCGGCAGGTCACCGTCTCGGGGATTGTCGAGCCCGTACGGTCCATCGGCGTGAACAGCCAGCTCTCCGGTGCGGTGAACGTGGTGACGGCCCAGGAGGGCGACTTCGTCCAGCGCGGTGCGGTCCTCGCCCGCATGGACGCCCGCGAGCTGGTGGCGCAGCTCGCGTCGGCGCAGGCGCAGTTCGAAGTGACGAAGGCGGCGTACGAGCGGGCGGAACAGCTTCGCGACCGCCGTGTCATCACGCTGCCGGAGTATGAGCGCGAGCGCACGGCGTACGCCGCCGCGCAGGCACAGGTGGAGCAGCTCCGGACGCGGGTCGGCTACGCTACCGTGACGGCGCCCGTCACCGGCGTCGTCACGGAGAAGCACGTGGAGTCCGGCGACGTCGTGGGGAGTCAGGCGCGGCTCTTCACCATCGCCGACGTCTCCGAGCTCGTCACGCGTGTCGGCGTTTCCGAGCTGGACGTCGTGGAGCTGAGCCAGGGGGATCGGGTGCGCATCACCCTCGACGCCTTCCCGAGCCAGGAGCTGCGCGGCCGCATCCGGCGGATCTTCCCCGCCGGCGACCCCACCACGCGCCTGGTGCCGGTGGAGGTCGTATTCGACGCGGAGAGCGCACGCCTCGCCCGTTCGGGATTCCTCGCCCGTGTGACCTTCGACCTGGCCACCAGCGAGAACGTGCTGCTGCTTCCCGCTGCCGCCGTCCTCGGCGCGCAGGGCGCGCAGTCCGTCTTCATCGTAGACAGCAACGGAACCGCGGTGCGCCGCACCGTGCGCACAGGGCTGACCTCGCAGGGCCGCGTCGAGATCGTCACGGGCGTGGACGAAGGTGATCCCGTGGTCGTCACGGGGAATTCCAACCTGCGTGAGGGGATGACGGTCCGGGTCGCGGGCGCCGACCCGCAGTCCCGGGGCGACGGCATGCCGGCCGCAGCCGGCGGTGCTCCCGCCGGGACCGGCGCTCCGTCCGGCACCGGGTCGGGCGAGGCGACGGGGACCGGTGCGCCCGCGGCCTCGCCCACGGGCGGGACCACGGCGGCCCCACAGGCCGCGGCTCAGCAGCGGAGGCAGGGACCATGAGCGAAGACCGCAGGGACGACAGCACCAGGGGGACGCGCCGCAGGGGGCTGCCCAGTCTTTCCATCCGCCGGCCAGTCGGCACCGTCATGCTGACGTCGGTGGTCCTCGTGCTGGGCGTGTTCTTCCTGCGCGGCCTGCCCCTCGACCTCCTGCCCAGCATCACGTACCCCCAGATCCGGGCGAACGTCACGAACCGCGGCGTTGCGCCGGAAGTGCTGGAGGAGACCATCGCCAAGCGGCTGGAGGCCTCCCTCGCCACCACGGAGAACCTCGTCCGCATCGAGACGGACATCGACGAGGGCCGCGTGGGTGTCAACCTGCACTTCGCCTACGGCACCGACATCGACTTTGCGCTGCAGGACGCGTCCAAGAACCTGGACCGTGCGCGGGCCGCCATCCCGCAGGAGGCCGATCCGCCGACGATCTTCAAGTTCGACCCGTCGCAGCAGCCCATCTACGATGTCGCGTTCTCGTCCGACCAGCGGGACCTCGTCTCCCTGCGTGACTGGGTGGAGTACCGGCTGCGGCCCCAGCTCCTCACCATCGAGGGCGTGGCGTCCGTGGACGTGTCCGGCGGCCTCACCCGCGAGATCCAGGTGACGCTCGACCAGGAACGGCTGCGCTCCTACGGTCTCACCGTCTCGCAGGTCATCGAGGCGATCCGGCAGGCCAACCAGGACATCGCCGCCGGCCGCGTCTCCTCCCCGACCCGCGAGATCGTGGGCAAGACGGCGGGCAAGTTCACGAGTGTCGAGGACGTTCGCGGCGTGCTGCTGCCGGTGCCGGGCGGCGGGCGGATCCCGCTGGCGGAGATCGCCGATGTGCAGGACACGCACCGGGAGCAGCGCCTGTGGGCGCGGCTCGACGGTATCCCGGCGGTGCGCATGTCCGTGCGGAAGCAGCCGAACGCCAACACCGTGCGGGTGGCGGAAGCGGTGGACAAGCGAATCGCGGACCTGGAATCGTCGCACTTCATCCCGGCGGACATCCAGCACGCCACCATCCAGAACCAGGCGACGTTCATCCGCAGCTCCATCGGCTCGGTCCGCAATGCCGCGCTGCTCGGCGCGGGCCTGGCCATGCTCGTCGTACTGCTCTTCCTGGGCTCGCTCCGCAAGACGTTCGTCATCGGTCTGGCCATCCCCATCGCGATCCTCGCCACATTCGGCATGATGGGCGCCGGCAGCCTGACGCTGAACGTCATCTCCCTGGGCGGCCTCGCGCTGGGCGTCGGCCTCCTCATCGACAACTCCATCGTGATGCTGGAGAACATCTTCCGGCACCGGGAGGAGGGCAACGAGGACGCGGACGAGGCCGCGCACGAGGGTGCGGCCGAGGTGCAGAGCGCCGTCATCGCGGCCACTGCGACGAACCTCGCCGCCGTCGTGCCGTTCCTGCTCATCAGCGGACTGGCCGCGCTCATCTTCCGGGAGCTGATCCTGACCATCTCCTTCGCCATCCTGGCGTCCCTCATGGTGGCGCTCACGGTGGTGCCGATGCTCTCGGCGCAGTTCGCCAAGGTCCGCTTCGAGAGCGGGCTCCACCGCCTGAAGCCCCTCATCCTCATGGACAACGGCATCCAGCGGCTGCGCCGGATGTACTCGCGGTACACGCCGGCCATCCTGCGCTGGCGCTGGGGGGTCCTGGGGCTGGCGGCACTGGCGCTGTTCGGTGTCTCCCGCCTCACGGCCAACCTCGGCAACGAGTTCCTGCCGCAGGTGGACGACGGCAACGCCATGGTCATGGTCCGCATGCCCGTTGGCGCGTCGGCGCTGGAGACGAACCGGGTGACGCTCGAGGTGGAGCAGATGGTCCGTGAGATGCCCGGCGTCGTGACGCAGTTCGCCACGGCCGGCGGCATGCAGTGGGGCGGATCCACGAGCGAGAACGCGGGCCGCGGCGCCATCACAGTCGTGCTGGAGCCCGCGACGGAGCGGCGCATGAGCGCGCAGCAGTGGGTGCAGCAGCTGCAGCAGCGCGTGGACGAGCGGGGCTTCCCCGGCGCCCGCGTGTTCGTCCGGCCGCCGAGCATCCGCGGCCTGCGGACATCGACGGCCGGCTCGCCCGTCGCCCTGACCATCACCGGCGACGACCTCCAGGAGCTGCGCGCCATCGGCGAGGAGCTGGCGTTCCGCCTGCGGGGCATCCCCGGCCTCGAGAACCTCACGCCGTCGGCGGATGAGGGCACACCGCAGCTCTCCATCCAGCTCGACCGCGAGCGGGCCGGCTACCTGGGCCTCAACGTGGCCACGGTGGGACAGACGCTCCGCACGGCGCTTGACGGCACCGTCGCGACGCGCTTCACGTCGGGCAACCAGGAGTATGACCTGCGGGTCCAGCTGCCCCGGGAGAGCTTCACGAGTCCCGAGGATGTGGGGTCCGTGGCGCTCTTCCCAGGCATCGCCGGCGGCGCGCCCATCTACCTGCGGGATGTGGCCAACGTCTACACGACGGCGGGCCCGACCACCATCACCCGGGAGAACCAGAACCGGATCTTCCGCCTGACGGGCGACGTCATCAACGAAGTCGCGTCGGTCGGCACGGTGAACGACTCCATCCGTGCCCGCCTGGCGGGCATCGAGCTGCCGGACGGCTACGGCGTAATCATCGGAGGCGAGGAGGAGGCCATCCGGGAGAACAACCGGCAGCTCGCCATCGTGGTGGGGCTGGCCATCTTCCTGGTGTTCGTCGTGCTCGCGGTGCAGTACGAGAGCGTGGTGAACCCGTTCGTCATCCTGCTGGCCATCCCGCTCTCGCTGGTGGGCGTGGGTCTCCTCCTCTGGCTGACGCAGACGCCCATGAGCGCGCCGGTGCTGCTGGGTGTGATCCTGCTGGCGGGCATTGTCGTGAACAACGCCATCCTGCTCGTGGAGTATACGGAGCGCGCCCGGAAGACCGGGCTGTCGCGGCTCGAGGCGGTGGTACAGGCGGGCGCGACGCGGCTCCGTCCCATCATGATGACGACGCTGACGACGATCAGCGGGATGCTGCCGCTGGCCCTGGGCATCGGCCAGGGGTCCGAGCTGATGCAGCCGCTGGCCATCGCAGTGGTGGGTGGCCTCAGCATGTCCATGGTGCTCACGCTGTTCGTCGTACCCAGCGCCTACCTCATCCTGAATGCTGCGGCGGAGCGTCTGGTGGTGTTCGTTACGGGGCGCCGCGCCGACCGGCGTCCCGCGTCCCGGGTGGCAGCGGAGGGTGCCGGCGCGGACTGACCGCGCCGTGGGTCAGAGGATGCCCTCGAGACCCGAGGTGTCGGGCTCCGGCATCTCGGTGAAGACGGGGTGGGACAGGTAGCGCTCGCCGAAGCTCGCAAGGACGGCGACGATCCGGCGGCCGCTCATCCCGTCCCGGCCGGCGACCTGCAGAGCGGCCCACGTCACGGACCCGGACGACACGCCCACGAATACGCCCTCCTCCCTGGCGAGGCGCCGCGTCGTGTCCATGGCCTGGTCGTTCGTGACGGTGACGACTTCGTCGTAGACGCCGGTGTCCAGGACGCCGGGAACGAAGCCCGCGCCGATACCCTGCTGCCGATGGGGCGACGGCTCGCCGCCGGACAGGACGGGACTCTCCGCGGGCTCGACGGCCACGATATGGATGGACGGGTTGCGCTCCCGCAGGTACCGCCCGGCACCGGTGATCGTGCCACCCGTCCCGACGCCCGCCACGAGGACGTCGATCCGGCCGCCCGTGTCCGCCCAGATCTCCGGGCCCGTCGTCTCGTAGTGGATCGCGGGGTTGGCGGGGTTGTCGAACTGCCGGGGCATCCACGCCGTGTCGCCGAGAACGGCGAGGATCTCCTCGGCTCGCTGGATGGCGGCCTTCATTCCCCGTGCGCCCTCCGTGAGCACGACCACGCAGCCGAGGGCGCGGAGCAGGTGGCGCCGCTCCACCGTCATGGTGTCCGGCATGACGAAGATGCAGCGGAAGCCCTGCACCGCCGCGGCGAAGGCCAGGCCGATGCCCGTGTTGCCGCTGGTGGGTTCGACGATCCACATGCCAGGTCTGAGCAAATCGCGCTCCCGTGCGTCCCGGATCATGGCCATGCCGATCCGGTCCTTGACGGAGCCGAACGGGTTGAAGCCCTCGTGCTTGATGAGGACCTCCGCTCCGACGCCGGACGCGAGGCTGCCCAGGCGGATGAGAGGTGTCCCGCCAATGAGCTCTGCGAGGCTGTCATGGACCCGTTCCGTGGACACGTCATCCTCCGTCCGGTTCGTGGTGACCTCCTACCGTGCGGAGGGCTGCCGTAACATGAGGCCCGCGCGGCGATATTGCCACCGCCATCCGCCCCGGGTATTGTCACCGTGGGTCGGGACGCCGTAAGTGCGGGAGAGACATGGGGATCACAGAGCGCAAGGCACGTACGTTCAGGCGTCGCGAGCAGCAGATCCTCGACGCGGCGCTGGCCCTGTTCGACAGTGATGACTGGCAGGCGGTCACCATCGAGCAGATCGCGGAGAAGGCGGAGATCGGCAAGGGCACGATCTACAAGCACTTCGCCGGGAAGGACGAGATTTACGCCCGCCTGTCCGCCCGGTTCCAGGCCCGTGCGCTGGAGCGCCTCGATGCCATCGACCCGGCGCTGCCCGTCATCCAGCGGCTCCGGGCCACCATCACCGTGCTCTGGGAACATCACCGGGGTGCCGACCAGTATCAGCGGCTGGTGCAGTACTGCGAGCGCGATGACTTCCGCAGGAACCTCGCGCCCGATGCCCAGACCGAGCTGGAGGAACTCGACGCCCGTATCGAGGGTCACGTCCACCACGTTCTCAGGGACGGCATGGCGCAGGGGATCCTGCCGCGGAAGTCGGTGGAGTCGCTGCTCTTCGGGCCGCTGGCCGCGGTGCAGGGCGCCGTCCGGCTGATCCGGTCCGGCTATCCGGCGGACGGTGGGCGGGCCGCATGGCAGCTCGAGGAGCTGACCAACTTCATCCTCGCCGGCATGCTCTACCAGGAATGGCTGGCGGACGAGGGCCTGGATGACGAGGAGACGGTCCGCCGGGCCACCAGCGAGCTGAGCGAGGCCGAGATGGAGCTGGTGGCGGAAGCATCCCGACGGGGGCGGGCCCGCAAATGACTGTTTGCCCACGCTGAAGACGGCGCAGCGTATCGTGCTGCGCCGCGATCAACACACGGAGAACACCCATGCCGAAGACGCTGGCCGCCGCACTCTGCTGTGCGCTGCTGCTTGTCGCTGGTACGCCCGCCCGCGGGCAGGAGCCCGTGCCGGAAGGGCCGCTCCAGCCGCTGCTCCTCTACGCCGGAATCCAGGGCGTGTACGCCCGGCCCGTCGGCGAGTTCCGCGATTATGTCGCGAACGGGGGCGGCCTGAATTTCCACGTCGCGTTCCCTGTGGGCGACGAGAGCCCTCTCGCCATCCGGGCCGACGGAGGTTTCCTCATCTACGGGTCCGAGACCCGGCGCGTCTGCTTCGGAGGCGATGTCGGCTGCCTGATCCGCCTCGACCTCACCACCACGAACAGCATCGGCTACTTCAACATCGGTCCCCAGCTCATGACCCACCGGGGCGGCATCCGGCCCTATGCGAACGTGGCCGTCGGCGCCGCTTACTTCTGGACGCAGTCGAGTCTCGAGGGCACCAGCGGTCAGGACCGGCCTTTCGCGTCCACCACGAACTTCTCCGACTTCACGCTTCAGTGGGCCGGCGGCGGCGGCATCATGGTGCCCCTGTCCCGGGGCCGCACGCCCGTGCTCCTCGACATGGCCGTGCGGTACAACGGGAACGGCCAGGTTGAGTACCTGAAGCGGGGCGACATTCAGGACCAGCCGGGGGATTCCTTCACGATCACGCCGACCCGGAGTGACGCGAATCTGGTCACGTTCCAGCTCGGCATCACGGTGGGTGCGCGGCGGGGCACGCGCTGAGCCCGTCGGCCCTGGTCTTGCGTACATCCCGGCCGCGTCCCCGCGCGCGCGGCGCGGGTGCCATTCTTCGCCATGCCCAATGAACCGGATGTCCGACCTGCAGGCTGAACCCGCGGCCGTGGACCTGCTCGCCTTCGAGGTGGGCGGGGCCCGCTTCGGCATCGAGCTCACCGCGGTCCGGGAAGTTGTCCGGGCGGTATTCATCACGCCGCTCCCGGGAGCGCCACCCACAGTGGAGGGCATCATCGACGTCCGCGGCACGGTGGTGCCGGTATACGATCTGAGGACGCGATTCGGCCTGCCCATCCAGCCGCTGCACCCGGATCACCGCCTGGTTACGGCGTGGACGGGCGACCGCCTCGTGGCGCTGCACTGCGAGCGGACCGAATGGCTCGTGAGTGTCCCGGCATCCGCCATGGAACGGACGGGCGCCGTCTCCCTCGGAGACCGGCGCCTCGCCGGCGTCGCGAAGCTGCCCGACGGCATCATCCTCATCACCGACCTGCCGGCATTTCTTGACGACGCCGAACGCACGGCCCTCGATGCGGCGCTCGCCGCCGCCTCGGCACCGCCGCACGGCACCTCGGAGCGCGCAGGCGGTCCGCCGGAGCGGGGGGCCTCGACGTGACCCGCTGGAGTACGCCCGGCATGGAGCGGGTCGCCGCCGTCGTGCGCGAGCGGGCCGGTCTCGTGTTCCCGGAGCTGCGGCGGGCCGACGTAGAGGCGGCTGTCCGGCGGGCGATGGTG
>DATHVO010000166.1:0-1523 GCA_035461265.1 Longimicrobiales bacterium
AGAGGCGGCGGAAGAGGCGACGTCGGAGCCGGAGGTCATCGGCAAGGGCCGGGAGGACGAGGAGTCGGAGGCGTAGCCGTCCCATCCTCCGCTGTCGGGCACGGGCTCGTGAAGGTCGTGTGCGGCCTGGGCAATCCGGGCCCCGAGTACGAGTCCACGCGACACAACGTCGGGTGGTGGGTGGTGGAGGAAGTGCAGGCGACGTTCGGGTTCCCGCCGTTCCGGCGGGCAGGGCGGACCCGGGTCAGCGAGGGCCGGATCGACGGCCATGACGTGGTCCTGGTGGAGCCCCTGACCTGGATGAACCGGAGCGGGGCCGCGCTGGCGCCGCTGGCCCGGGCGGAGAACTTCGACGTGAGCCGCGACCTGCTGGTGGTCGTGGACGATGTCGCACTGGATATCGGGCGGGTTCGGATCCGTCCGTCGGGCAGCGCCGGCGGTCACAACGGCCTGAAGTCGGTGGAGGCGTCGCTGCGGACACAGGAGTACGCGCGCCTCCGGGTTGGCGTCGGGGCCGGCCCGCCGGGGGCCGACCTGGCAGACTGGGTCCTGACGCCGTTCGGTGAGGAGGACGAGCAGCGCGTCGTCGAGCTGCTCCCCTACCTGGTGGACGCCGTCCGCGCCTGGGTGAATGAGGGCGCGGAGACGGCGGCCGGCCGTTTCAACCGGTAGTCGACAGCAGCTTCAATCGGGGATGACCCCTCAACAGCGCTCCGCGAGCGCGCAAGTAAACCTGGAGGCGAAGTGACGGACATGAGCGCGTTGGCACAGTGGTCGCCGCTGGTGGGCCTGGTGGGCCTGCTCGGCGCACTGGGCCTGTACCTGTACGTGAAGCGGCAGAGTAGCGGCACCGAGCTGATGGTGGAGCTCGCGGACCGCATCCACGAAGGTGCCATGGCCTTCCTGCGGCGGGAGTACTCGGTACTGGCCGTCTTCGTCATCATCGTGGCGGGACTGCTGTTCTGGGCCATCGGCATGCTGACGTCGCTGGCGTACCTGTCCGGCGCCCTCAGCTCCGTGCTGGCCGGCTTCTTCGGCATGTCGGCAGCGACGAAGGCGAACGTCAGGACGGCGGCCGCAGCAAAGGAGTCGGGGTCGGGCAAGGCGCTGCGGGTGGCGTTCTTCGGCGGTGCGGTCATGGGCCTGTCCGTCGCGGCGCTGGGGATGGTCGGAATCGGCGTGTGGTACTTCCTGTACGGAGCCACGGCCATCGGCGACCTGGAGTTCATGCGCTTCGCCGAGATCATCAGCGGCTACGCCATGGGGGCCAGCTCCATCGCCCTGTTCGCCCGCGTCGGCGGCGGAATCTACACGAAGGCGGCGGACGTGGGCGCCGACCTGGTGGGCAAGGTGGAGGCGGGCATCCCGGAGGATGACCCGCGCAACCCCGCCACCATCGCGGACAACGTCGGCGACAACGTCGGCGACGTGGCGCGCATGGGCGCGGACATCTTCGAGAGCTACGTCGGCTCCGTCATCGCCACCATCGCGATCGCCGCGACCAGCCCGTTCTATTCCTCGGT
>DATHVO010000167.1:0-7807 GCA_035461265.1 Longimicrobiales bacterium
GGCGTCGTCGATCTCCTCGGTCGTGGCCATGCCGGTGGACAGGAGGAGTGGCCGGCCGTCGGCCGCAGCGGCGTCGAGGAGCGGGAGGTTCACGAGGTCCTCCGACGCCAGCTTGTACGCCGCCGCACCGGCCGCCCCCGCCACGCGCATGCTCGCCACATCCGCGACCGAGGTCATGGGCACGACATCCAGCTGCCGGGCATGGTCGAATAGCTCGGCGTGCCAATCGTCCGGCATCTGAAGCCGTGCGAACATCTGAAACTGACTCTCGATGACTTCCCTGCCGTCCGACACGTAGGCGTGCGTAAGGTCCTCGGACGCGATGAACTCGTCGGCGCGGTAGGACTGGAACTTCACGGCGTCGGCGCCGGCGTCCCTCGCCGCATCGATCATCCGCATGGCCATGTCCAGGCTGCCGTTGTGGTTCACGCCGATCTCCGCGATGACGAACACGGGTGCGTCCGGGCCGACGGTCCGTCCGCCGAGGGAAATCACCCGGTCGAACGCGAACTCCACAGTTCCTCCCTGCTCACGTTTCCGGAGAATGCGATGCGTGCGGCGTCGGGCCCGCAGTTGAACAGCAGATCGACGAACGACATCCGCGAGACGAAGCCACCGAACAGCTGCGGATACTCCGGGTGCCGATACTCCTGGAACACCACGCGGACACCGGAGCGACTGAAGGCCGGCACGTCGATGTAGTTGCGGCCCAGTTCCCCGGCGAAGACCATGTCCGCGTCCAGGCGGGCGGCCTGTTCCAGAATCAGGTCGGACTTCCGACCCGTGAACCCGACCGTCGTGGCGAGCACGGTCCTGGTCGTGATTCCGAACCACTCGAAGGCCTGATGCAGGATCGCGAGGTTCAGGTCCACGAGCCTCTCCCAGCGCTGGCCGAGGAGAACGTGTTCGAAGAAGCCCGCGTATTCCCCGAAGTGGGGTGCGTTCGCGTAACTCGTCCGCAGCGTCGCCCAATGCCGGACGTACCACGGCCGCTCACCGGGATCCGGACGCTTGATGCGGATGTCGCAGATCCGCCGGCTTTCGGACGCACGCAGATCCACGGGAACCGTGAGCCAGGCAGCCTGCCCCTGCCCCGTCTTCACGCGATTGCGGTTCTGGAACTCGCGCTTCAGGTACTGGACGTCGTCCATGATGACGAAGACGTCCGCGACGCTGACCTTGTGCAGGAGTCCCAGCCATGGCAGGTACGCGGGCTGGTGCTGTGCAAGGATCACCAGGAAGCCTTTCGGGCGTGCACGAACACGCTGTGGTGCTCGGTCAGGTCATCGCTCACCGCCTCGTAGGCCGGATCGAAGGATCCCATGGCCACGATCTCGAGGTTGGCCCAGCGGAACGCCCCGCTGATCCGGTCCGGCTCGAACCAGTGATGGCCCGCCTCGGGGATGAAGCCCGGTTCGCGGAACCTGCGCCAGGCCGCGTTCTTGGTGGTGATGAAGACCTGCCCGCCCGTCGCCGTCAACTCGCCCAGGCGAGCCATGGCGAACTCGAGGGAACGGCCGCACTGCTGGAGGACGCCGAAGGCCGTGACCAGGGAGAACGGCTCACCCCGGATGGTCCGTGCGAAGCTCTGGCGCAGGAAGGTGGCATCCGCCGTGGCGTAGTCCCGGGACGATGCGAAGCGGAGCATCTCCGCCGACACATCCACGCCGACGAACCGCTGGATCGGCGCATGGCGCTCGATCTCAACGAGGGAACGCCCGGTGCCGACACCGACGTCGAGCCAGGTATCCACCGTACCCCAGTCGATCCTGGCCCGCCCGAGGGAGATGCGATTGACCATGCTGGCCATGGATCCCCACCGGGCCATTTCGTGTTCGTCCGTAGCTCCGCCCGCGGACCTGTCGAACTCCTCGCTCACGTCGTCTTCGCCGAATCGGTCCACGAAGTACGCCGCCGCAACGGCGGCCAGGTGGCCGGCGACTCTGTCCGCACCGCGACCATCGAGGAGGCGCGCGGCCCGGCCGGCCCGCCGTTCCATCTCCGCGGGAGCACGGATGCACTGCTGGATGCCGAGGGCAATGTCCGTATCGGGCGTCTCATCCATCCGTCCGAGGTAGTACCCGCATTCCAGCCGTTCCATGGCCTCGCCGGCAGCCACCTGATCGGCAACTACGGCCACGGCCGCCACGGGGACACCCATGTGGAGCAGCTCGTGGCACGTGTTTCCCATCCCCGTCACTGCCACGGATGCACGGGCCAACCGGTCCACGAAGTCATCGGGTGCGTGCAGCGATGTGAATCGGGCGTCATCAGTCTCACCGCCGGCCCGCTCCTGAGCGGCCATCGGACCATGGACCGTAGTGACCCTGGCTGCGACATCGCTGCGACGCAGGGCACCGGCGATGCGTTCCGCATAACGCTCCGGATCCGAGGCCCCCACCGCGATCAGTACGTGGGGCACGCGACCGTCGCCGTCGGCGTCCCGGCGCGATACCCGTGCAGGGAGTCCCGGCCGTAGCGCGATGTACTCCAATCCCCCCGCGTCGAAGCGGCCGCGTGCCACATCCAGGTCCGCCGGCGCGGCGGCAAGCCCCGGACGGATGCTGCCCAGGAGCTGCGGCGGCGTGACCGGTGCGCCGTCTTCATAGGCAAGGAGGGGTACGGTAGGCCGGGCCGACCGGAACCGGGCGAGCCAGGCCGGATCGGCCAGGTCATAGCAATCCAGGACGAGGAGAACATCCGGACCGTGCGTTCCCAGCACGGCGACGGGTTGTTGCATCGCCTCGTGGAGGTCGATGGTGCGGATCGTCACGCCGTCCAGGGGGGTCTCCGGACGCCATGTCACAGGTCCGACGAGTACGAGCTCCACAGCCGCGGGTTCCGTGCGGGCGGCGAGTCGGCTTGCCACCGCCATGGAACGCTGCATGTGTCCGGCGCCGGCCTCCGGCCGGCCATCGACGCAGAGGATGACTGTCGGCATAGTCCTCAGAACCACCTGTGGAAGGTCATGGCGTTCGTGGTCAGGACCAGGCCCGCCCGCGTGTACAGACGGTTCGCCGGGATATTGTCGAACTGCGTCTCCAACTCCACGACGTGACCCGGAGGACAGGCTTCCAGGAAGCCCGCGAGAAGGACGGCGGACAGGTGGCGCGACCGGTACTCAGGCTGGATCGCGATCTGCCACAGGTAGGCCAGCTCGATGCCGAGACGCGTGCGGTAGGTCGTGTCCAGCGCGCCGATGGCGAATCCCGCGAGGCAGTCGTCCACGACGACCCCGACACGGAACCCATCCTCCTTTGCCGCCACGCTCTCGAACAGCGCGCGGTAGAAGCCGACGGCCCGGTCCGCGGAGATGTTCGAATCCCGGTTGATCCGGGCGTGACGGAAGGTCGTGGCAAACTCGTCAAAGCGCCCGCTCAGCTCTGCGGCCGAGAGGCGCACCACCGCGGCGCCGGTGCTGTCCGGCTGAGGCGCGCCCCCGGCAGGTGGTACCGTATACACGTTCAAGGCATCCCGGAGCAGCCAGCCCTCGGCGGCGAGGGCATCCGACACTGCCGGTGCCGCGGGACGCAGACGGAATGTGCAGAAGCGAATGCCATCCCGCTCGCACTCGTCCGCGACGCGGCGAAGGAGTGCCCGCGCACCGGCGAACGACCAGTCAGCGTCCGCCGTGAACAGAACGTTCACGCGGGCGGACGCCACGCCCAGGACCTGCGTGTCCCACGGAAGGCGTTCCAACCACACGGCACCTTCGGGCCCCTCCAGCAGGGTGTGGGTCGCTGGACGCCGTCCTGCGAAGTCCCCGGCCACCGCCAGGAGCGCGGTGTCGAACTCGGTGGCCGGCCCGATGTAGCACTGGTAGCACGTGTTGATCATCCGCGGGAGTGCCCGCCCACGGATGCCATTGCCCGGGCGAGCTCCTCGACCACCCTGTCCTGGTCCGCCTCCGTCATGGCCGGGTATAGCGGCAGCGTGAGCGCCGAGCTGCCGTAGCGCTCGGCCTCCGTGAATGCGCCCGGCCCGAACCCCCGGGCGCGGAAGTATGGCTGGAGATGCACCGGCGGGTAGTGCAGACTCACGCCGATGCCCCGGGCAGGGAGGCGCTCGATGACACGGCGCTGCGCGCCGGCGGCCGCCGGCTCGAGGACGACGATGTAGAGGTGCCAGGCCGACCGGCATCCCGCCGGCACGGCGTGGAGCCGCAGCGGCAGTCCCGCCAGCAACTCCCCGTACCTTGCGGCCAGCTCGTTCCGGCGATCCACCAGCGCGTCGAGCCGGGCGAGCTGGCTCAGGCCGAGGGCAGCGTGCAGGTCGCTCATGCGGTAGTTCCACCCCAGGGCAACCTGTTCGTAGTCGCAGGGGCCCGGTGCGGGATTGGCCATCCGGTGCGGGTCCCGCGTGATCCCGTGCGTCCGGAGCGCGCCCATGCGCCACGCGAGCTCAGGATCGTTGGTGAGGACGGCGCCGCCTTCGGCCGTCGTGATGAGCTTCACAGGATGAAAGCTGAACACCGTGGCGTGGGACCAGGTGCAGCTGCCCACCTGCACGCCGTGCCGTTGAGCACCGAGGGCGTGACATGCATCCTCGACCACCAGGACCCCGAACTCCCGGGCAATGTCCCAGATGGCATCCTGATCCGACGGATGTCCTGCAAGGTGCACGGTCACGAGGATGCGGGGAAGCCGCCCCGCCTTCCTGGCCGCTTTCAGTTTCGCGTGCAGCGCTTCCGCGCTGATCTGGAAGGTCAGGGGGTCGATGTCCACGAAATCCACGTCCGCGCCGCAGTACAACCCGCAGTTCGCGGAGGCGACGAACGTGATGGGGCTCGTCCACAGAAGATCCCCCGTGCCCAGACCCAGGCCGGCGCAGGCGACGTGCAGCGCGGCGGTGCCGCTGCTCACCGCCACGGCATGCCCGGCCCCGACCCGTTCCCGCAGGGCCGCCTCGAAACGCGGCACCACGGGTCCCTGCGTGAGGAAATCGGAGGACAGGACCTCGTTGACCGCCGCGATGTCGGCCTTCGTGACCGCGTGCCTGCCGTACGGAATCACTGTGTCGACCCGGTCACACGGGCTCGAAGGCCGGGTCGATGTGGTCGCGTATGAGGCCCCGCAGCGTATCGACGTCGAGGAAGTGGTCGTTCCTGCCCGAATGGTACAGGAACCCTGGCTCCACCGCGGTCGCTGGCATGTGATCGCTGTAGCGCTCCGCGGTGAGGACGCCGGTAGTGGGCAGGATCGCGAAGTAGTCGCCGACGTCCACGGTGGTGTGGCTGTCGCTCGCCGTGATCATCTCCTCATGAATTTTCTCACCCGGGCGGATGCCGATGATGTCGAGACGACAGCCCGGGCCGATGGCCTCCGCCAGGTCCACAAGACGGTAGGAGGGATTCTTCGCGACGAAAATCTCGCCGCCGTATGAATTCTCGAGGGCCCACAGCACCATCTCGACGGCGTCGGTGATGCGCATGTTGAATCGCGTCATCCGCCGGTCCGTGATGGGGAGGACGCCCGTCCTGGCCCGCTCGATGAAGTACGGGATGACGGAGCCCCGCGATCCCATGATGTTGCCGTAGCGGACCACGGAGAAGCTGAGATCCCGGCCGCCACGGAAGTTGTTGGCGGCGACGAACAGCTTGTCGCTGCACAGCTTGGTGGCGCCGTAGAGATTTATGGGGGCGGCGGCCTTGTCGGTGGACAGGGCGACGACCCGGCGGACGCCGGCATCCATGCACGCTTCGACGAGGTTCTCGGCGCCGATGATATTCGTGTTGATGAACTCGATGGGGTTGTACTCGCCTGCCGGCACCTGCTTGAGGGCCGCGGCGTGGACCACGGTGTCGATGCCCTCGAGGGCGCGCCGCAGCCGCTCGCGACTCCGCACGTCGCCGATGAAGAAGCGAAGCTGCGGATGACGACTCTGCGGATAGGCCTGTGCCATCTCGTACTGCTTGAGCTCGTCCCGGCTGAAGACGACGAGGCGGGACACGTCCGGCCAGCGCCGCAGCACTTCCCCCACGAAGGTCCGGCCGAAGAACCCGGTCCCACCGGTGACGAGGATCGATCTTCCGTTCATGTGATCTCCACCCTCTCGGGCGGCGTGCCGTCGCCGGCCACGTCGGCCAGGGCGTCGGATTCGACATGAGGATGGCGCCGCCGCAGCTCGGCGAACGTGCCGGCGTCCACGATCTGTCCGTCCCTCAGCAGGTAGACGCGATCGCACCTGGCAACGGTGGACATCCGGTGGGCGATGATGATGATCGTACGGTCGCCGCGCAACCGGTTGATGGCGTCGATGACCGCTCCCTCCGTCTCGCTGTCCAGCGCCGCGGTGGCCTCGTCCAGCACGAGGACGGGGGGATCGTGGTAGAGGGCACGGGCGATGGCGATGCGCTGGCGCTGGCCGCCGGACAGGCGTGCGCCGCGCTCGCCGATGAAGGTGTCCAGGCCTTGCGGCAGAGCAGCCACGAGATCCTCGATCTGGGCGGCCCGGACGGCCCCGGCGACGGCGGCGTCATCGATCTCCCCGTCGGGCAGGCCGAACGCGATGTTGCGTCGAACGGAATCGTCGAGGAGGTAAAGGTCCTGCGGTATGTACCCCACTTGCCGCCGCCAGCCTGCCCCGCCTTCGGCGACATCCCGCCCGTCCATGCGGATCCGGCCCACCGTCGGTGTGAGCAGGCCCATGAGCAGGTTGACGAGGGTGGTTTTGCCCGACCCCGACGGGCCAATGAACGCGACCACCTCGCCGCGCCGGATCTCGAGATCGATGCCCCTCAGGACGGGCGAGTCGGAGCCGGGATACGCGAACCCGACGTCGTGCATGGACAACACGGCAGTGAACGGTGCGCGGACGGCCGCCGTTCCGTCGGCCGAAGGGGGGGGCGGTGGGAGCCTCTCGAGCTCACGGGCCACGAGCTCGAAGCTGGGCCAGGAAAAGCGCATCCCGGCGAGGGACGTGGTGATGGCGTTGAAGGCCGGGACCATCCTGACCACCGCCACAGCCAGCAGCGTCAGCACGGGAAGCATGGTCGAGGCGGACCGTCCGAGGACCACGAACATCGCCGCCACGAGCAGGACCGATCCGATCCCCACGACTTCCAGGAACAGGCGGGGGAAGGCGCCGATGACGCGCTGGAAGAACTCGTGATGCTCCTTCCCCGCTGTCTCCCGGTCCAGGACGGCGGCCAGATACGATTCCCGCCCCAGGATCTTCACGTCCTTGATTGCGCCGAATGCCTGATTGATGACCTGGACCTGTCGCGCACGATGCTCCTGCGCCAGCCTGCCCCGCGCCGCCAGCCGGCGGCGCACCGCGATGTAGAACCCGGCCGCCGCCGCCGTCAGCACCAGAAACACGGAGAGCGAAATCAGGGGATCAATGAGGAGGAGAAGCAGGAACATGACCACCAGGACCAGCCCCTCGCGGAGCGCGAGCATGGCACTCCGGATGGTCTGGACCGCAGTGGTCACTTCCGTCCCGATGTTGCGGACCAGATGTGCCGAGTTCGTACCCAGATGGAAGATATACGGGCTGTAGAGGTAAGCGCGGAAGAGCCGGTCGGACAGGACGACCGTGTGGTCACGCAGCATCCGGTTCTCCACGAACACCAGGGCAGCCACATAGATGTTCTTCAGGAGGAACGCGCCCGTGAGCACGCCGGCGCCCACGAGCGTGAGCGTGGCAGTATCGGTCTCCGCGACGAGCCGCGGCAGGGTCTCCCCCGGCAGCATCGCCATAAGACGCCCGGGATCCGTTATGAGCGCCACGAAGGCCGGGATCGCACCGATGCCAACCATCTCCAGCGCCGCCGCTACGAGCGTGGCGATCCAGAGAAGGAGCAGCC